>DASUEK010000325.1:0-24601 GCA_036275115.1 Permianibacter sp. | reverse complement strand
TCGTCACGGTGACCGCACAGGCGGCGGAGTATCGCTGCCAGCCATCCGTCAAACACCATTGCAGCAACGATGGTTGCGCGAGTGAAACCGACGGCTTTCAACACGCGGAGCAGTTCTTCTACAACAGCGACGGGCCGGTGCTCGGCGCTTGCCTGTGGACGGTCTGTTATGGCGGCAAAGCACAGCGTTTTGTCACGGCCGACGGCTTCATCACCACAGTGGTCGGCCAGCTCGACCCGGAGCATTCGCCCGAGCTGTACGCGCCGATGCTGATCACGCTGACGCTGGATGGTGATCGCCAGTTCACCGCGACCTGGCAGCATCAGGGCCGTGCGGTGGTCGTCACCCACGGCCGCTGTGAGGAACTCGTTGCCGCCGGTTAAGCCGGCGGCAATCGATCAGACCAGCGCGCTATCGCCGCTAAAAACTGGCGATCAGTGTTTCAACAAATTTGCAGGCGCGAACTGATCGGTCAGCACCTTCGCGTTCTTGTCCCAATTGGCAGCTTTTTCCAGCGCCAGAATCTGTTTCACATCAATGCCGTAGGGATCGAACCGGGCTTGCCACTCCTGACTGGCCAGATCCGGTCCCGGCAGTGAGAACGGCTCTGGCGCCGCGAGCAGCACCCGGTTGCCGCGTGGACTGGCGAGCATTTTGACGTGCGGGAACACCGCTTCGTACGTGACCGATTCATGGTGATAGAGCCGGCTGGTGGCGAAGGTGTTGGCCGCGACCAATCCGCCGGGATTCAGCGCGCTGCGCACTTCCTGCAAAAACTCTTTGGTCATCAGGTGTTCCGGGATGTAGTCACCGTTGAACGCATCCAGAATGATCAAATCCCACTTTTTGTTTTCGCGCAGTGCTCGTTTGAGGTAAACACGGGCATCCATGACGACAGTCTGGATCTGCGCGCTTTCCTGATAGTTGAAAAAGCGTTTTGCAGCCTTGACGACCGCGGGGTCGATCTCGGCGGAGGTGATGGTGGCGTTCGGCAACAATTCATGGAAGACCGCCGGCAGTGTGCCGCCACCGAGGCCGACAATCAGAATCTCTTTCGGTTCGGGCTTCACCAACAGCGAGGCCATCACCATCTTGGCGTAGTCGAACACCAGCTTGCGCGGGTTGGCGAGATAAAAGCAGCTTTGGTTATGGGTAGCCCGGTCATGCACCACAAAGCGCATGCAGCGCTCGCCGTTTTGTTCGCTGATCAGGATATTGCGGTACAGCGAGCGTTCTTCGTGAATGATTTTGGCGTCGGCCGTGGTGCTGGCCAGCAGCAGCGTTGCGGTCAAAACGGTAAACAGCGTTTTCATGGTGGTGTCCAGAAAAGTCCGAGTCAGCGACAGCGTGCGTCAGGCAACCGGAAAGCGTTTATGCAGCGCCAGCAACAACAGGCCGTTGCCGATCATGACCGCAATGGCGACCAACAGGATCTGGTTCATTTCAGCCAAGGCTACCAGATAAAACGATGTTGCCAGCGTGCCGAGCGCGCTGCCCAGGGTCGAAACAAAATACAACACGCCGGCCGAGTGGCCGCTGGTTTCGCGTGAGCGGGTCAGCAAGCGAATCGAGTAGGGCGACACCATGCCCATGACCACCGAGGGCGCCAGAAACAGCACCAGCGAGGCGACCAAGGAACCGTAGCGCGGATCGATGATGACATCGAAGATGGCCGCCATGATCGGTTCCGACAGATAGACAACCGGCAGCATCAGGACACCAGCCAGTACAAAGATGATGCCGTAGCGGCGGACGCTGGCGTTGTGCAAGGACCAGCGACCACCGAGCAAGTAACCGATGCTGAGCGCCAGCATGAACACCGTGATGATGCTGCCCCAGACGTAAATATCGCCACCAAACCACGGCGCCAGAATGCGGCCGCCGAGCATTTCCAGCACCATCAGGATGAAGCCGGACACAAAGGCCGACCAGAAAACCACCATGCTCATGTTCTTGTTGTCCTTTTGCTGCGCTGTGCGATGCGCGTCAGTTGTCAGCCATCGCGGTCACTGAAATACGGCCTGCTCTTGCAAATGGTTCTGCAACCATGCTTCGTCTTCGCTGTCCGGCACCAGCTCGCGACGTTTGACGCCATTCGCTGCCGCCAGTGCCGCGACCCGGCCCTGACCATGGAAGACGGTGTCCGGGATTGGTTCGGCGATGGGATCCTGGTAAGCCTGCGAAGCCGGGATGACGGTCCAGCCCTGCGCTCGAATATGCCGCACCAGATCGGCAATAAACAAGGCCGCGAGATCGTTTTCGTGCAGTAACAGCACATGTCGCGGTGAGCGGCCGAGTTGCTGCACGGCGATGCGGTCATAGAACAGGATGCTTTGCCAGAGCAGATCGAGGTACACCTGCCTGAGCTTGTCATAGTCAATCGACTTGCCGGCTTTCAGTGCCTCCTGAAATTGCGCGTCGAGAAACCAGTCGTAGTTGTCGACGGTGACGTAGCCATTGCGATAGCCGTGATCGGCCAATGCCTGCAACAGATCCCGGTGCGTGTCGGCGGTTTTGCCTTCATCGAGAAACGGAAAGCGAAACAGCGGCAGGAAACCCGGCAGTGAGCGCAGCCGGGCATCAGCCAATCGCAAGTCTTCGCGAAAACCGGCCGGGCCCAAGGCATCCGGGCGGCTGTGGCGATGGCTGTGATTGGCCAGCTTGTGGCCAGCTGCGGCATAGGCCAGCAACTGCGGCCGGTTGTTTTCGGTCAGGTTGCTGGTGGTGACAAAGAACAGCGCTTCTTGCACACCCGCCAACCGCAATTGTTCCAGCAAATGTTGACTGCGTTGGGCACTGCTGAAGTAGTGGCCGTCTGGCCGGGGTGCGTCGTCAAAGCTGAGCGCAATTTCACCTGCCTGCACCGTCACACTCAAGCTGGAGATCGCGCCGATGGCGAGGCAAGTCAGCCAGTGCAGAACCCTGGCACGGCGGGTGGTGCTGTTGCGATGTTGCGTGTGCATAAGCGGAATTCCTGAAAACGGCGAGCGAAGGGCAATCCGTTCCGGGTGGTGACGGGTCAGCCGAACAGGGCGTCGTAACCGATCGCAAACACCGCGATGTCCGCCAGAATATGACTCAGGTAACACGGCCAGATACTGCGATATCGGGCGTACAGCAGGCTCCAGATCACGCCGGCGAATAGCACGCCGAGCGAGGCCAGCACATTGAGTTGCCACGGCACGTAGGCTGACAAGGCCACGCTGTGATGGACCATGAAAATGATCGCGGCGAGCAATACGGCATAGCGCGGCGACAGCAATTGTTCGGATTGCCGGTACAAAAACCAGCGAAATGCGTATTCCTCAACCAGACTGTTAAAAAACGTCCAGTACGCCGCCATCAGCAGATAACGTTCGGGGGATGACAGACCGGCGGTGCTCAGCAGCTCGCGCATCGGCGCCGGATCAAATTGGCCTTTGCCAAACAGGGAGTAACCGGCAACGATGCTGGCGGCCATCAACACGCCGGACGCCAGACCGGCCACGACGCCCGCTGTGCGCTGGGTTGCTGCCAGCGGCGACCACGACCATGGCTGTCGCTCCTTGAGCAGAAACCACAATGCAGGCCCGAGCAAAAACCACAACTTGGCAAATGCCCACAGCGCCGAACCGAGCGGTCCCGGCGTGCCGTATAGCGCGATGGCAACCCCGACGGTGGGGGCCGGCGCAAACAGCAGCAGCGCAAGCAGCGCGTTACGTCGGTTTGCCGACGAAGCAGGTGCAGAGAGTGTCAAGCCATCCGACATTGGCGGAGAATCCTTGCAACGCAGGAGGCTGACCATACACGCGTGGATCGGGGCTGGCAATTGCGTGAGGAAAAGGTCGCAGGATGTGCGACGGCAGCCGCGCAAATTTGCTACCGGCGGTTTGCCAGTGTGGGCGAAATGCCAGCAATGCCAGATTTCAGATACAGCGCGCCGGTTTCGGCAGGCCGGCGATTTTGGTCGCCTGTTTCGCCGGCTCCTTGAACAGCGTGTGCAGGTACAGGCTGTTGCCTTTTTCCGGCCCCCAGTGCTGGGCGAGGTATTTCACCAGCGGCCGGATTGCCGGGCTGCTTTGGAATTCGTCATAGAACGCTTGCACGTAGCTGATGACCTGCCAGTGCTCGGCGGTCAGCTGGATGCCTTCCTGCGTCGCAATGGCTTCGGCGACGGCGCGTGTCCAGTCGCTGCGTTGCCGCAGATAACCGTGGTTGTCGGTGGCGATGCTGTGGCCGTCGACGAGCAAAGTGGGTTGCGTGCTCATGGTGATTCAGGACCAGGCAATGACGCGATCATGCAGCAGCGTCAGCTCAACAAACGCCTGCTCGCTGATCGGCTGGATGTAGCCCGGCAGTAGTGAATTGAGCCCACGTGCGTCGATGTCAGCTTGAATGGCGTAACGGGCCGGCAGCAGCGCATTGGCGAGCAGTTCATGGCGTGCCAGCAGCACCGCATCTTCACGCAGCAGGATCGCGTCGTCTGGTTGCAGAACCGCGAGCGCGCGGCGCAACGCCTCGCTGCTGGCGGTGTGCAGGCTGTGCAAGCTGCGTTTTTTGGGCGCGGTATGCAGGGGCGAAATCGTCATGGTTCAGTACACCCAGACCTGATCCAGTTGGGCCAATTCGTTGCTGAGTTCGGCGCGGCTTTTCAACTCGGCAAGGCTGTTCAACGCATCATTCAAGGCCAGTTGGCCGGCATCGATGCCGGCATGGCGCAGGCTGTCTTGGCAAATCCGCACTGACGCCACGCCGTACAGCGGCATCAGATGAAATTGCGCGAGCAGGGATTTGTCGCCGAGCGGGCTGGCAACCGGTTGTGGCAACAGTTGCCAGATGCCGTCGTCCTGAAAGATGACGGTGACAGGTTGATCAAATGCGGCGCAGGCAAGGGCGGTATCGAGCGCTTGGCTGGCGCTGTCGCTGCCGTGCGGCGGGCGGGTGATGACAATGCCGATGTGCTGGGTTTTCATCGTGGCTTGCCTCAACCCGGGAAATGGATGACGCGATCGCAATCGAGCGTGCATTCGACCAGCGAGCCGAGCCCGCTGATGCTGAAATGCGCCGCCAGATTGTGTTTGCCGCTGGCATCGGCCTTGAGGCCGTAGCGCTGCGCGGCGGCAGAACACAGCAAGAGTTCGGTGCCGTCGGCTTCGACCAGCGTTTGCCAGCGCTGCTGCAGTGCCGGTTCGTCGCTCGGGATATCGAGTTCGGCATGACCGACCAGCACCGCGTCGCCAGCAAAAAACACCCGTGCGATGTGATGGCCGCTGGCCAGCGCCGCCTCGGCAAAGCGCAGCGCCGACAGCTGGCCTTGCCGGCTGATCGGGTTGGCGGTGACATAAAGGGCAAAGCGCTTGTGGCTCATCCGGGCGGTCTCGGTGGCGACGGGTGAAACGGGCGGGCAAAAACAAAGCCCGCCGAAGCGGGCTTTATTGTAGCGCGTGAGCTGCTGCAGTGCTTCAGTCGTCGCTGGACATGCCAAGCAACATCATCAGGTTAGTGAAGATGTTGTAGATGTTCAGGTACAGCGACACCGTGGCGCGAATGTAGTTGGTTTCGCCGCCGTGGATGATGTTGCTGGTGTCATACAGGATGAAGGCCGAGAACAGCAGCACGCAGGCAGCCGACAGTGCCATGCTCAGCATCGGGATGTGGACGCCGAAGAAGTAGCTGGCAACCAGCATCGCGAGGGCGCTGAAAAACACCACCATCACGCCGACGAACAGGAAACCGCGCATGAAGCTGAAGTCCTTGCGGGTGTTCAGCACATAGGCCGACAGCGACAGGAAAATCAGACCGGTGCCGCCGAGCGCCTGCAGCACAATCAAACCGCCGCCAGCTTTTGCGAGGAAGAAATTCAGCATCGGGGCCAGCCAGAAACCCATCCAGCCGGTGAAGGCAAATACCAGCGCCAGACCGGCGGCCGAGTCAGCGGTTTTGTGTACGCCGTACAGCAGTGCGAGCGCACCGATCAGGGAGATCCAGGGGCTGGCCGACGGCGCGAACAGCATGCCGACATAAGCCATCACCGCGCTGAACAGCAAGGTTGCTGACAGCAGCATGTAGGTGTTCTTCAAAACCTTGTTGATTTCCGCGGCGCGCGTCTCGACGCCGGCGTAAACCGACGGACTGTAACCTTGGGCGTTGTATTCCATTGCTTGCTCACCTCGTTGCAGGAAACGGCACCCCTTTAGAGGGGGTAAACCGAGCCGAGTTGCACGATACGGAGGCGGTTTTGACCGGTCAAGCAAAACCGGTCAACGAAGCGGGCGAAAAACCTTGCGAAAAATCAGACTTTTTCGGCCAGCGAACGGGCCGGCAGCGGCCGCAGCGCGGTGGTCGATTCGATGATGCCGCCGCCGAGGCAGACCTCGCCGGTGTACAGCACCAGCGACTGGCCCGGGGTGACCGCGCGCTGTGGCTCCGGGAAGCTCACATCGACCGTGCCATCGGCGCGAACACTGACCGTGCACGGGAAATCGTGCTGGCGGTAGCGGACCTTGGCGGTGCAATCGAAGCGCGCCGCCGGCGGCGCACCGGCCACCCAGTGCAGCTGACCAGCGTGCAAGGCGGTGCTCATCAGGTAGGAGTCGTCGTGGCCTTGGGTGACCACCAGCACATTGCGATCCAGATCCTTGGCGACAACAAACCATGGTGATTCGTCGGCGCCTTTGAGGCCGCCAATGCCGAGGCCTTTGCGCTGGCCGAGTGTGTGGTACATCAGGCCGCTGTGACGGCCGATGATCTTGCCTTCAACCGTTTCGATATTGCCCGGTTGGGCCGGCAGGTAGCGGCTCAGGAACTCGCTAAACCGGCGTTCACCGATGAAGCAGATGCCGGTGGAATCTTTCTTTTCGGCAGTGACAAAACCTTGCTCGGCAGCAATGCGGCGGACTTCCGGCTTTTCCAGTTCGCCGACTGGAAACAACGCATGCTTCAGCTGCGCCTGCTGCAAGGTGTAAAGGAAGTAACTCTGGTCCTTGTTGCCGTCGACGCCACGCAGCAATTGCGCCTGACCGTTGACGTCGGCGCGGCGGGCGTAGTGGCCGGTGGCGATGTAATCGGCGCCGAGGTGCTTGGCAAAATCGAGGAAGGCTTTGAACTTGATTTCCTTGTTGCACAGGATGTCCGGATTCGGTGTCCGGCCGGCCTTGTATTCGGTCAGGAAATGCTCAAAGACGTTGTCCCAGTATTCGGCGGCGAAATTGACCGTGTGAAACGGAATGCCGATTTTCTCGGCGACCGCCTGGGCATCGGCGCGATCCTGCGCGGCCGAGCAGAACTCGTCGGTGTCGTCTTCCTCCCAGTTCTTCATGAACAGGCCCTCGACCCGGTAGCCCTGCTGCTTCAACAGCCAGGCCGAAACCGAGGAATCGACGCCGCCGGACAGACCGACGATGACGCGCGGGGCAGTGCTCATGGGCAAACTCAGAAGTCGGGCAGAAAATGGGGCGCGGATTCTAGCATGGCTGGGTTGGTCAAGTTTTCGCCAGACCGGACCGGTCGCTGACCTCAGTCATCGGTCTTGTAGACCGAAAAGGCGGTCAGTGGCAGCCGTTGGCCGGCTTGATAATCTTGAATGCACTGCAGTACCAGCGAACTGCGCGGACCAAAGGCAATGATCTCGGGCAGCGTCAGCCAGTGACAGGCGTGAATGTCGCCATCACAGGGCTGGGCGACAGCCTCCGGCGGGACTGTGCCGGCAAAGCAGACGCGCAGGTAATCGCGGCCATTGCGGGCAGTCAGCCGGTACACGCCGACCACGGCGTCCGGTGTGAACGGCAGTCCGGCTTCCTCGGCGACCTCCCGTATGGCGGCGGCGATCAGGCTTTCGCCCGGTTCGACGTGGCCGGCGGGCTGGTTCAGCACCCGTCTGCCGTCCTGCTTGTCGGACTCTTCGACGACCAGAAAGCGGCCGTCACGTTCGATGATGGCGGCAACGGTGGCGGAAACTTTCACAAGGCGGTTCCTCTTGTTGTCATCATGCTTGTTGTTGTCGTGGTGCGTGTCGTCTTTTTTGTCTATGACGCTGTGGCAGGCCAACGTGATGACCGTCAGCGTAGTCGCAAGGGGTAAAAATGCCGGCCCGCTGCCGACTTGTCAGTCTGTTGCGAGCTCACGTAGCCTTGCCGGACCTGCATGGTCGGCGCAGCGCTGCCGACATTATCGGAGTATGCCTTGATGTTGTTGCCGATTACCGGTTTTTACGCGGCGTTGTTGGGTCTGTTGATCATTGTGCTGATTTTGCGCATTGTTGCCAAACGATGGAAACACCGAATCGGCGTTGGCGACGGTGGTGAAAAATCCCTGCTGTTGGCGATTCGCGCCCATGGCAACGCCATTGAAACCATTCCGATCGCGCTAACTCTGCTGGCGGCACTTGAGCTCAACAAAGGCAGTGCCATGACCTTGCACATTTTCGGCGCGACCTTGCTGGTCGGCCGCCTGCTGCATGCATTCGGGCTGAGCCGATCACCGAAAGTGAGTGTCGGTCGCTTTGTTGGCACGGTGTTGACCATCACCGTGATCCTCGGACTCGCGGTGGCCAATCTGCTCGCATTCGGGATGGCCCGCGCATGAGCCGGTTACGACTGACAGGAGTGTTGCTGATGACAGCACTGACAGGCAGCGCCGTGTCGGCGGCAGCAGAGACTTCCGACGCGCCGATTGCCATCGCCATACACGGCGGTGCCGGCACCATTTTGCGCAGTGAGTTGTCGCCGGAACTGGAAAAGCAGTATCGCGACACGCTCGCGCAGGCGCTCGATGCCGGTTACCGCATTCTGCAGCAGGGCGGCAGCAGCCTTGATGCGGTTGAGGCCAGCGTCCGGGTGATGGAAGATTCGCCGCTGTTCAATGCCGGCAAGGGCGCGGTGTTTACCCATGAAGGCAAAAACGAACTCGATGCTGCGATCATGGATGGCAGCACGCTCGCCGCTGGCGCCATCGCCGGTGTCACCACGGTCAGGAATCCGATCACGCTGGCGCGCCGGGTCATGGACAGCTCGCCGCACGTGATGCTGATTGGAGACGGTGCCGAAGCCTTTGCCCGGACCCAGAAAGTCGAGCTGGTCGAGCCGGCCTATTTTCATACCGAGCGCCGTTGGCAGCAGCTGCAGAAATTGCTGCAGCAGGACAAAGACGCCACCGGCCTGTCGGAAGACGCCGACCAAACCAAAGGCCGCAAGCAATCGTACAGATTTTCCGAGCAGGAGAATCGGTTCGGTACGGTCGGCGCTGTCGCGCTGGATCGTTCCGGCCGGCTGGCGGCGGCCACTTCGACCGGCGGCATGACCAACAAGCGCTGGGGCCGGGTTGGGGATGCGCCGGTGATAGGCGCCGGCACCTATGCCAATGCATTCTGTGCAGTCTCGGCCACCGGTCACGGCGAATTCTTCATTCGCGCCGCGGTGGCACATGATATCTGTGCCCGTGTTGAATACCTGAAGCAGCCGCTGGCCGAGGCCGCTTCAGCGGTTGTTAAGGACAAACTGGTCAAATTGGGCGGCGAGGGCGGTATCGTCGCCGTCGACGCGCAGGGCAACGTGGCATTGCCGTTCAACAGCAAGGGCATGTACCGGGCGTCGATCGACCGCCATGGGGATCGCAGCATTGCGATTTATGCCGAGTAATGGCCGCAAGAGTTTCTTTGCAAATTTTCATTGAGACGGTTTTCAACAATACGATTTTCAAGAACAAGGAGATGAGATGAAACGTTTGGCTTTTGCGCTTGGCGCGGTCGTCTTGAGCTGCAGTGTTGTGGCATCGATCGATCCGATTGAAGCACGTAAAGAAGGCTTCAAGGCATTCAAAAAGGAAATGGGCGCGATCAAAAAGCTGGTCGAAGCCGGTGACGCCAGCCAGCAAGCCAAGTTGCTGAGTCACGCCAAAGCGCTGGAAGCAGCGTCGAATGCCCAGTGGAGCAACGTCAAGGCGCATTTCCCGGCGGGCTCCGACAAGGGGGACACCGAGGCGTTGCCCAGCATCTGGCAGAAAGCCGATGAGTTCCAGGCCGCTATCGACAAACAAAAGCAGGCAACCGCCGGTTTCGTTGCGGCGGCACAGGCGGCGGACCCGTCGCAGTGGAAAGCGGCTTTCGGTCAGGTCGGTGGCAGCTGCAAGAATTGCCACGATTCGTTCAAGAAAGACTGAGCGGTTGCGGGCTCATTTGCGGGTGGCGAATCAGCCCGCAGTTGCGGCCACCAAAGAAAACGGAGCCAACAGGCTCCGTTTTTGTTTGATCTTCGCCGAGCGACAGTGATACGTGAATCGGCGATCTGCTCAACGTGTTCCGTAGCGTTCGCGGTTGTCCTGCTTGGCGTCATCGCCTTTCTTCAGCATCACATAGACCGCGCCGGTGCCGCCGTCACGCTTCTGCGCCGAGTGAAATGCCAGTACTTCCGGCATCTGCTGCAGCCAGACATTGACATAGCTTTTCAGCAAGGCCGGAATGGGCGCCCGCACGCCACGGCCATGCAGGATCAACACGCAGCGTTGTTCCCGTTTGACCGCATCGTGAATGAAATCGAACACATCCTTGCGCGCCTGCTCGACCGTGCGCCGGTGCAAATCAAGCACGTAGCGAGTTTCGTATTTGCCTTGCCGCAGTGCCTGAAACACACCGAGCTGGACACCGTCGTGGCGGTAACCGATTTCAGCGTACGGGTCGACCAGCGGTGGTTCGGTGGTCGACAGGTAATTGCTGTCGTGTTTTTGATCAGTAATCGCGGCGACGCGGCGCGCCTCAACGGCGGCAGCGTCGAGGGCAGGCGCGGTGCTCAGGGCGACTTCCGGCTCGGCCGGCAGTGGTTTGACGTCGGCGAGCTCGGCCCGGAACAGGGCCAGTTCGTCGTCGGTATGGGAGGCTCGCTTGCTCATGGCGGGATCATACGTCAGAAGCCGGTGTTTCGATGTTGGCGCGCGCGAGGCCTGTAAAACAAAACCCTGCCGGAAAACCCGAACGCCTGCGGAAAACAAGGAAATCGCAGAAAACAAAAAGCCCGCAGGGAGCGGGCTTTCTGAATTTTGGTGCCGGAGGTGGGACTTGAACCCACACACCCTTTCGGATACTGGATTTTGAGTCCAGCGCGTCTACCGATTCCACCACTCCGGCACGGAGGGCGCGCAGTATAACAAAGCAAACGATCCGGTCAACGCTCCTGCTGGTATGTCTCGCCTGAGTTGGTTACCCTAGCGCGCCCACGCCGGGTGGTTGTTCATTTTCTCGCCATGTTGCTGTCCGATTTTGATTATTCCTTGCCCGATGAGCTGATCGCGCGCTACCCCTTGCCGGAGCGTAGCGCCAGCCGTTTGCTTTGTCTGGACGGCCCGACCGGTGCCATCACGCATCGCCAGTTCACCGACATCCTTGAGCTGCTGACGCCAAACGATCTGCTGGTGTTCAACAACACCAAGGTGCTGGCGGCGCGGCTGTTTGCCCAGAAGCAGACCGGGGGCCAGGTCGAGATTCTGGTCGAGCGGGTACTCAGCGCCCATGAGGTGCTGGCTCATGGCCGCAGCAGCAAGGGCCTGCGCGACGGCATGGTGCTGACGCTGGCGGCCGGTGGCGAGGTGACGGTGCTTGGCCGTGAGGGCGATTTGTACCGCTTTCATTCCGAGCGTTCCTGGTTCGAGCTGATGACCGAACAGGGCCATATGCCGCTGCCGCCGTACTTTGAACGGGAAGACGAAGCGACCGACCGTGATCGTTACCAGACGGTTTATGCCGCCGTGCCCGGCGCGGTGGCTGCGCCGACCGCCGGCCTGCATTTCGACGAGCCGCTGCTGGCCGCACTGGCCGCCAAGGGGGTGCGCATGGCACATGTCACCCTGCATGTCGGGGCTGGCACGTTTCAGCCGGTGCGGGTCGAGCGCATCGAAGAACACACCATGCATTCGGAATGGTTCGAGGTCAGCCCGGCAGTGGTGCAGGCGGTCGCGGAGACCCGGGCCCGTGGCGGCCGGGTGGTTGCCGTCGGTACGACCTCGGTGCGCTCGCTGGAGTCGGCCGCGGCCGGCGGCGCTCTTGAATCCGGCACCGGCGACACCACCATCTTCATCTATCCGGGTTACCGGTTCCGGGTGGTGGATGCCTTGATCACCAATTTCCACCTGCCGCAATCGACCTTGCTCATGCTGGTGTCGGCATTCAGCGGCCGGGACCGCATCCTCGCGGCCTATCGCGAAGCTGTAGAACAAAAGTACCGATTCTTTTCTTATGGGGATGCGATGTTCCTGACTCGAGATGATGCGCCACAAAATCAGGCGGCCGGCGCATGAGCGGCATGCAATTCGAACTGCTCGGCACCGATGGTCCGGCCCGTCGCGGCCGCATGACCTTTGCCCGTGGTGTGGTCGAGACCCCAGCGTTCATGCCAGTTGGCACCTACGGTGCAGTCAAGACCGTGACGCCGGATGAGGTCAAAGAGCTCGGCGCCCAGATCATCCTCGGCAATACCTTTCACTTGATGCTACGGCCCGGCCCGGAGCTGATGGAAAAGCTCGGTGGTCTGCACGGCTTCGGCGGCTGGCAGGGGCCCATCCTGACCGACTCCGGTGGTTTTCAGGTATTCAGCCTCGGCGCGATGCGCAAGATTTCCGAAGCCGGCGTCCAGTTCCGGTCGCCGATTGATGGTTCGGTGGTTTGGCTTGATCCCGAGCGTTCGATGCAAGTTCAGCGCAGTTTGGGTTCGGATATCGTCATGATCTTCGACGAATGCACGCCGTACCCGGCCAGCTGGGAAGTCGCCAAGAAATCGATGGAGCTCAGCCTGCGCTGGGCCGAACGCAGCAAGAAGGCCCATGCGGGCAATCCGTCGGCACTGTTTGGCATCGTTCAGGGCGGCATGCATCTGGACCTGCGCGCCAAATCGCTGGCCGGCCTGACCCAGATTGGCTTTGACGGTTATGCCATCGGCGGCTTGTCGGTCGGCGAGCCGAAACCGGAAATGCTGCGCGTGCTCGATGGCGTGACGCCTCAGCTGCCGACCGATCGGCCGCGCTACCTGATGGGCGTCGGCAAACCGGAAGATATCGTCGAAGCCGTGCGGCGTGGTGTCGATATGTTCGACTGCGTGATGCCGACCCGTAATGCCCGCAATGCTCATTTATTCACCAGCGACGGTGTGGTGCGGTTGCGTAATGCGCAATACCGCAGCGATGAGCGGCCCGTTGAAGAGGGCTGCGATTGTTACACCTGCCAGCGCTACTCCCGTGCCTATTTGCATCACCTCGACAAATGCAATGAAGGTCTGGGCGGCCGGCTCAATACCATCCACAACCTGCGCTATTACCAGCGGCTGATGGCCGGTTTGCGCGGGGCCATTGAAACCGGTACCCTTGCCGCCTTCGTGGATAGCTTCTACGCCCGTCTGGGCCGGAAAACCCCGGCAATTGACGGTAACTACGACACAAAAACTGAGTAAGTAAGAGGAACAAAACGTGAGCCTTCTGACTGTTGTTGCTGCCGCCGGTGCGGCTCCTGCTGGTGCCGCTCCTTCGCCGTGGCAGCCGATTATCATGCTGGTGATCTTCGGCCTGATTTTCTACTTCATGCTGATTCGTCCGCAGTCGAAGCGTGCCAAAGAGCACAAGGCCATGCTGGAAGCGATCCAGAAAGGCGATGAAGTCGTCACCATCGGTGGCATCGTCGGCAAGATCGTCAAGATCAAGGATCAGTTCGTCGTGGTGGCGCTGAACGACAATGAGCAAATCATTGTTCAGAAACACGCCGTGTCGGCCACGCTGCCGAAAGGCACCATCGAAAACGTTTACAGCAACTGATTCGGAGCCGGGGAGCGCCAAAACGCTCCCCGCTTGCTTTCCGGATGCCGTGAAAGCAGACCTCGCTGTCTGCGCCAACGGTGCTCAAGAACGCGCGGGATTCAAGGATTCACCCTCATGCTTTTCGGGACTCCGGCTGTACGGCCGATCAACACATATCCGGTCTGGAAGTATCTGCTGATTGGCATTGTCTTCCTGTTCGGCATCATCTACTCCCTGCCCAATCTGTACGGCGAAGATCCGGCCTTGCAGCTGTCGGCGCAGCGCAGTGCTCAGCTGACCGAAGCGCAAATCGCGCAGGCGCGTGAGGTACTCAACAACGCCAAGCTGCCGTTCAAGAGCGTGGAACAGCAGGGCGACAATTTTCTGATTCGGTTCAACAATACCGAAGATCAGCTGAAAGCACAGCAACTGGTGCGCAAGGCGCTGGGTGGCGATGTCACCGTGGCATTGAACTTGGCACCGGCGACGCCAGCGTGGTTGACCGCGCTCGGCGCCAGCCCGATGAAACTCGGTCTGGATTTGCGTGGCGGTATCCACTTCCTGATCGAAATCGACATGGAAACCGCGCTCGGCAAGCGCGAAGAGCAGATGGCCGAAGACTTCAAGTCGCTGATGCGCGAAGAAGGTCTGCGTTATGCCTCGTCGCAGCGCCGTGCGGAAGGCGGCGTACAAGTGCGCTTCCGTGATGCCGACAGCCGTGACAAGGCGATTGTCGCGGTGCGTCGACAGAACCCGGATCTGGTCGTGACCGATGGCAGCGAAGGCGAGTTTTTTTATCTGAACGCCGCGCTGTCGGATCAAGCACTGCGCACCGCGCGCAGCGAGGCGGTCGAACAGAACCTGACCATTCTGCGCAACCGGGTCAACGAGCTCGGCGTTGCCGAGCCGGTGATCCAGCGTCAAGGCGCCGAGCGCATCGTGGTGCAATTGCCGGGTGTGCAGGATTCGGCCCGTGCCCGCGAAATCCTGAGCGCGACCGCGACGCTTGAGTTCCGCATGGTCAATGAAGACCGCGACGTTCAGGACGCGCTTGCCGGCCGTATTCCGGCCGATTCCGAGCTGCTGTACGAAATCAACGGCCAGCCGCATCTGGTCAAGAAGCAGGTGATCGTCCGCGGCGAAAACGTTGTCGGTGCGCGCAGCGGCCTTGATCAGAACAACTTCCCGAAAGTCAGTGTCGATCTCGATGGCAAGGGCGGCCAGCGCATGCTGGCCAACACCAAGGCCAACGTCGGCAAACAGATGGCGTCGGTGCTGATCGAGTTCAAGCCGGTTTACGAAGAAGTCGACGGCCAGATGGTGCCGGTGCGGCAGGAGCGGGTGGTCAAGGTCATCAACGCGGCCCGCATCAACGGCGTATTTGGTCCGAGCTTTGAAATCACGGGTGTTGGTTCGCCGGCGGAAGCGCAAGAGCTCGCGTTGCTGCTGCGTTCCGGCGCGCTGACTGCACCGATCCAGATCGTTGAAGAACGCACCATCGGTCCGTCGATGGGTCAGGACAACATCGACATGGGCATGAAAGCCATGGCGATCGCGCTGGCTGCGGTCATGGGCTTCATGCTGCTCAAATATAAAGTATTCGGTATCGCCACCAACATCGCGCTGTTCATGAACCTGGCGCTGACCGTTGCGGTGATGTCACTGATCCCGGGGGCGGTGTTGACCATGCCCGGTATTGCCGGTCTGGTGCTCGGTGTCGCGATGGCGGTCGACGCCAACGTCCTGATCAACGAGCGTATCCGCGAAGACATGCGCGGTGGCATGTCGCCGGCCATGGCGATCCAGCGCGGTTACGATGAAGCTTCGCAGGCCATTACCGACTCGAACCTGACCAACCTGATTTCCGGTCTGGTGTTGTTCGGTGTGGGCTCGGGCACCATCAAGGGCTTCGCCGTCACGCTTTGTATCGGCATCCTGGCCTCGATGTTCACTGCCGTCACCGGTACCCGTGCGATCATCAACCTGATCTACGGTGGCCGCGATGTCAAAAAGATTCACGTGTAACGGTTTGCTGTTTTAAGGATCAAGACGATGAATGCTTTGCAACGATTCTGGAACGGTGAAACCAACATTGCGTTTTTCCGTTGGCGCATGGTCACTTATGTGCTGTCCGGTCTGCTCATGCTGGCCAGCATTGGCGGACTCGCCGTCAAAGGTTTGAACTTTGGCCTCGATTTCACCGGCGGTACCTTGGTGGAAGCAAGTTATGCCGATGCCGTTGATCTGGAAGAGATTCGTGCCCGTCTGGCGAGTGCCGATTTCGCCGATGCAACCGTGCAGCACATTGGTACGGCGCGCGAAGTGTCGGTGCGCATTGCGACCCGCGAAGGTGTCAGCAATGAGCAATTGGGCCATCAGATTCTGGCGGCCTTGGCTGGTGAGAAGAAAGATCCGGTTGAGCTCAAGCGGATCGACTTTGTCGGCTCGCAAGTCGGCGATGAACTGGCTGAACAGGGCACGATGGCGGCGCTGGTTACCGTGATCGCGGTGCTGATCTACGTCGCGTTCCGATTTGAATGGAAGCTGGCGGTCGGTTCGATCATCGGTACCGTGCACGATGCCGTGTTGGTGCTCGGGGCGTTCGCCATTTTCCAATGGAACTTTGATTTGACGGCACTGGCCGCAGTCATGGCGATCCTCGGTTACTCGCTGAACGACAAGGTCGTTATCTTCGACCGGGTCCGGGAGAATTTCCGCAAGGCCCATGCCCGCACCGCCAATCTGATTGATTTGATGGACCAGTCAATCAACCAGACGCTGGCCCGTACCACGATGACCACCGGTCTGACCTTCATCGTCTGTCTGGCATTGTTCCTGTACGGCGGCCCGTCGATTCACGAGTTTTCGCTGGCCTTGTTGATCGGTGTGTTCTCGGCAATTTATTCGTCGGTCTATATCTCGTCGTGTTTCGCACTGGATATCGGCTTGAACCGCGAAGATCTGATGCCGCCGGTGGTCGAGAAAGAAGGTGCCGATCTGGACGCCATGCCCTGAGGCATTCACGTTGCTGTCGACCTGGCCTATTGCCGGTCGCGCAGCTGGTGCCAAAAAAGAGCCGCCATGCGGCTCTTTTTTTATTGGCGCGACTGGCCGGCGTTGTTGAGGTTGGCGCAAGGCTTCTACAATGAACGGCATTCCGGATGTGGACGCTTGTTTGTCATGACGCGTATCAGTTACCACGGTTTTGAAATCTTGCCTGCGCCGGCCGACGCCGGGGCGGCCATGCAGGCGCTGATTGTTGCGGTGTTGACGGAGTACGGCCTGGTTCCCGATGCGGGCGGCGTCGATGCCGATGTGCTCGATGTTGAGCGCCACTATCGTCAGCCGGGTGGCGAGTTTTTCGCGGTGTACCGGGATGGGATGCTGGTAGGGACCATGGGGGTCGTTCCGGTATCGTCCGATAGCTGCGAATTGCGCAAGATGTACTTGCATCCGAGCGCTCGCGGCGCTGGTTTGGGCAAGCGGTTGTTGGCATTGGCCGAGGCCGAAGCGCGCCAGCGCGGCTACCGGCAGATGCAACTGGAAACGGCCAGCGTGTTGAAGGAAGCCATAGCGCTGTACGAGCGCAATGGTTATGTCGCGCAGTGCGGGTCACCGCATGTCGGACGCTGCGACCGGATTTATCGCAAACCGCTGTAGCCGTTCACCATCATACTGGCGAGCGTTTTTCTGGGGTCTGCCGGCTGACGCCGGCGAGCAAAAGGACAGAGGCATGTCGCGTTACGATGTTTACGCCATTGGCAATGCGCTGGTGGACTATGAATTTGAAGTCAGCGTTGCCGAATTGAGCCGACTTGGCATCAGCAAGAGCGTGATGACGCTGATCGAAGAATCGCGTCATGACGAGCTGGTCGGCGAGCTGCAGGGCGAGAAACACAAACGCGCCTGTGGTGGTTCGGCCGCCAATACCCTGATCGGTTTGCAGCAGCTCGGCGGCAAGTCGTTTTTTTCGTGCAAGGTCGCCAATGACGAACCGGGGGATTTCTATTTTGCCGATCTGAAAGCCAACGGCGTCGACACCAATCTGTCGAGCACGGTGCGCGATGACGGCAAGACCGGCAAGTGTCTGGTGATGATCACGCCGGATGCCGATCGGACCATGAATACCTTCCTCGGCATCACCGGTGAAGTCGGCCCGGCCGATCTCAATCGCGAAGCGCTGCTTGCCAGCCGATACCTGTACATCGAAGGCTATCTGGCCAGTTCGCCGTCAGCGCGAGAGGCCGTGGCAATCGCCCGCAAGGAAGCGCGCCGGCATGGCATCGCCATCGCGCTGTCATTGTCGGATCCGAACATGGTGCGCTATTTCGGTGACGGCTTGCGCAGCTTCATCGGCGATGGCGTGGATCTGTTGTTCTGCAATGAGGCCGAGGCGATGGCGTTTACCGGCGCGGCCGATGTCTTCACTGCCGCCCAGCAGTTGCGTGATCACGCGATTGCTTTTGTCATCACCCGCGGAGCCCAAGGCGCCCTGGCGTTCGATGGCGATCATTTCATCGAGACGCCGACCGAACCGGTCACCGTCAAGGACACGCTCGGCGCCGGTGACATGTTTGCGGGTGCGTTTTTGTACGCCCGCTGCCAAGGCTGGGATTTTCGCCGCGCCAGTGCGCTGGCCAACTTTGCCTCTGGTCTGGTGGTCAGCGAATTTGGTCCACGGCTTGCCAGCCGGTTTTTACCGGCCCTGAAAGATCGCGCCAAGCAGTTGGCCAAATCGAAATGAGCCTGTTGGCGAATCCGCTGCTGATTCTGCTTCGGCACGGTCAAGCTGAGCCCTATCGGCTCGACGATGCGTCCCGCGCGCTGGTGGCGCAGGGCGAAGCGCAGGTGGCGCGCAGCGCGGCGTTTCTGGCCGCGCAGGGCTATGTGCCGACTGCACTGCTGGCAAGTCCGTATCGGCGAGCGCAACAAAGCGCAGAATGCATCCAGCAGCAGTTGGCGCTGTCACAGCCGATCAGCCGCGAATCGTTACTTGTTCCGGACGCGGATGTCGTCCAGACCGGTGCGCTGCTGGCCGCGACGCTGGAATCGCTGATGGCAGGGCCACAGCGACCGGTGTTGCTGGCGGCCAGCCACATGCCCTTGGTGGCAAGCCTGCGGGGCTATTTTGTCGGCGCCGAGCGCGGCTTCCAGACCGGCGCGCTCTGTGTCATCGAGCGCCATCAGGCCGGGGCGGGTTTGATAGACTGGCGGCTGTTGGCCGAATTTGACCCAGGCTGACGCGGGCATTTGCCGCGCCGGGTTCGGCTCTGACGTAATCCTTTCTGGCTGATAATTCACTCATGCGAAAAGCCTCTTTGATGCATTTGCTGGCGCTGATGGCAGCGAGCGTCTGTGTGACGCTGTGGTACTGCCTGCGCGCACTCTGGACCGCCGCCGTGACCCGGCAACCGCGACCGGCCATTGATGACATCTGCCGTCGCTGGTCATCGGCCTTGGTGCGTTTGATCGATTTGCGCTGGCAAGTGGTCGGCACGATGCCGGCCATCGAACCGCAGCGCCGTTACATCGTCATGTGTACGCACGCCAGCCATTACGACATTCCGCTCAGCTTTGTTGCGCTGCCTGGCAGCTTGCGCATGTTGGCGAAAAAAGAGCTGTCGCGTATTCCGATTTTCGGTCAGGCGATGCGGGCGGCCGAGTTCATTTTCATCGACCGGCACAACCGTGAGCAGGCGCTGAAAGATCTGGCGGCAGCGCGCGCCAAGATGGAAAGCGGCATTGTCTTGTGGGTGTCGCCGGAAGGTACGCGTTCACCCAATGGTGAGCTGCTGCCGTTCAAGAAGGGCTGCTTTCACCTCGCCATTGATACCCAGGCGGTGATCATTCCGGTTGCCATCCGGAACATCAGCAAAGTGTTGCCGAAGGGCACATTCAATCTGAACCTTGGTGTCGATACCGAAGTGCATATCGGCACGCCGATCGATGCGTCGCGTTTCACGCTGGAACAGCGGCAAGACCTGTCCGGGCAGGTGGAGCGCAGCATGCGGCAGTTGCTGGGCCAATGCCAAAGCGTGCCGGACGTGTTGCCGGAAACGGTTCCAGCAAAACAGGCGGCAGGAAAACAGGTTGCAGGAGAGCAGGCATGAGTCTGAGCGAGCAGGAGATCCAGCAGGCCGTCGATGACTTGCGTACCGCGCAGGATTTCTGGCGCTGGGCGGCGAGCCGGTTTTCCGAACACGATTTGTTTTACGGCCATGGTACGGTCAACGCCTGGGATGAAGCTGGCGCGCTGGTGATGCAGTCGCTGGAATTGCCGCATCACTACATCGAAGCGATTGGCCCGTGCCGGCTGACCCGTAGCGAACGGCAGTTGATTGCCGAGCGGACCGCTGAGCGCATCAACAGCCGGCGACCGTTGCCCTATATCACCGGCAAAGCCTATTTCTGCAATCTCGAATTCATTGTCGATGAGCGGGTGCTGATCCCGCGCTCGCCGATTGCCGAATTGATTCAGAACCGGTTCCAGCCGTGGCTGGGCGAGCGCGAACCTGAGCGCATTCTGGATCTGTGTTGTGGCAGCGCCTGCATTGCCATCGCCTGTGCGCATGCCTTTCCCGAGGCCCGTATCGATGCCAGCGATATTTCCGCTGACGCGCTCGACGTTGCCGAACAAAACGTTGCGGCCTATCAGCTGGAAGAGCAGGTTGCTTTGATCCAGTCCGATGGCCTGACCGAGCTGGTCGGCGAGCAGTACGATCTGATCGTCTGCAATCCGCCTTATGTCGATGCCGAAGATTTTGCCTCGGTGCCGCCGGAATACCAGCATGAACCGGCGCTGGCGCTGGAGTCGGGTGAAGACGGCCTGGATTTCGTTCGGCGCCTGCTGAACGAAGCGGCCCAATTTCTGACCCCCGGTGGCCTGTTGATTTGCGAAGTGGGCAACAGCATGCGCCATGTGATCGATCAATTCCCGAATGTGCCGTTTACCTGGCTCGAGTTTGAGCACAGCGACGACGGCGTCTTTCTGATTTCGCGGGAAGAGCTGCGGCAATACTTTGCGGGCTGAGCGGCGAAGCCGGATCCGCGCGTTGGCGTGGGTACGTAGCTTTTACTGAAGGATAGTCACGCTTTCGCTGACCGGTAGTCACTATGTCGCGCGACGAATTCTCCCGCTTATCGGCGTTCTACTTTTTCTATTTCGCGGTGCTTGGCGCGTTCGTGCCGTATCGCGGCCGCTATTTTGATGCGCTCGGCTTTGATTCCTTCACCATCGGGCTCAGCAGCGCGGTCATTTCACTTGCCACCATTGCCGCGCCGTACGGCTGGGCGGCGCTGTCGGATCGCTATCACGCCGGTCATCGGGTGTTGCTGGTCGGTGTGTTGATGTCGCTGATCAGTCTCGTGATCGGTCTCGATCAAACCCTGGCCTTGCCACTGTTGCTGGCGATGGCGGCGTACTCGCTGTTCTGGAACGCCATCCTGCCGCAGGCCGAAGCGCTGACCTTGACCCGAACCGCCAAGACCGGCAGCGATTACAGCCGCATCCGGCTGTGGGGATCGGTCGGCTATTTGGTGACTGTGCTGATGGTCGGCTACGGCGTCGAGTGGTACGGCGCGCGGTTCATGCAGCCGGTGGTGCTGGTGTTTACCGCGGTCCTGATGCTCAGCGCCTTGCTGCTGCCCAAGCACGAACAAATCCATCGCGACATGTTGCGCCATGATCGCTTGCGCAGCCGTCTGCTGCAGCCGTCCGTGCTCGCGTTCATGCTGGCGGCGGTCTTGGTGACCGTTTCACACGCGCCGTATTACACCTTCTTCGATTTGTACCTGCGCAGCTTGGGATTCAGCGCCAGCCAAAGTGGCTGGCTGATTACGCTCGGGGTCCTGGCCGAGATCGTCATGTTCTGGTTTGCCAAACGGCTGATCGCGGCATTGCCTTTCCAGCGCTTGCTGCTCGCCGCCTTGCTCATCACCGCCATGCGTTGGTTGCTGCTCGCGTGTTGGCCGCAGTATTTGCCGCTGCTGCTATTTATTCAGGTGTTGCATGCGGTCAGCTTCGCCTTGATCCATTCGTTGGCGATGCATTTTTTGTACGGCGAATTTCCATCGCACCAGCGTGGCCGGGCGCAGGCGATTTACAGTGCCTTGTCATACGGTGTTGGCGGCGCACTAGGGAATGTGCTGGCCGGTGCGCTGTGGCGCGATGGCGCCGGTGGCGAGGCGACGTATCTGATGGCCAGCGCCGCCTGTGTGCTGGCGGCGCTGGTGATGCTCTGGGGCTTGCGCCAGCGCAATCCTGACGTTGTCTGATTGCTGCGGGTTGTGCGATTCCGGTGGGTGCGATTCCGGTGGGCGCGATTCCTGTCGGCGCGATTACGGTTGCCGTGATTCCGGATGGCGCACCTCGCCGTGACCGATCACGACGAATTTTTCCGCGGTCAAGGATTCCAGGCCCATCGGCCCGTAGGCATGCAGCTTGGTGGTTGCGATGCCGATCTCGGCGCCCAGGCCAAGCTCACCACCGTCATTGAAGCGGCTTGAGGCGTTCACCAGCACCACCGAGGCATCCACCGTGTTCAGGAAGTGCTCGGCGTTGGCCTCATCACGCGTGCAAATCACTTCCGAATGGTGCGAACCGTGCCGGCGGATATGCGCAATGGCTTCAGCGAGATCATCGACAATCCGGATGCTCAAGATCCGATCCAGGTATTCCGTGTCCCAGTCGGCGGCCGTGGCGGCAGCCATGTGATCGCTGAAGGTCTGGCTGCGCACACAGCCACGCAGCTCGACTTGACGGGCCTGCAGGGCGGCAACGGCACGCGGAAGGAAGGCCTCGGCGATGTCGGCATGCACCAGCAGCGTTTCGAGCGCGTTGCAAACCGCCGGACGCGAGCACTTGCCGTCGATCAGCAACCGTATGGCCATGTCCACATCCGCGCTGGCGTCGACAAACAAATGGCAGACGCCCTTGTAATGCCGGATTACCGGAATGCGGCTGTGCGCCGCCACCGATCGGATCAGCGCTTCGCCGCCACGCGGGATCACCAGATCAATCAGCTCGTCCCATTGCAGCATCACATTGACGTCATCGTGGCTGACATCGGTCAGTACGGTGACCGCCGCCGGCGGCAGGTTCGCGCTGGCCAATACCTGTTGCCACAGCTCGCCGATTACCGCGTTGCTGTGCCGCGCTTCGCTGCCGCCGCGCAGCATCGCGGCGTTACCGGATTTGAGACAGAGCGCAGCGGCGTCAACAGCGACGTTGGGCCGTGCTTCGTAAATCATCAGGATCACGCCGAGCGGGATGCGCTGCTTGTAAACCGCGATGCCCGACAGCGGCTGGCTGAATGGCCGGCGCTGGCCGATAGGGTCGGGGAGTGCCGCCACCTCGTGCAGACTGCTCTGCAGTGCCTCGATACGGGCCGGATTCAGCGCCAGCCTATCCAGCAGCGCCGATGAGGCACCACGCGCACGCGCAGCGAGCAGATCCTGCTCATTGGCGGCGAGCAGGGCGCTTTGTTCGGCAGCAATCTGATTGGCCATGTCGCGCAGCAATTGGTTGCGCTGCGCCAGCGGTAGGGCGGCAAGGGCCGGGCCGGCATCGCGGCAGCGTTGCACCTGCTGTTGCAGCTGCCATTGGCGATCGGAAAGCGGGAGAGTTGTCATCAGCCTTGCTCCGGATACAGCACCAAATCGTCGCGGTGAATGGCGCATTCCTGACCGAGTTCACCGATTAGCCGGGCGATGTCTTCGCTGCGCAATCCACGGATGCGGTTCAGCGCGGCGGCATCGTACTGGCAAATGCCTTTGCCAATCGCCCGGGTACCATCACTGTCCTGCAACAGGATGTCGATCGCATCGCCTTGTTCAAAGTCGCCACTGACCGCCTTGATGCCGGATGGCAGCAATGACGCGCCGCGTTGCCGCAGCGCCTGCAGTGCACCGAGATCAATCTGCACGCTGCCACGGCTCGGCAGGGTGTGTTGCAGCCAGTGTTTGCGTGCCCGTAACGGTTCGCCGTGGGCCAAAAACAAGGTGCCGCTGCATTGATTCTGCAGCAGGTTGTCGAACAGATCGCGGCTGCGGGCATCGCCAATAACGGTGCAGATGCCGCGTGCGGTCGCCCGTTCGGCGGCTTGCAGCTTGGTGATCATGCCGCCGGTGCCGACACTGCTGCCGCTGCCGCCGGCCATCGCGATGATCGCGGCATCGATGCGGGCGACTTCCTGGATCTTGCGTGCGTCGGCGAACTGGCGCGGGTTCTTGTCATAGAGTCCGTCAATATCGCTGCCGATGATCAGCAGATCGGCGTCAACCAGTGCTGCCACATGAGCAGCGAGATTGTCGTTGTCGCCGACTTTCAGTTCGTCTGTGGCGACGCTGTCATTCTCGTTGATGATCGGCACGCAGCCGAGCGCCAACAATTCGCGCAGTGTGTTACGGGCATTGACGAAGCGGTGCCGGTCCTGCAAGTCATCGGCGGTCAGCAGCAATTGCGCGACCGGTGCACCCAACTGTGCGGCCCAGCATTGCATCACTTGCGCTTGGCCGACGGCGGCGAGTGCCTGCTTGCGCACCAGGGTTTGCCGGCTGCGATCACCCGCTTGCGGCAAACGGGCGCGGCCGGCCGCAACCGCGCCGGACGACACGACCACGATCTGCCGTTGCTGATGCTGGGCGGCGCTGATGAACTGGCCGATGGCCTTGAGGTAACGATCCGACAGGCCGTCGCGTTCCGGCGCGATCAGGCTGCTGCCAATTTTCAGGACGGCACGTTGCCAGTGCAGTTGCGACATAGGGAAAATCCTTGCATGTCGCACCATTGAATGCGATTTGCCTGCCGTCGGCAAATAACCAGTTGGCTGGTGAGACCTGTTCAGGACGGCCGGCG
>DASUEK010000324.1:0-12390 GCA_036275115.1 Permianibacter sp. | reverse complement strand
CATCCGGCATGTCGCCGACAAGATCATCGCGACCAAGGCGCAAGGCCATCGCGTTGTTGTGGTCGCGTCGGCGATGGCCGGTGAAACCAACCGCTTGCTGGCACTTGGCAATGCCTTGGCAGATAACCCGTCCGCCCGTGAGATGGACGCGTTGGCCGCGACTGGTGAACAGGTGTCGAATGCGCTGCTCGCCATCGCACTGAATGCCAAAGGCTGTCCGGCCTTGTCGCTGCAGGGCTGGCAGCTGCCGGTGCACACCGATGACGTGTTCATGAAGGCACGTATCGAGCACATTGAGACCGAACGGATTTTCCGCGAACTCGATGCCGGCAAGGTGGTGCTGGTGACCGGTTTCCAGGGCATCACCCCGAATGGCGACATCACCACGCTTGGCCGCGGCGGCGGTGACACTTCGGCGGTAGCCCTGGCCGCGGCGCTCAATGCCGATGAGTGTCAGATCTTCACCGATGTTGACGGCGTCTACACCACCGATCCCCGGATGGTGCCGGAAGCGCACCGGCTCGACAGCATCACCTTCAAGGAGATGCTGGAGCTCGCCAGCCAGGGCTCGAAAGTGCTGCAGACCCGCTCGGTCGAGTTCGCTGGCAAATACAAAGTGCCGCTGCGGGTGCTGTCGACCTTTAAAGAAGGCCCGGGCACCCTCATTACCTTTGAGCAGGGGCAGGCTAGCGCCGGCATGGAAGCACCGTTGGTCTCGGGTATTGCGTTCAGTCGCCAGGAAGCGCAGCTGACTATTACGGATGTGCCGGATGAGCCGGGCACGGCGGCGCGCCTGTTTGGTGCGCTGGCGGGCGCTCATATCGAATCGGACATGATCACCCAGACCCCGCGAGCCGGTCGCCGTACCGATTTCAGTTTTACCGTCGCCCGCGCTGAGGCGGCGGCGGCGCGCGCGCTGTTGTTAAAGCAGTGCGAGTTCCTGCGGGCCGAGGCGATTGCGCTGTCCAGCCATGTCGCCAAGGTCTCTGTGGTCGGTGTCGCGATGCGGACGCATCCGGAGCTGGCCACCCGGCTGTTTGAAGCGCTGGCGGCCGAACGCATCAATCTGATGGCGATCACCAGTTCCGAGAGCAAGATATCGGTGCTGATCGAGGAGCGTTATCTGGAGTTGGCGGTGCGGACCCTGCACACGGCGTTCGAGCTGGACCAGATTGCCGCCGCTGAATAAGCGATTCTTCACGCCTGTGCTTAACTACAGGGGCGGCGAGTCGTGGACGTGAATAAGACTTGCCTAACGTCTATTGGTAAAGTCTGTACGCAGGCCCCATAATACGCGACCTTTTTTCCGCCTGCGGGCCGGCGGCCAGAACAATAGCAAACCCGGTGCTGTGGCAATGGGTAGGCCCGAGCTAGTTTAAAGGAGACTGACAGTGCTGATTCTGACCCGCCGTGTTGGCGAGACCCTGATGATCGGTGACGAAGTGACCGTCACGGTGTTGGGTGTGAAAGGCAATCAGGTGCGTATCGGCGTCAATGCGCCGAAAGAAGTGTCGGTGCACCGCGAAGAAATCTATCTGCGCATTCAGCGCGAGAAAACCCACGGTTTTAGCGCGGATGACGATCAGGAACAGAGCTGATCGTTTTTGCAGCAGTTGCAAACTAATGTGCACTGTTGCTTGCAATTTCGCGGCGTTCCGGTAACATTCGCGGCCGCTGCGAAGGAGAGGTGCCCGAGAGGCCGAAGGGGCTCCCCTGCTAAGGGAGTATAGGGTCAAAAGCTCTATCGAGGGTTCGAATCCCTCCCTCTCCGCCAGTTTCTGAACGATGTCAGTTTTCTTTCGAAAGAGAGATAAAAAAATTGACAGAGAATCAGAAATCGGCATAATAGCGGCCCCAACGCGCCCGTAGCTCAGTTGGATAGAGTACCTGGCTACGAACCAGGCGGTCGGGCGTTCGAATCGCTCCGGGCGCGCCAAACAAGAAAAACCCGCTGTGACAGCAATGTCCCAGCGGGTTTTTTGTTTTCCGGTTGTTGTCCGTTTTGCTTTTCCCTTGCGTTTGGCGCGTCGTTTGCCGTGTCGGGCTTGCGTGGTTTTGTGGACCAGATGGTGTGTCGCAATCACCTTGCCGACACGGCGTTCCCGGCCAAAGCCGACTATGCTTGTCAGATGCCCACGCAGGGAGGATCTGTCATGGCGCTGCCGTCACGGCTGCAAGAATGGCTGGCCAATGCCAATGCCCAATTCGATGTGGTACCCCATGCCATAGGGCATAGCTTGGTGGAAGTCGCGCACGAGATCGGCATCCCTGCGGAAGCGATCATTCGTGTCGTGCCGTTGTCCGACAGCCAAGGTCGACTGGCGGCATTGGTGCCGGCCAATTACTTGCTCGATTTCGAGGCGCTGCAGGCGCTGACCTTGCGTGAACTGGATGTCCTCGCCAGTGCGGAAGCGCAGCATCATTTTGCCGGCTGTGTCGGCCAGTGCCGACCGGCATTGGTCAATGTGTTCAACTGGAAAGCTGTCTGTGATGAAGCGGTTTTCAGTCACGACAGGATTTATTGTGAAAGCGGCAATGGTGAAAGCCTGCTCGGTTTTTCGAGAGCGGAATTCCGTCGCCTGCTCGGCGAAGTCAGTTGCGGTCAGATCGCGTTGCCACCGGATGCGCTGAAGGGAGCGGTGTCCGAAATGGCGCAGGAAGAAGTCGTGACCCATTTCATGCCGATGCGGCTGAAACAGCGGGTGCAGGAAACCTTTGATTTGCCGGCGATGCCGGAGATGGCAACTGACATCATGAAGCTGCGGGTGGACCCGCACGCGAGCGCACGCGATTTGGCTAATGTCGTCAACCGCGACCCAAGTCTCGCGGCCCAGATCATGAGCTGGGCGAATTCACCGTATTATGGTTTCAGTGGTCGCATCCCGTCGCTGGAGATGGCGATCATGCGGGTGCTGGGCTTCGAAATGGTGCTGAACCTGTCACTGGGTATCGTGGTCGGGCGCTCACTGAAAGTGCCACGCGAAGGCCCCCTCGGTTTGAAAGCGTTCTGGAGCCATTCGATTCTCTGCGCCGTGCTGGCAGAACGGCTCTGTCAGCGCATGCCAGCCAAATACCGGCCGCAGCGTGGCATGGTGTATTTGTCCGGCTTATTGCACAACTTTGGTCATCTGCTGTTGGGCCATGTTTTCCCGCCACAATTTTTCCTGGTCAATCGTTACGTCGCCGCCAACCCGTCGGTGCAGGTCGATGCGATCGAGCGTCATGTCCTTGGCGTCTCCCACGAGGAGATCGGGGCTTGGCTGATGCAGGCCTGGCACATGCCGGATGAGCTCATTACGGCGGTGCGCTGGCATCATCAGGAAGAGTTCTCCAGTCCGTATGCGGTGTATTCCAATCTGGTGTTAATCGCCAATCGCCTGCTCAAGCGGCTCAATATCGGCGATGCCGGCAGCAGCCATCTGCCGGAGGCGGTGATGAGCTCGCTGCATCTGAACAGCGAAGAAGTGGAGGGTGAGTTCGACCAGCTGCGCAACAACCGCGAAGAGCTGGAAGCGCTGGCCCAAAAACTGGCCGCCTGATTCAGGAGCAATTCAGGCTGCTCCGCTTAGTCTGGCAACGTCACTGAATGGGAGTCGTTGCCATGACCCGGAATTCTTTCGCGCCTTCTCGTCTGCTGGTCGCTTTGCTGGCCAGTCTTGTGCTGGCGACAACGGCATCGGCACTGCCGCGGGACGAGCATCCCGGCCGCGGTCGTGGCCATGACCGCGATCGCGACAGCGACTATGGCTATGCCACCGTGTTGGAAAGCATCCCCATCACCCGTACCGTCCGGGTCAGTGAACCGCGTGAAGTCTGTGAGGACGTGCCGGTGGAGTATCACCGCGAACGCCGTTCCGGTGGTGGTGCTGCGCTGGGCGCGCTGATTGGCGCCGTGGTCGGTCACCATGCCGGCCGGCATTCGGACCATGAAGCCGCGGGTACCGTCATTGGCGCGGTGGTCGGTTCCCAGATTGGGCGTGATGTCAGCCCGCGTCAGGTAACCGTCGAACGCGACTGGCAGACCCGCTGCCGCACCATCGACAGCAGCTACACCGAAGAGCGGATCGTCGGTTATCGCGTGGTCTATCGCTATGACGGCCGCACCTATGAAACCGAACTGCCGCATGATCCGGGCCGCTCGTTGCGCGTGCAGGTTGATGTCCGACCGGTACCGTGATGTGCGTGGCACCGACACGCGTAGACTTCCCGGTGATTGGCGTGGCGACCGCTGTGTCGGCGGGCAAGGTTTGGTTGTTGTCCACCACGCCCGTTACACTGTCGCGCAAATGGTCTGAATCGCTCCGATGATGAACCTTGTCCGAACTATCTGCCTGCTGTTGCTGTCCGCGTCACTGCTGGTCGCCGTGTTGCCATCTCCTGCGTCAGGGCAAATCCTGATGCCAGTGCTGATGGCGTCCGCATCGGTGTCGGAGTCGAGCGCGGTTGCGGCGGCGCTGCGGGCGGTCAAAGGCCGCGTGCTGTCGGTGCAGTTGATTGAAAGCCGTGGCCCGCCGGTATACCGGGTCAAAATCCTGACCGAGAATGGCCGCGTTCGCACGGTGCACGTCGACGGCCATACCGGGGAAGTGATCAGTTTCTGAGACCCTTTGTTGGGGTGGGGAAAAGCATGCGGGTATTGGTTGTGGAAGACGAACCGGCGCTGCGGAGTCAGCTTGCCGAGGCCTTGAAGGCGCAAGGCTATGCGGTCGACGTCGCCGCGGATGGCGAAGAGGCCTGCTATTTCGCGCTGGAATACAACTACGACGTGGCGGTAATGGATCTCGGCCTGCCCAAACTGGATGGCATGGAGGTGATTCGCCGCACCCGTGCCAAAGGCAAGAGTTACCCGATTCTGATTCTGACTGCGCGCGACCACTGGCAGGAGAAAGTCAGCGGCCTGTCAGCCGGGGCGGATGACTACCTGACCAAGCCTTTTCATGTAGAAGAATTGCTGGCGCGGCTGGCGGCCCTGCAGCGCCGGGCCGCGGGGTTTGCCAACCCGGTGCAGCGTTTCGGTCCGATCGAGATCGACACTGTCGCGCAGGCGGTGCGCCGCCATGGTGAGGCGCTGGATCTGACCGCCTATGAGTACCGCTTGCTCGAATATCTGGTGCACCACCCGGGCAAGGTCGTCTCCAAAACCGAACTGACCGAGCACCTTTACGATCAGGATGAAGATCGTGACAGCAATGTGCTGGAAGTGTTTGTCGGGCGTTTGCGGCGCAAGCTGGATCCGGATGGCGATCTGCAGCCGATCGAAACCCTGCGCGGCCGCGGTTACCGGTTCAACCTCAAAGCCAGTTGATGCTCAAGCGAGCGCTTCACCGACCATGGCAGCGTCTGCGCGAGCTGCCCAAATCGCTGCGGGGCCGGCTGTTGCTGGTGACCGCAGCGTTTTTGTTTGGTTTTCTGATCCTTGCGGCATTTGTGCTGGAGCGGGCTTTCTTCACCAGCTTGCGCGCGGAGCAGCGCGGCCGGCTCGAAGCCCAGCTTTATTCGCTGCTGACTGTGGCCGATGAGATCCAGCCCGGCCGTATCAACCTGCCGGATTTTTTGCGCGATGACCGCTTCAATCAGATCGACAGCGGCATATATGGCTATGTCAGTGATCCCAACGGCCGCATCCTGTGGCGCTCGGCGTCGGCATTGAACCGGCCTGCGCCGCGCTTTGTCGCTGGTGAATTGGGCAAAGTGTTGTTCATTCAGTGGCAACAGCGCGGAGAGTCGCTGGTCGGCGCGAGTTACGACGTCATCTGGGAGGGCGTCGGTCGGCAGGAAAGCCGCTATACCTTCAGCGTGCTCGAATCGAATGCTGCATTCGATGCGACCACGGCACTGTTCCGGCGCACTTTGTGGCTGGGTTTCGGCATTCTCGGTTTGGTGTTGCTTGCCGGTCTGGTGTCGGTGATGCGTTGGGGGTTGCGGCCGGTGCGCGAAGTGGCGCGCGCCGTGCGGGCCATCGAAGCGGGTCATGCCGAACGGCTGGAAGGTGAATTCCCGCGCGAGCTGCAACCACTCACCGACAACATCAACCTGTTCATCCAGAGCGAATACGAACGTCGCAATCGCTACGCCCAGACCATGTCGAATCTGGCGCACAGCCTGAAAACACCCTTGGCTGTGCTGCAGGGGGCGACCCAGTCCGATATCAGCGACGAGGCTTTGCGCAGCCAGGTTCGTGAACAGGTCGAGCGCATGCACGGCATCGTGCGTTATCAGTTGCAACGCGCGGTCACCAAAGGACGCACGCCGTTTGCAGCGCTGATTTCAGTCAGTCAGCCTTTGCAGCAATTGGCCGATGCGCTGCGCAAGGTGTATGCCGGCAAAGGCATGCAGATTTCGCTCGATATCATCGGCACGCCGCGCTTTGCCGGGGAGTCGGGTGACTTGCTGGAAGTGCTCGGCAACATCATGGACAACGCCTGCAAGTTTGCTCGCCGGCACGTTCAGGTCAGAGCCGAAGAGCGTCGCGACGAGCGCGGTGTCTGGTGGCTGGTGCTGCGCATTGGTGACGACGGCCCCGGCATCGCGCCGGAAAAGCGGGCGGCGGTGCTGAGTCGTGGTGGCCGGCTGGATACCCAGGTCGAGGGACAGGGCATAGGGCTGTCGGTGGTAGCGGAAATCGTTGAGGCGTATCGCGGCAAACTCAGCATCGGTCAGGCGTCACTGGGCGGCGCCGAGTTCCAGATACAGATACCGATTACTTGATTAACAATAACTTACGAACGTTTTTTGAAGTCGATTCACAGTTTCGGCCCGGGCCGTAAAGGTCTTTGACAGGGTGGGGTACGGCCAGTAGAATGCGCCGGCCTTTGCAACGGGTCGGCAATTTTGCCTTCTGCGTCCCCATCGTCTAGAGGCCTAGGACATCGCCCTTTCACGGCGGTAACCGGGGTTCGAATCCCCGTGGGGACGCCACCGTCTTTTCCTTTCTCGCCGTTGCAGCCAGCCGAGATTCTCTTTCAGCACGCCCAGATTCGAACCCCGGAGGGGTTGGAATACCCGTGGGGGCGAGCGTGGATCAAGGCAAGCCACCAATGTGGCTTGCACCACGCGAGCGGTCGGCGCTCTGTCGCCGACCTGAGGTGCCACCGTCTTTTCCCTTCTCGCCGTTGCAGCCAGCCGAGAGTTTTGTTCCACACGCCCTGATTCGCGCGTTTCAAGCGTTCGAATACGCGGGGGGCGCAAATTGCTTTTGTGCACTTCAGCCGGCAACTTGGGTTCAGGCGGATTGACGCAGACGCCTGCCGGGCCGCGTCAGCCAAGCCCCACGGCTTGACCAACGCGGCGCTCGGGCCAGCGTCATTCGCCTTTCACCAGCACCACAACATCCTTGCCGTCATGTTGCTTCGCCTGCGCCTGGCGGATCTGCACTTCACCGCGCATCGGTGAATAGCGCTCCAGTTTCCGCGCGACTTTGCTGTTGCCGGCATCGGCACTGAACTGCGCGATGTTGACGCCATTGCATTCCAGTTTGGCGGCAACCGTTTTGTATGGGATGCCGGACAACTCCACCTTGTTTTCAAAGCGGAAATGCTTGTCGACCGCGGCACTGACACAGAGCTTCGATTCGGTGCTGTCATCCGCCGCGAGATAACGCACGCCGGCATTGGCGGCGGCACTGAGACCGAGCAGCGTGGTGGTAGTGGTGAGCAGAACGAGTTTACGCATGATGACTCTCCTTGTATGGGAAACGCACAGACGGGAAATGCGATTGCGTTGTCGCATACAGGACAGATGGAATGGCTCAGCAGGTCATTGCGACGCGTAACGAAGTTTGACAAGGCTTACAGATTACATCTGGGCAAGTGCTTGAATTGCTTTGCAAGGGGCGTGAAAACGGCGGCAGAAATACCACCCGGCTGAAACACGGCCCGTTTTATGCCGATGGCAGCAATGCCGAAAATTTTCCGGCAAAACTACCATTAACCCGGTCGGCCATCGACACGCGGTTGCATCAACCACGGTCCGAACACCGCCACGTAAATGGCAAAGCCGCCGATAAAGAACAGGCTCGATATGCTGGTCCACAGCCGATAGAAATCTGGCACGATCAGCGGCAGCAACACCCGGAACACGGCTGCGGCCAGAACCAGCGAATAGGCCCACACTTCCGCGCGGCTGGCGTGCAATGGCCGACCGGTGTGACCGCGCGCCGTGCGGGTCATCATGCCGATGCAGAGGCCGCCGATGACGCCGACGGTCAGTGCGTGAGTCGACAGAAGGCCGGCCATCGGCGTCCAGGATGTCGGAAGCGCTTTCAGCACGAAACCGATGGGCAACCACAAATAGCTGGCATGCAGAATCCACAGAATGGGTTTCTGCAAGGTCCAGTGCGGCGCCCAGTTCCACCAGCGCCAGCCGTGAATCAATGCCGCGAGCAATGCGGTGACATGAAATAGCGAGGCCGGCACCGGCAACACGCTGAGCAACGCGAGCGCGATCACGCTGATTATGGCAGCGCGTTCCAGCCAGACGAACTTGCGCACGGGGGCGCCGGCGACCGCGTTGCTGGTAAACATCGGGATGACGCGGCCGGTGATCACCGTGACGATGATGGTGACAGCGGCCAGCGCCAGCTGCATCAGCGCGCGGCTATCGAGGCCACCGACAAGGCCCATCGCAGCGAGATGCTGCCAACCGGACACGCAGGCAAAGACGCCCAGCAGGGCGATGAAGAACAGATTGCGTTTGTTGCCACTGCGCAGCATCGGTCGCGCGATGCCGGCGGCGGCCAGCAGGTAGAACGCGACATCGAGTACGGCGCCGATTTCGCTCCAGCCGGTCATCAGCAGCAGGCGGGCGGCAATCCAGATCCCGGCCATGCCGGCCAGTGGCCAGCCGGTCGGAGTGTCCTGATTGGTCCAGTTTTTCACCGCGGTGAACAGAAAACCGACGATGATGGCGCCAGCAAAGCCGAACAGCATTTCGTGGCCATGCCAGTCCATGGCCTGCAGGTGGCTGCCGGTAATGAGACCGTGGCCGTACATGACCATCCAGATCGGTACCGCCAGCACCAGCCAGAGCGCGCCGAGCAGGTAGAATGGCCGGAACCCCAGCGCCAGAACGGCGGGGTAGTTCGGTTTGCTGGCCTTGGGGTCAACCAGCGGAATAAAGACCGGAGTGCTCATGGCGGCCATCCTTTAAGATTCATCTAAAAAGAATCTTAAGCGCGCTGCCGGCGAAAAGCAATATTCCAAATACCACTTTGCGCCAGCCCGCATCAGGGCTGAACAGGCTATTTGTAGTGGCTGGCGTAGCGTCAGGATTTCGACACCGTGAAATTGGTTGCAGACGAGAACATCCCCTTGGTCCGTGAGCTGTTCGCCGAATTTGGCGAGCTGGTGCTGCGGCCGGGCCGGGCCATCGACGCCGCGACAGTCCGCGATGCCGACGCCTTGCTGATCCGCTCGGTCACCCGGGTAGATGCGTCGCTGATCGCTGGCAGTCGGCTACGTTTCGTCGCCAGCGCCACCATCGGCACCGACCATGTCGACCAGACTGCGCTGGCCGCGCACGGCATCGGCTTCGCCAATGCGCCCGGCTGCAATGCCACGGCGGTCGCGGAATACGTGCTGGCCTCGCTGCTGGTGCTGGCCGAGCGCGGCAAGTTTGCTCCGGGCAAGGATGTCATCGGCATTCTCGGCTACGGCAATGTCGGCAGCCGACTTGCCGCCAAACTGACTGCGCTCGATTGGCCGTTCCGGGTTTGCGATCCGTTCGTGCCAGCGGCAAGGTTGCCCGGTGGTGGCGTGACGGCAGCGCAGCTGCTTGATGCGGATGTGCTGACGCTACACGTGCCCCTGCAACGCGCTGGCGATCATCCGACCCATCACTGGCTCAACGCCGATAGTCTGGCGAGCAGTCGCGCCCGGGTCATCATCAACAGCTGCCGTGGTCCGGTCGTCGATAACGACGCGCTACAACACTGGCTGCGCGCCGATGCTGCACATGCGGCTGTGCTTGATGTCTGGGAGCGTGAACCCGACGTGCCACAGGTGCTGCTCGATAACGTGGATCTCGCGACCCCGCACATTGCCGGCCACAGCCGCGAAGGCAAGCTCAATGGCAGCTTCATGATTCACGCGGCGTTCTGTCAGCATTTTGGTTTCGATGCGGGCGCGGCGGCACGTTGGCAATTGCCGCCAGCAGGGCAGGGCCAGTTGCAGGCTGACACGGCGCCAGCACAACTGCTGGCGCAACTGCTGCACTGTTACGACCCGCGCCATGATGATGCGGCGATGCGCGGTGCGTTGTCCGCAGCCGATGATCGCCGCGTTGCCTTTGATTGGCTGCGCAAACATTATCCGGAACGGCGGGAATTGATGTCCTGGCAATACCGGGCCAGTGCCGACCTTGCCGAGCGCTATCGGGCGCTCGCGGGATTTGTCGCTCCGTAGCGAGAACTCGCAAGCATTCCGTATGTTTTGGGAGCGGCTTTAGCCGCGACAGTTTGCCAGATAAAGACCGCGGCTAACGCCGCTCCCACAAAACCATTTCATTTATCGATGACCGTAAACGACGCGATAGCTGCTATAGCAGCGGTTTAATCAAATGCAGCAGCGAAGCGCTGAGCGGGCCGAGTGGCTTCAGTTTTGGCCAGTCCTGCGCCTGACCACAGGTGTCATCAATCCATTGCTGCAGGGCGGCGACGCTGGCGCGGTCATGGAGCACCAGGCTTAATTCGTAGTTCAGGAAAAAGCTGCGGTAATCAAAATTGGCCGAGCCGATGATGGCCAGCGCATCGTCAACGATGATGGCCTTGGCGTGCATCATGCGGCCATGGATGGCGCGCAGATTCAGGCCATGCCGCAGCAACGAGGACAGCGCCAGTTTGCGGGCAGCATCGACCAGCAAATTGTCGGATTTGCGCGGCAGGATGATCTTGACCTGAACGCCGCGGCGCAGCGCCGATTCCAAGGCAAATTGGACGCTGTCATCTGGCACGAAATACGGCGACAGGATGGTGATCTGGCGTTCGGCATTGTAAATGGCTGTGAGCACCGCATCGAGCAGCGGCTCGTCTTCGACATCGGGCCCTGATGGCAACACCTGCAGCGTCGCATGGCCAGCACTGCCGGTGCTGCTAATGGCAGTTTCGTGTGGCACATCGGCCGATTTCTGTCCGGTGGCATAGTGCCAGTCGGAGCGGAAAATGCTTGCGAGTTCTTGCACGGCAGGCCCGCGTACTACTGCGACCAAATCGCGCCAGGGTTTTTGTTTGCGCAACTTGGCAAAGTATTCCTGCGCCAGATTGGCGCCGCCGGTCCAAGCGCTGTGCTGATCAATCACCACCAGCTTGCGGTGATTGCGCAAGCCGCCACGACCCGTCAGCAAACTCTTGAGCAGCGGGTGAAAAACGGCCAATTCGCCGCCATTCTGGCGCAGCTGTCGCAGCGCCCGGTTTGACAACAGCCAGGAACCGACGCCGTCCACTAGCACCCGCACCTTGACCCCGGCGCGCGCTTTCTCTGCCAGCAACTCCACCACGCGTCGGCCGGTACGGTCGGCGCGCAGAATGTAAACCGAGACATCGATTTCGCGTGACGCGCTTTCCAGTAGCTCGACCAATGCCTGCAGGCCACCGTGTTCAGACGAATAAAACTGGATAGCGTTGCCGGTGCTGGCGGCTGGTAAATGGTAGGCCTGAATCAGCCGATCCAGTCGGGTGCACGGCGGGCAACTGTCATGGTGACTGGCAAATTGCAGCGGGCGTTTGCGTCGTTGCCGCGCAGACACTTTGCGGCTACCCAGCAGCAGATACACCGGCACCGCCAGCCACGGCATGAAGACCATTGCCAGCGCCCAGCCCCAGCTGTTGGCACTGGAGCTGGCTTGATAGCGCAAACGAGTCAGACCGATCAGCAGCAGCAGACCGGTCGCGATGAGCGGGATGTAGAGTTCGGCAAACTGGCGCCAATCCATGTGGCGGATGACCTGGCAGGGAACGCAGTAGCCTGAATGATAACGCGCCCGACCGCCGTGCAGGGCGGCCGGGCGCGGTTTTCGCTTGCAGCGGTTTACTTGCTCTTGTGCAAGGCCAGTGCCGCGGCGACCACGTCGTCGGTGCTCGGCAGCAGGTACTGCCACGAGGTGCCGGTGGTGATGAAGCTGTCTTTGCCGGTGATGCGCTTGATCTGCGGCAGCTTTTTGCAGTGCTCGACCAGGTGGGTGGTGATTTCTTCCGACAGCGAGCCGGTTTTGCGGCACTCATCGACAATCAGCACTTTTTTGTAGCCATCGACCGCTTTCAGCAACTGATCGACATGCAACGGCGCCACCCAGCGCAGGTCAACCAGCTTGACCTTGACGCCATGTTGCTCACGGAGGATTTTCTCGGCCTGTCGCGACAGGTAATAGCCGTTGCCATAGCTCAGCACGACCAGATCC
>DASUEK010000323.1:0-3737 GCA_036275115.1 Permianibacter sp. | reverse complement strand
CGACCACATACTCGCCGTCGACATCGAGATCAATGACGCCGCCGTAGGAGTTGAACCACAGATCGCCGGTGCCGCTGGCGCGGATCAGGAACAGGCTTTCACCGGAGAAGAAACCTTTGGTGAAGCCCTGCCATTTCGTTTCCAGCTCGACGCCCATGTCGGCGGCAACAAACGCCGAGTTCTGCAGGAAGACGGTCGTGCCGTCGAGGTAAACATGGCGCAAATCGCCCGGCGAAGCCGGCGCAATGCCGATTTCCGCCGGTGCACCTTCAGCGGTGAATTCGTTGACGACAATCGATTCGCCGCTGATGAAACGCCCGAGGCCGCCGCGCAGCTTGGCTTTCATCTTCATGTGCGTGTCCATCGTTGCCATCGCCGAGGCTTCGACTTTCAGCGTTTTGTTGGCCGGTAGCTTGACCGTCAGGAAACCGAAATCCGGGCGGCCTTCGATGCGGAATTTGAATCCCGGCAGATTGTCGCTGGACCACTGGCCGTTGCCATGCGCTGCCAGCGCCGGTGGTTGACCATCGCCACCGCCGTTGTTGTTGACCACCGGCGCGGAAACGGCGGCGCGCACCGCTGCGCTGGACATCACGGTTGTGGCCGCAGCGGTGGCGGCAGCGTGGTCGGCCTTCATCGCTTTGACTTCAACAGCGATATCGGCCTTCGCCAACATCATCCGGTACTTCTCGGCGAGATCGGCGTCAATGCCGGATTTCAGCGTCATCGGTGCGCGGGCAAAGCAGGCGCTGGCCTTTGCTTCATCGGTTTTGAACAAGGTGGCGAACGCGGCCAGTCGGGCGGCACTCGCTTCCTGGGCTTGCAATACGATTTGATAGGTCATGGTGAGCAATCCTTTTCGCGAGGCGATTATTTGCGTGGCCGCAGCATCGGGCCGAGCGCCTTGCCGAACGCGCTCGGGTTATGCGACTGGCACCAGACCGTGCCGCGCCCGTTGAATTTGCACACCAGCCCTTCGCCGCCGAGCATAGAATGGATCCAGCTCTTGCCGGCTTTGGTCAGACTGAAATCCAGCGTTTCGTTGAACGCGACGATGTGACCGCTGTCGACGATGTGTTCGCCGTTGACTTCAATTGGGTAAATCGCGCCAAAACTGCTCAGCACCACTTTGCCGCTGCCTTTGAGATTGAGCCAGAACACGCTTTCACCGGACAACAGCGATTTGAATCCCTGCCAGCCCATGTCGACTTCAACACCGCTGTCGCAAGCGAGAAACGAACCGGATTGCACGATCAGGCTTTCGTTCTGCAGCGTGTATTCCATCATGTCGCCAGCGAGGGTCGAGCCGAGCCAGATTTCGCCGGCGCTGCCGCGCGGCTCGAAATGGTTCAGGAACAGTGACTCGCCGGACAACATGCGTTTAATCGCCTTCAGCGCACTGCCGCTGCTTTTCTTGTGCGTGCTGGTGGTGATGTCCATGTTGCCGCTCATCGCGATCATCGCGCCGGATTCGCTGGTGCAGCTTTCGCCCGGTTGCAAGCGGATACGGGCCGCAGTGTTGCCGGGGCGGTGGGTGAATTCAACCTGCATGACAACGCCTCCTTACGGCAACTTCGGATTCAGCCAACCGGCCAAACCGGTCAGGCTGCGGGTTTGAATGATGATTTTGCCTTTGCCTTCGACGCGGGTGACCAGACCTTCGCCGCCGAACAGGCTGGAGAAAATGCCGCCCGCGAGTTGCAGCTTCAGTTGCATCTGCGGCTCGTAACCCACAAGGTGACCGGAGTCGACAATGTGTTCGCCGTCGATCTCACGCTCCAGCAATTCGCCGTAAGCGCCGTACCAGACTTTGCCGGTGCCCGACACTTCCAGTTTGAACAGGCCTTCGCGCGCGATCAGCGAAGTGAAACCGGCCCAGCGCAAACCGATTTTGACGTCCGGCGTGCTGGCGAGAAACGCGCCCGGCTGCAGGCAGAAACTGTTGCCGTTCAGTTCGATGCAGCGCAGCGCGCCCGGCGTCGACTGCACCAGTGTCAGCCGGCGCGGGCCGTTGCTGTTGTTCGAGAAATGGTTGATGAACAAGCTCTCGCCGCCGAGATACTTGCGCAGCAAGCCCTTGAAGAAGCCGCCATTGAATTTGGCGTCCAGATCGAGATCCGCTGCCATGCTGGACATCGCATCCGGCTCGGCCACGATCGTTTCGCCGGGGGCGAGCTCCACATCCAGGTAAGCAAAGGCAGCGCTGCCTTTCAGTTCCACTTTCACAGCATGATCTCCATGGGCTGAATTCAAAAAGCGTGTTGCAACAAGCTCGTTTCAAACGGCATTTTTCAAAAGGAGGAGTCGGTGGTGCCGGCTTGTTGTGCGTTGTCGGGCTGGTCCGTGCTGATCGCATCGTCAGCCTTGCTGACCAGTTCGGCGACTCGTGCTTTCAGCGCCCGGAAGGCATCTTCGCGGTCCGGATCGGCGCTGTAGCGCCGGCTCGACAGGTCGCGCAGTGCCGCGATGCGATCGTCAGTGGCCGGGTGGCTGCTCAGCAGCGCGAAACCGGCTTCGACGGCAGCACGCGCGTCGTCGTCGCTGATTTCTGCCAAACGCTTTTCTTCTTCGGCTTTCACTTTCTCGAAGAAGCTGACCAAGCCGCCAATGTCGCCGCGGATCGTCGCCAGCAGCGCGGCGCCCTCTTTGTCAGCTTCGGTTTCGAAATAGCGGGAATAACTCTGGCTCAGCAGCAGCGGCGACGCATTGGCGACCACCGCCAGCACGCCGCTGGCATCGCCGAGCAGTGTCGAGGCAATCAGCCAGACGCCGCTGGCGCTGATGATCTGGCGCATGCCATGTTGGTGGCGGACGTGGGCGAGTTCGTGCGCCAGCACGCCGAGCACTTCATCGGCGCGATCGGCAGCGAGGATGAGGCCGGCATTGAGTACAACGGTGCCGTCCGGCAAGGCAAAGGCATTGAGCGCGGTGTCGGTGTTGATATACAGCTTGAAATCGTAACGCTCGGTCTCGGCGGCCTTGATCAGATCGCCGGCGAGTCCCTGCAGGGCGCGGCTGGCTTCAGCGTCGTCGAGCAGGCTGTTCTCGATTTTGTATTGGGCAAATACACTTTCGCCGAGAGAGTGTTCCCATTCGGCCGGAATGCTCGGCGCGATCCAGCCACTGGCGCGATCCAGATTCAGCACCAACAGCAGCGGCAGCAACACGAGTGCGGCAACCGAGGCCACGAGCAACCACCAGCCGTTGACACGGGTTTGCTTGGCGCGCCGGGCCTGCTGCTGTGCCATCGGGTGCTCCGCGAGCGCCGGATCGTGCAGCACTTCCCGTTCGCTGGTGTAAACGGTCCAGCCGCGTAGCAGGGGATGTTCGAAGAACACCAGCCGGTTGCTGGCGCCGCCCATCCGAATCTGCAGATGGGTCAGAGGCAGCGTGACCTGGTGTTCACCGCTGCGGAAATGCACGCCGGTCGACTGAATGCGCAGCTCGCCGCTCAGCTTGTCGTCGCCGTGCTCCGCGCTGTACGCATGAGCGGAATAAACGATGCTTGTCATGACCACATCCCTGTGCCGGTACTGCAGGTGGGAAGCCTGCCGGCAAAAAATTTTGACCGGGCATGGTAACCAGCACCGTGCAGCCGCTCAAGCAGGCATTTTTTGCGTGTGCGGCGGGTAGCGACAACGGGTGGCGCAGACTGACGCGGCGCGGCAATTTTTCCTGCTGCGCGTCAGGCTACAAACTGATACAAGTAAGCCTGTTTGCGGGAGATCATCTTCATG
>DASUEK010000322.1:0-7965 GCA_036275115.1 Permianibacter sp. | reverse complement strand
GCGAACAGGTGCTGCGATTCGATGATGCCAACGACGGCGAAAAACACCACCAGCAAGGCCGAGAACGGCAAGGCTTCGGTGAACGCTTCGCCAATATGATGCTCTTCGGTGACGCCCATGAACGTGGTTGTCAGCACGATCACCGACAGACCGATCAGACCAACTGGTGCCAGATGGGTGGCGAGTGCAATGACCAGCCAGACACCGACCAGTGCTTGCACCCACAGGTTCATCACCTGCGCCTGGGTGCGCTCGCCGGCGGTTTTTTGTGCCTGTGCTTCCAGCACGGTGCGCACCGTGTCGGGCAACCGGGCGCCATATCCAAACCAACCTGTCCACTCCAGCAGCATGCACACCAGCAGGCCAGCGCCGAGCACCGGCATTGTCACGGGGGCCATCGCGACAAAGAACTCGGTGAAATTCCAGCCGGCGCGACTGGCGATCAGCAGGTTTTGCGGTTCGCCGACCATGGTGCAGACACCGCCCAGCGCGGTGCCGACCGCTGCGTGCATCAGCAGATTGCGCAGGAATGCCCGGAACTGATCGAGATCGGCCTTGTGCGCCTCGGCGACATCGTCGTCATGCAGGTCAAAATCCGATGCCGATTCGCGTTGGCTGGCATAGCGGTGAAAAATGGCATGAAAGCCAAAACCAACGCTGATGACGACGGCGATCACGGTCAGGGCATCGAGAAAAGCCGACAGGAACGCCGAGGTGAAGCAGAACAGCAAGGACAGCCGCCATTTGCTTTTGACGCCGAGCAACATCTTGGTGAAGGTCACCATCAGCAGCTCTTTCATGAAATAGATGCCGGCGACCATGAACATCAGCAGCAGAAAGATATCGAGATTTTTCTCGATTTCATGGTGCAACAGTTCTGGTGTCACCAGCCCCAGCAACATGGCTTCCAGAGCGATCAAGCCACCCGACAGCAGCGGATAGCACTTCAGCGCCATGGCCAAGGTGAAGATGAACTCGGCAACGATGATCCATCCGGTAACGAATGGACCGACGCTGGCCAGCAATAGCGGGTTCAACACCAGGAACGCAAGAATGCTGAGCTTGTACCAGGTCGGGGCTGGACCGAGAAAACGCAGAAACAGCAGCGACAAGCCACGTGCCGAGCCGGTGTTCGAAGCAGAAAGTATGGTCATGATGGGCTTTTCCCACAATTTTGATGAAGTAAAGGCGAGTCAGCGATGCATGGCAAGGCTGATTGAATTGCGGCACCGATGGTGGTGGTGCGCCTTGGCGCTAGCGTTGGGGCGGTTCGAAGGGCGGCTGGCGCAGCGCGCCGAGCGGGCAGTGCAGTGCCGCCGCATCCCCGCGCGCACTGCTGAGCAGGTGTGTGCAAGGCGGTTGCCGCTGCTGCTCGGTACTGTGCCGTCGCGACAATTGATGCGGGATCCACGTACGGTGGTAAATCATGATTGCCGCCACTGTTGGCAATGGCGGGTGACGACCGCGAGTAGATCATCGCCATCGACAATCTGCCGGCGAATTTGCGCGCTGCCGTTATGGCGCTGATCGGCCATGGTGGCCAGCCGATCAAGCGCGGCGCCGGTGTTGAGGGCGCGGGCCGCAGGTTGCAGCAAATCCAGGGTGTTTAGCAGATCCGCGCGCAGCTCCACCGCTTGTTTGCTGAACGGATTGGTCAGCATGGCGGCATAACCGTGCCGGCAGGCCTGGAACAGATTGCGCCGATGTACCAGTTGTAAGGTGTCCGGCATCGGTTGCCAGTGTTGGTCGAGCAAATGCTTGGCCAGCGTCTGGGCGTAGGCGGCGAGATCCGCGGCGAGCTGAACGGTCAGCGGCGTATCGATGATGCGGATTTCGACCGTGCCGTATTCCGGTTTCGGCCGGACGTCCCAGTACAGGTCCTTAATGCTTTGCGCCACGCCGAGTGTCTGCAGCTCACGAAAATAATCACTGAATTCGCTCCAGTTGCGCAGACTCGGCATGTGGCCGGCGAGCGGAAAGGTCCAGACCGCAGCCAAACGCGCACAATCCAGGCCGGTGTCGACACCGAGATGGTATGGCGAACTGGCGCCGAGCGCGACAAAGTGCGGTATGTAGCGCAGCAGCTGTTGGCTCAGGTAGATCGCGGCATCACCATTCGGGCAGCCGATGTGGATATGTTGGCCGAAAACGGTAAAGCGGCGGGCGAGGTAACCGTAATCGTCGGCCAGCTGCTCAAAGCGTTCGCTCGGGAAAATCTGCCGGTCGGCCCAGTGCTGGAATGGGTGAGTGCCACCGCCGCAGATGTCGATGCCAAGCTGATCGCAGGCTTGGACCAAGGCGTTGCGCAAGGTTTGCAGATCGCGGCCCAAGCTGTCGACGTCGGTATGCACTCGACTGTTCAGCTCAATCATCGAGCGGGTGATTTCCGGCTTGATTTGCGCCTGCAGCGGCTGGTTGACAAACAGAGCCAACAGTTCGGGTGCCATTGGCGCAAGGTCACGGCTTTGCCGGTCGATAAGCTGAAGCTCCAACTCCACACCCAGCGTGAGCGGCGCCGAAGCGGTAAATGTCTGCATGGGCCCTCCTGTTGGGGTGTGACTGAGATCCGGCAATGGTGCAGGCAGGCCTTGGTTGCGTATGCGTAAAATTACTTAGTAGTTGAGTTTTTCACTCGGGTAATTATATTTGTTCAAACCATATTTGTGTCAAGTAAAGCTGGCGGTGTCGTGCCGGCATCGCTTCCCTTGCCGGCAGAAAGAAAGCGCTAGGATTGGGAACAGATTGGCGCGAAAATGGCCAATCTCCACTGAATTCGGCCGACTGCCATCTGGAATTCCCTGCCATGCCACGCCCGGTCCCTACGCCAGTCCCTGTGTCCCCCCCTGCAGCCCGCATTGGTACCGACGCCTCACCGGATGCCACCGAAGTACTGCGCAATTTTCGGCTGATTTTTGGCAATGTCCGGCTGCATTTTCGACGCATCGAAGAAGCCTGCGGCCTCGGTGGCGCGCAGATCTGGGCGCTGGGCTTGGTGCGCGGCAATCCCGGGATACGGGTGTCAGAATTGGCCGACGCGATGAGTGTGCATCAGACGACGACCAGCAACCTTGTGGCCGGTCTGGTGCGAAAAGGCTTGCTGCGCCGAGAGCGTGCGCAAGACGACCAACGCGTGGTTCGTTTGTTCATCACTGAAGCCGCGGCGGCGCTTTTGCTGCGCTCCCCCGGTCCGGTTGAGGGATTGTTGTTGCAAGCCTTGCGACACATGCAGGCCGATGACCTGAAACAGCTGGATATTGCACTGCAGCAAGTTCTGGCGCATATGCAGACCATCCATCCCGACGCAGCCGATATCCCTCTGACTGATATCTAGCATTGGCCACCATGAGCCAATCGTCGTGGCGTGCTTTTCTTGCTTGCCGCGCCTGCCTTTGTTACTAATAGCGCCGGTCCAACCAGCTGCCCGTCTGAATAACGAGAACGAGACACCATGAATAAACCTGCGCGTGCCCAGAGTCCGGCGGCTTTCGCTGAGCAGTACATCGTCGAGTCCATCTGGCAGGGCAAGTTTGCACCGGGCACCATTTTGCCGGCTGAGCGCGAGTTGTCGGAGCTCATCGGCGTGACCCGTACCACCTTGCGCGAAGTGTTGCAGCGCCTGGCCCGTGATGGCTGGCTCACTATCCAGCACGGCAAACCGACCCAGGTAAACGATATCTGGCATACCGCCGGTCTGAACATACTCGATACCCTGACCCGGCTGGATGACGAAAACTCGCTGCAGCTGGTCGATCAGCTGCTCGATGCCCGTACCAGCCTCAGCAGCGTCTACATCCGTGCCGCCGCCAAGCGCAACAAAGAGGCCGTGCTGCAGCTGCTGGCCGAGGGGGAACAGATTGGTGACGACGCCGAAAGCGTGACCCAGTTTGACTGGCGTATGCACCACACCTTGTCACGGTTGTCGATGAACCCGGTTTACACCTTGGTGTTGAATGGCTTTCGCAGCATTTATTACCGCGTCGGCCGTTACCATTTCCAGCGTCCGGAAGCACGCGAGCAAGCGCGCGCCTATTACCGCGCCCTGGCCGATGTGATCAAGAAAGAGGATCTCAACGGTCTCAATTCGGTGATTTGGCAGGCCGGTCGGGAAAGCGGTCGGCTCTGGCAGGAGGCGCGGGTCAAGCTGACCTCGTTGCACGATCTGCCGGTAGTCGGCATCTGAATTGTCAGCGAATGAAAAAGCGGCCACTGGCCGCTTTTTTTTTGTTTGCAAAAATCTGCGCTGGCACAGGGCACAAAAGCCAGTCGCAATAACCGGTCACAAGAACTCAACCGTGTGCCCGTTCCTTGTGGTTCAGATCGCGCTCACTGATCGTGCAAAGCGTTTGGATGTTGCCCTTTTCATCCAGCGTATCAAGACGGACATCAAAACCCCAAAGCCGGTGCAGATGCCGCATCACCTCATCGTAGCCATCGGCCAGTGGCACGTTGTTGTGCGGCGTGTGACGTAACGTCATACCGCGGTTGCCACGGACATCGACATTCCATACCTGGATGTTGGGCTCATTCATCGACAGGTTGTACTGGTTTGACAGCGACTGCCGGATGGCCCGGTAACCGGCCTCATCGTGGATGGCGGTAATCGCCAACTCGCTCTGCTGCTCGTCATCCAGTACCGCGAACAGACGGAACTGCCGCATCAAACGCGGTGACAAAAACTGCGCGACAAAGCTTTCGTCCTTGTAATTGCGCATGGCAAAGTCGAGCGTCTTCTGCCAGTCGCTGCCGGCGATATCGGGGAACCAGTGTCGATCTTCCTCGTCCGGGTGTTCGCAGATGCGCTTGATGTCCATGTACATGGCGAAGCCGAGCGCATACGGATTGATCCCGGAAAAATACGGGCTGTCGTAAGTGGGCTGATATACGACGTTGGTGTGCGAATGGAGGAACTCCATCATGAAGCCTTCGGTGATCAGGCCTTCGTCATACAGCCGGTTCATGATGGTGTAATGCCAGAACGTCGCCCAGCCTTCGTTCATGACCTGGGTTTGCCGCTGCGGATAGAAATACTGGCCAATCTTGCGGACGATACGAACGATTTCCCGCTGCCACGGTTCCAATAGCGGCGCATTCTTCTCGATGAAGTACAGGATATTTTCCTGCGGCTCCTTTGGAAATCGGCTGGCTTCACGGGCTTCCAGTTTCTCCCGGCTGTGCGGAATCGTGCGCCACAGCTCATTTACCTGCGATTGCAAAAAGGCCTCGCGTTCGCGTTGCCGACGCTGCTCTTCGCGCAGGCTGATGGGGTGGGGGCGCTTGTAGCGGTCAACTCCATGGTTCATCAGGGCGTGGCAGGAGTCCAGCAACTCTTCGACAGCCTCGATACCGTATTTCTCTTCGCAGTCGGTGATGTAGCTCTTGGCAAACAGCAGGTAGTCGATGATGGCTTCCGCGTCGGTCCAGGTCCGGAACAGGTAATTGCCCTTGAAGAACGAGTTATGGCCGTAGCTCGCGTGGGCGATGACGAGGCACTGCATCATCATCGAGTTTTCTTCCATCAAATAGGCAATGCACGGACTCGAGTTGATGACGATTTCGTAAGCGAGCCCCATGTGACCACGCTTGTACTGCTGCTCATTGGTGATGAAGTGCTTGCCGAACGACCAATGGTTGTAACCCACCGGCATGCCAACACTGGCATAGGCATCAAGCATCTGCTCGGCGGTGATGATTTCGATCTGATTGGGATAGGTGTCGAGACCAAACTCGCCGGCGATGCGGGCGATTTCCCGGTGATAAGCGTCAATCAGCTCGACGCTCCATTCTGAACTGGTAGTCAGCGGCTGGCGTTTGCTCAGGGTCATGATGATCAGGCCTTCTGCCGTTTGAACAGCTCACGGAACACGGGATAAATGTCACTGGCCTCCTCAATCTGTTGCATCGCAAAGTTGCGGTACTGTGGCAGCAGCTCGGCATAGTGCTCCCAAAGGCTTTGGTGATTGCGCTTGGTGATCTCAATGTAAGCGTAGTAACGCACCTGCGGCAGAATCGATTTGGCCAGCAATTCCTGACAGATCGGCGAGTCATCGCCCCAGTTGTCGCCATCCGAAGCTTGTGCCGCGTAGATGTTCCACAGTTGCGGCGAGTAACGGGCGCGGACAATTTCTTCCATCAACTTCAACGCACTCGAGACCACGGTGCCGCCGGTTTCCTGGGAATAGAAAAACTCTTTTTCATCCACTTCCTTGGCCTGGGTGTGGTGGCGGATGAACACGACCTGGACATTCTTGTAGGTTTTGGTCAGGAACAGATAAAGCAGCAAGAAAAAGCGCTTCGCCATGTCCTTGGTCGCCTGATCCATGGAGCCGGAAACATCCATGAGGCAGAACATCACCGCCTGCGTGGTCGGCACCGGTTGTTTGACGAAGGCGTTGAAGCGCAGATCAAAGGTGTCGATGAACGGTACCTTGGCGATGCGTTCACGCAACAACTCTATTCGTGCGCGCAAGGCCTCCTGTTCGGCAGGGTCCGTCACTGGCTGTTCGGCCTGTTCTTCCAGTTCACGCAGCTCACGCCGTGATTCGCCGGACAGTGCAACCCGGCGGGCCAGCGCCCCGCGCAAGCTGCGAACAATATTGAGGGTGGCGGGCACGCCGTCGGTTTTGAAACCGGCGCGGACCGTGCGGAACTGCTCGGTCTTGCGCAGCTGGGCGATATCCAGGTTGGGCAACTCCAGATCTTCAAACAGCAGATCAATGTATTCATCGCGCGACAGTTCAAAGCGAAATTCGTCTTCACCTTCACCGCTGTCGCTTGCCCGGCGACCTTGCCCGCGCGCTTCGCCGTTCAGCGGGCGCTTGATGCGGTCGCCGCTGACAAACTCCTTGTTGCCCGGATAGACCCGTTCGCGAACGCCGCCCTGTCCGCTGCGAAAGGTCGGTTCACGGGTGTCCCGCGACGGGATGGAGACGTTCTCACCGTTGTCGAGATCGGTGACGCTACGCTTGTTCAGCTGGTCCGAAACCGCTTTCTTGATCTGACTCTTGAACCGACGGATGAAGCGCTGCCGGTTGACAGTGCTTTTGTTTTTGCTCCACTGCCGACGATCAACCAGACGTGACACGGCACTGTCCTCATGAGGGCGCGGCGGCTGCAACCTTGCAGCGGCCGCGCCGGGTTGTCAGCTGGCCTTGCGTACCCGCAGATACCACTCGCACAGCAACCGGACCTGTTTTTCCGTGTAGCCCTTCTTGACCATGCGGGAGACAAAGTCCTGGTGCTTCTTCTGGTCTTCTTTCGACGCCTTGGCATTGAACGAAATGACCGGCAGCAGATCTTCGGTATTCGAGAACATCTTTTTCTCGATCACCGTACGCAGCTTTTCATAACTGGTCCAGTTCGGATTGCGGCCGCCGTTATTGGCGCGCGCCCGCAGAACGAAATTGACCACTTCATTACGAAAGTCTTTCGGATTGCTGATGCCGGCTGGCTTCTCGATTTTCTCCAGCTCTTCGTTCAAGGCGCCGCGGTCAAAGTTCTCACCCGTTTCCGGGTCCCTGTACTCCTGATCCTGAATCCAGAAGTCGGCATAGGTGACGTAACGGTCAAACAGGTTCTGGCCGTACTCGGAATACGACTCCAAGTAGGCGGTTTGGATTTCCTTGCCGATGAACTCGACATACTTCGGCACCAGATAGCCTTTGATGTGCTCGATGTATTTTTCGTAGGTTTCCTGCGGGAATTGCTCCCGTTCCAGCTGCGTCTCCAGCACGTAAAGCAAATGCACTGGGTTGGCTGCCACCTCGCTGTGGTCAAAGTTGAAAACCCGCGACAGGATTTTGAACGCGAAGCGAGTCGACAGCCCGTTCATGCCTTCATCAACACCGGCATAATCCCGGTACTCCTGATAGGACTTGGCTTTCGGGTCGGTGTCTTTCAGTGATTCGCCGTCATACACCCGCATCTTCGAGTAGAGGCTGGAGTTTTCCGGCTCTTTCAGTCGTGACA
>DASUEK010000321.1:0-10511 GCA_036275115.1 Permianibacter sp. | reverse complement strand
TCACACCTATAGCGTCGATACTCTTTTGACATAAAGATTACTCTTTCGGTATTAGCCGGTGCTTCGTGTCAAATATCATCATCCATCATTGATGGAATGTACGGAAGCCAATTCCGTCAACCTTGATGTTGACATGACCTTCGTAGGTTGGGCTGAGCTTGCGAAGCACCAACAAATTGGTGCCTGCCAAGCATCCAATCATAATGTCAGACAGTCACATTGGCGGTGCTCGGTCATTGGTCTCAACAATAACTCTGGTATTCACCACCCGCACAGCGGCCAACGCAAGGATTGTCACCAAACCGGTAACTCAGTTCGGCCGGATGGACAACGTCGAACACGGCAAAATCCGCTCGTTTGTTGGTTTCCAATGTGCCGCTCTCTGCTTGCAGACCCAGTGCGAGTGCGCCGTTGACGGTGACGCCGCGCAGCGCTTCGAGCGGGGTCAGTTTGAATAGCGTGCAGGCCATGTTCAGCGCCAACAACAGCGAATGTGTGGGTGAAGTGCCGGGGTTGTGGTCGCTTGCCAAGGCCATCGGTACGCCGTGTTCACGCAGCGCGGCAATCGGTGGCAGTTTGGTTTCGCGCAGGTAGTAGTAAGCGCCGGGCAGCAACACCGCGACTGTGCCGTGCTGCTTCAAAACGGGCACATCTTCCGGTGCCAGGTATTCGAGGTGATCGGCAGACAGCGCCTGCAGGCCGGCCGCCATCACCGCGCCTTTCAGATCCGACAACTGTTCCGCGTGAATCTTGACCGCAAGGCCAGCCTCGCGGGCAGCGGCGAGCATGCGCTGGCTTTGTTCGCGCGAGAAACCGATACCTTCGCAAAACACATCGGCGGCGTCGGCCAGTTGTTCCTGAACGATCAAAGGCAACAGTTCGCGGCAGAGAAAATCGATGTAGTCATCGGCGCGGCCGGCGAATTCGGGCGGCAGGGCGTGGGCACCGAGGAAGGTGCGCTGCACTTGCACCGGCAGTTCACGGCCGATGCGGGTAGCAACGCGCAGCATTTTCCGTTCGCTGTCGGCATCAAGGCCGTAACCGGATTTGATCTCGATTGTGGTGACGCCTTCACGCATCAGTTTGCCGGCGCGTTTGCTGGCGAGCGCAAACAGCTCGTCTTCGCTGGCGGCGCGGGTGTTGCGTACCGTCGACATGATGCCGCCACCGGTTTTGGCGATATCGGTATAGCTGGCACCGTTCAAGCGCGCTTCGAATTCATTGGCGCGATCGCCGGCGTAGACCAGATGGGTATGGCAGTCGATAAGGCCCGGCGTGACCAGCGCGCCATGCAGGTCGATGCGATGCAGCGAATGGACCGGGCAATCCTTGCGCGGGCCAATCCAGGCAATGCGGTCTTTGCGCACCCACATCGCGGCATCCGGGATCAGGCCGTAACTGTCACCGACCATGGTGGCGGCGGTGAAATTGACGAACAATGATTCCGACATGGTGAACTCCGGGATGGTGCTGGCCGCCACAAGGGCTGCCGACGCGGTAAACTGACAGGCATGCAATGGCCGCCAATTCTAGCGCCGGACCGCGGCAAAGTAATGCATTGGCGTCGGATGCTGAGCACTTTCAGGGGATACAACTGCAATGAAGTTATTTGCTGACAAGGCCTTGTTGCCGAGCGGCTGGGTGCGCGATGTGCTGGTCGAAATCGATGACGCCGGCGTGATCCAGTCGGTCACGGCAAATGCTGCGCCCGCTGATGCCGAGCGCGTGCACGGCCCCTTGCTGCCCGGCCTGACCAACCTGCATTCGCACGCCTTTCAGCGGGCAATGGCGGGGCTGACCGAATACCGCGCCAACCCGAGCGACAGTTTCTGGACCTGGCGCGAGCTGATGTATCGCTTTGCCGCGATGCTGACCCCGGAACATCTGCGTGCCGTTGCCGCCCAGCTCTATCTGGAAATGCTCAAAGCCGGCTACACCGGCGTTTGCGAGTTTCATTACCTGCATCACGATGTCAGCGGCGCGCCGTATGCCGACCCGGCGGAAATGTCGTGGCAGATTTTCGATGCCGCCGATCAAACCGGCATTGCGCTCACCCATTTGCCGGTGCTGTATCGCTACGGCGGTTTCGGTCCGCAGCCAGCCAAGGACGGTCAGAAGCGCTTTCTGCATGACATCGATGCCTATGCCGAACTCTTGCAGCGCGTGCACGACAGTCTGGACGATCCGCGCTACCGGCTTGGCATTGCGCCGCACAGCCTGCGGGCGGTGACGCCAGAACTGTTGAAAGACGCGTTGGCCGCGATCAATGCGCTCGATGCCACGGCACCGGTGCACATCCACATCGCGGAACAGACGCTGGAAGTCGACGATTGCCTGCGCCACAGCGGTCAGCGGCCGGTCGCGTATTTGTTTGATCAGTTGCCGGTCGATGCCCGCTGGTGTCTGGTGCACGCGACGCATCTTGATGACAAGGAACTGGCCTTGCTTGCCAAGAGTGGAGCCGTCGCCGGTATTTGCACCACCACCGAAGCCAATCTTGGCGACGGCTTTTTCCGTATGCACGAGTACCTGCAACAAGGCGGCGTGTTCGGTGTCGGCTCCGACAGCCATATTTCCGTTTCGGCGGTGGAAGAGTTGCGCTGGCTCGAATACGGCCAGCGGCTGCAAAAACGCGAACGCGCCGTGCTCGGTAGCCGCGAACGCAGTGTCGGCCGTCAGCTCTATGAAGGCGCGCTGTTTGGTGGTGCCCGCGCCGCCGGTCGCCACACCGGCGCGATTGCCGCCGGCTACGCTGCTGATCTGATCGTGCTGCAAGCCGATGTCCGCGATGAGCGGGTGTTTGGTAGCGATGGCGACGCCGGCTTGGGTGACGCCATTCTCGATAGCTGGCTGTTTGCCGGCAACGGCAATCGCGTGAGCGATGTCATGGTGCAAGGCAACTGGTGCATCCGCGACGGTTACCACGAAGCCGAAGAAAGCATTGCCGCCAACTACGACGCGGCGATGCGCCAGCTGCTGGCCTGAGCACAAACGTAGCGCATGCCATGATCCGTGAATGGACACTGCGCCCCGCCAATATTGCCGATGCCGAGGCGATGTCGGCATTGGTCGACAGCTTGCTGGCCAACTGGCTGGTGCCTGATGGCCATCCGCAGGCGCTGGCGCGGATGCGGCAGATTCACCGCCCGGCGCAGATCGCGCGGCAGATCAACGACGGTTTCCGTTATTGGTTGGCCGAAACAGCCGATCAATCACTGCTCGGCTTTGTTGCCTTGAAGCCGCCGGCGCACCTGTTCAACCTGTATGTGCAGGAACCGTGGCACGGTCGCGGCGTCGGCAGCCGGTTATGGCAGCAGTTGCAGCAGGCCGTGCGTGCGAATGGCGGTGATTGCATCACCGTCAATGCGTCTGAGCGGGCGATTCCGATTTATCGGCATTGGGGATTTGTCGAAACCGAGCCGATGCAGTGTCACGACGGTCTGCGCTTCCAGCCGATGTGCTGGCGCGCACAAATCACTGACTGAGCGCGTGCGCCACGCAAGGGCGGCGCGCTCAGTCGGTCAGCTCTCGCCCAGCCAACGTTGCATGCAGAGCGACAGGGCATCGCGGCTGATCGGCTTGGCGAGGTAATCGTCCATGCCGGCGGCGAGGCAACGCTCGCGATCGCCTTCCATCGCGTTCGCGGTCAGCGCGACCACTGGCGTATGGCGCCCCGAGGTCTGTTCCTGCTGCCGGATGCGCCGCGTCGTTTCGAAGCCATCCATGGTCGGCATCTGGCAATCCATCAGAATCAAATCGTAGGCCTGGTTGGCGTGCAGCTGCAGCGCCAGCTGACCATCGGTGGCAGTGTCGACGCTAAGCCCGAACCGTTGCAGCATGCCTTTGGTGACGGTTTGGTTGACGATGTTGTCTTCAACAAGCAATACGCGGCCGCGCAGAACGCTCGGCACATCACTGTCAGCCACCGGCCGGGCTTGTTCACCGGGCAGCCGGTATTTACAGGGCAGCCGGCAGGTGAACACCGAGCCGACACCCGGCGCGCTTTTCACCCGCAATTCGCCGCGCATCAATTGCACCAATTGCCGGCTGATCGACAGGCCAAGACCGGTGCCGCCATGCCGCCGTGTCGTCGAGCCATCGGCTTGGGTGAAGGCCTCGAAAATCAGTGCCTGTTTTTCTTCCGGAATGCCGATGCCGGTGTCTTCGACCTGCAAGGTCAGCGCCAACTGGCTGTCGTTATCTGGCTCCAGCACGGCGCGCACTTTGACGTGGCCGTGTTCGGTGAACTTGATCGCGTTGCCGATCAGGTTCACCAGCACTTGCCGAATCCGGGTCGGGTCCCCGAGCAATTCCACCGGCAGCGGCTCGCCGGCAAATTCGACTTTCAATTCGATCTGTTTCAGCCGTGCCTCGTTGCGGAATGCAGTCAGGCAGCGTCGCACCAGTTGTTCCGGGTCGAACCAGATTTGTTCCAACGTCAGCTTGCCGTCCTCGATTTTGGAGAAATCGAGAATGTCATTGATGACGCGCAGCAGGTGTTCGGTCGATTCGCTGGCGGTGTTGACGAATTCCTGTTGCTCGTTGTTCAGCGTCGTTTCGTGCAGCAGTTGCAGCATGCCGAGCGTGCCGTTCATCGGGGTGCGCAGTTCGTGGCTGACATTGGCGAGGAACTGGCTCTTGGCACGGTTGGCGGCTTCGGCCGCTTCGCGCGCGCGCAGCAGGCCCTGCATGTGTTCCTGCTCGGCTTGGCGGGCGGCAGCCAGACCTTCCGCCATGGCGTTGACGTCGGCTTCGAGCATGCCGATTTCGCCACCCGAATGTTGCAACACGCGGATTTCGAAACTGCCATCCTTGATCCGGCGCAGCGCCTGCGACAGCCGCTGAATCGGCCGACTGATCGAGCGGCTGATCACCAGCGCGATCACGAACGACACCAGCAAGGCGATGCAGCCGAGCACAAACGCCACCTGCAACACTTCCTGTTGCCGCTGCTGAATTTGTTCATCCGACAAACCGATGGTGACCGTGCCGATGCGTTCGCGGCCGGCCGCCGCGCCGCTGTTGCCGGCCAGTGCCAGCGCATCGTCGAGAGTGTCGAGCGGAATGTCCTGCTGAAAGATCGGCGCGCTGAAGGTCAGCACTTCGCGTGGGGCGGCGCTGATCGGTTTTTGCCGGAACACCAGCGTGGTGTTGGCCGCGTTGTCGATGCGGGCAAACAGCACATCCGGTTCGGCGAGTACGGCATCAACCAGGTTGTTGAGCTGCGCGCTGTCGCCGACCACGACGCCGTATTCGGCGGCCGGCGCCAACTGCTTGGCCATCAGTTCGCCGCGCCGTTGCAGCTGCTGGGCGATGTCGTCCAACCGTGCCGACACAAAGTACGCGGTCAGCAGCACAAAGGTCGCGAGCGTCGGCAGCACGCCGAGCACGGCGGTGCGGGTGCGGATCGACCACTTATTCATGGTCGACTCCCGCGGCTTCATCGGCGCGCTCGGCGGCGGTCAGCGCTTTCAGCAGGCTGTCGTTGTCGGGCAATCGGATATCGAGTGAGCGGGCGACATCCGGGTTCAAGCTCAAATCGAAATAGCGGGCGTAGCCGCTCGGCGGCAAGCTGATTGGGCCACCGTCCGGCTGCGCCGCGATCCACTCATGCACCTGTACGGCGATGTGTTGCACGCTGCTGTAGGTGGTGGCGAGACTGCCGGCCTTGACGAAAGCCGGCGAGCTGCCGATGAGCACTTTTTCCTGCCGGTAGGCTGCGGTCAGGATGGTTTTGATCGTGTAACGGTTGTAGAGGCCGGAGTTGGCGCTGGCGAGCAGCAGTTCGCTTTGGCCGATGACACTGACCAGCGCGGACGGCAGATCGTTTTCGGAAGCGACCGGCTGGGCGAGCAATTTCAATGACAGCGCTGCCGCGGCGCGCTGCAGCGCTGGCAACTGCTCGGATTCGAGCGGTTGATACAGGTAGCCGACCCGGCTCAGGCCGGGCAGCAGCAGCTTGGCCAGTTGCAGTTGTCGCCGGACCGGCGGGTCTTGGTAGATGGCGCTGATCGTGCGGCCATGGAAAGCGGCCTGCTGCTGTTCGAACTGCTGCCGGCTCAGTAGCACGGCCAGTACCGGCTTGTCGGGTGGTTTGCGGGCCAGCAACGCCAGAGATTCTGCTCCGGCGGCAATCAGCAGATCGGCTTCCGTCAGCGTGGCCGGCCAGGTGCCGTCCTGCCAGTTGCGGATATCGTGATGTTCGAGACTGAGGCCTTGTGCGCGCAGCAGCGGGCTCAGCGCCTCGGCAAACTGCTGAAATACATCCTGACCGCCGTTGTAGACCAGGGCAATGCGTGGCGCGCCTGCATGGCTCGGCTGTGCGCACAGGGAGAGCGCAGCCAGACACAGCAGGAGGACGCGCAGCAGGTTCAGCATGCGGAAGTCGCCGCCGGGGCAACTGCGGTGCAGGACCTTTCGGCGTGGTACATCCCAACGCGGTACAGCACAACGCGATACGGCATTCCTTTGCGATCCTGTGGGCGTTACGACGCTTTCATCTTAACAGGCCACGGCTCACCTGTGCGGGGCCGGCAGCGCCCAATCGACTGGTTCTTGGCCATGCGCCTGTAGGGCGGCGTTGCAGCGGGAAAAATGCTTGCAGCCGAAGAAGCCGCGGTGGGCCGACAGGGGCGACGGGTGCGGCGCGGTCAGCACGGTGTGGCGGTGCGGGTCGATCATGCCGAGCTTGCTCTGGGCCGGCTTGCCCCAGAGCAGGAACACCACATGCGGGCAGCGGGCGTTGACTTCGCGGATGATACGGTCGGTGAACGGCTCCCAGCCTTTGCCCTGATGCGACTGGGGTTGGCCGGCGGCGACGCTAAGGACGGTGTTGAGCAGCAGCACGCCCTGTTGCGCCCAGTGCGACAGATCGCCATGGCGTGGGATCGGAATGCCGAGATCGGCCTGCAATTCCTTGAAAATGTTCTGCAGCGACGGTGGCAGCGCCACGCCGGGATTGACCGAGAAGCAGAGGCCATTGGCCTGACCCGGACCGTGATACGGGTCCTGACCGAGGATCACCACTTTGACCTCATCCAGCGGGGTCGTCTTGAGTGCGGCGAACAGTCGATCCTTGGCGGGATACACCGTGATCTGGCGTGCCCGCTGGTCCTCCAGAAACTGCATCACGGCACGAAAATGCGGGCTGTCTTTTTCGCCTTCGAGGGCAGCGGTCCAGCTGTCGGTCATGGTGTTGAGCAAGGGGGTTAGGCAGGTGAGTTTCAGCAGCGGCGCACGTTAACACGTGCACGTGGTGGCTGCCACGGCGGGACTCGGGACATTGCGTGGCTCAGTAGTCGTCCAGCTCCAGACCGCCATGGTCGTCATGCCAGTCATCGGCTGTCAATTCGCTGTCGAGACCGTTGTCGGCGCGAGGGCTGTCGTAATCGGTTTCCGGCGGTGGCGCAAAACTCAGCCGCAGATCGTTCCAGCCAGCGCGGTCGAGTTCGAGCACATCGCCGTCGGCGTATTGGATATCGATGCGATCGTCGTCTTCATCGAGCGCCACCACTTCAAACAGTCGCTGTTCGGCGTAATCGCGATACCACTCACCCACGATCGGTTCGAGCTTGCGGATCATGGCCAGTCTCCTTGCCGATGATGGTGGCCTCAGGGCGTCGCCGGGCCCGCTTGCGCCGGTGCCGGCAGCGGTGCCCGGGCACTGCTGGCGAGCAGGTCGAATACCGCCGGATCCTGGCCGAGGCGTTCGGCGTAAATCAGGCTGTATGCCATGACGTTTTTGACGTAGTCGCGGGTTTCCTGGAACGGAATCGTTTCAATCCAGATATCGAGCGGTAGCTCGCCGAATTGGTCGCGCCAGCGATTGACCCGGCTCTGACCTGCATTGTACGCCGCGGTGGCGTAGACGAAGTTGCCATCGTTGCGATCAATCAGATCGGCCAAGTGGGCGACGCCGATGCGGATATTTTGCTGCGGGCGCAGCAAATCATGGCTGCCGTCGTAGCGGATTTTGTGTTTGCGCGCCGTCATCCGGGCGGTCGCCGGCATCAGTTGCATCAAGCCGAGTGCGCCGGCGTGCGACTTGGCGTCGCTGATGAAAATGCTCTCTTGCCGGGTGATGGCGATGGCCCAGGTCGGGTGCAGCTGGTGGTGCTGCGCTTCCCGGGTCAGCGTGTCGGCGTGGGTCAGCGGAAAGCGCAGCTCCCAGGCACCGTTGACCGGCGCTTTGCCGAGCGCCGCGATGGCGCGATCCGGCCAGTTCCAGTCATTGGCAACCACCGCTGCAGCGTGCAGCTCGGCGGCCGACAAGGTCTGGCTGAGCGCAAACCATTCGCGCCGGGCGTCGACTTGTCGATCCAGCGCCAGCCACTCGCGTGCCCGCTGCATGGCGGGCAGGTTGCGAATGCGGGCGACCAGTTCGGCCGACACCGTCAGTGGCGGCGGGCTCAGCTTGTTGCGCTGGCCAAGCTGGCCGCGTGACAGAAAGCCGTAGTAATCCAGATTGCCGGCCAGCGACTGCCAGATCAGGCTGGCGGCATCGGTACGTTGCTGGGCGGCCAGACTGCGGGCGCTGAAATAGCGCCAGCGGTTGCTCTGGTATTCCGAGGCCGGTAGCTGATTGAGCCAGTAATCGGTATCGGCCCAGTTGAGCCGGCGCAGCGCATCGACCACCCGGGCCCCGGCGATCCGTTCATCGGCCAGCCGGCTCGGCACCTTGGCCAGAAAGGCCGTCGCCGCCGGGTGGCCAGCGCCCGCCAAGGCAAGGGCATAGCTCCGGGTGGCCTGGTCGAGCCATTCCTGTGGGTAGGCCGGATCGGTCGCGACTTGCTGCCAGATGCTCAGGGCCTCGTCGCGATCACGCCAGGCGAGGCGCTCCAGCGTATGGGTCTTGATCCGCCAGACTTGCGGCGATTGGTGGCGAAAAAGCGAAGACTTGGTGACATCCTGCGGCTTTTTGTACAGTTGCTGCCAGACATTGACCAGCGGTCTTTCGGCCGCCGGCAGCAGCGCTTGCAAGGTTTTGATGGTGCCGGTTTCACCCGCTTCGATGGCCAGTTCCAGACGCTGCCAGATGCGCTCTGGCGTGCGCTCGCCGGCGGCGATCCAGCGCTTTTCAACGCTGGCGCAAGCCGGCGGCAGCGGCTTGGCGCTGAGCCAGAGGTCGACAAAACTGCTCAGTGCGGTCGGGTTGGTGCCTCCCGTCAGGGCATAGCGCAGGTAGTGGCAGCGAAGCTCCGTATTCTTGCTGGGCCGGTAGTACAGCAAAAAGCCGGCGCCGTCATCTTTGCTGACCAACCGGCGCAACCAGTTTTCCCGCAGCCTTTCCGCGAATGGCGCGCCGTCGTGACGAAGCAGGAAATCGCCCAATTCCCGTTCGTTGACATGCTGAAATGCGGCTTCCAGCCACTCGGCTTCAAGATAAGGAGTGAGCGGATAGTCCCGCAGTTTGTCGGCGTGCTGGCTGAGCAACAGCGGATTGCCGCTGATACGGTTTTCCAGCTGCCGGAAAAGCTGACGGGCGCCGGCATGGCGGTCATCGCCGAGCGGCGGCGCAACGGCGGCAGCTGCCAGTGCCGGATCGGCGTGGGCAGTGTTACTGGCCTCTGCTGCTACCCATGCGCTGGTACCAAACAGGGCGAAAAATACGAGACCTGACAGGTTCCTGATCACGACGGCAACTTCCTGATCCCGTGTCTCGGGTGCAAAACGGAAAAACGAATGAACTTGGTCAACATTGTCGATGATTAACGGCGATTTCGCCACTCATCGTACCGTGCCGACGCTTTACGCTGACCCGGCGGCGAGTCGATAATGTGCCCATCATAGTCGGTATGCCGCGCTTCTGCTGCGGTGGAGTCAAACATGGCCAAAGGCACCAAGTATCTCGCCAAAGAGATGAACGTTCACGGCAACATCGAGTGGACCGACGACGAGAACGCAATTTGGAACGAACTGATCACTCGCCAGCGCAAAGCGATTGTCGGCAAAGCCTGCGACGAATACATGCATGGCATCGAGTTGCTGAACCTGCCGACCGATCGGGTGCCGCAGCTGGAAGAAGTTTCGAAAGTGCTGCGCCGGGAAACCGGTTGGGAAGTGGCGTGGGTACCGGCGCTGATCAACTTCACCACGTTCTTTTCGTTGTTGCAGGACAAGAAGTTTCCCTGTGCAACGTTTATCCGCACCCGCGAAGAACTCGACTACCTGCAAGAGCCGGACATTTTCCACGAGATTTTTGGTCACTGCGCGATGCTGACCAATCCGTATTTCGCTGAATTCACCCACACCTACGGCAAGCTCGGCTACGCCGCCTCGAAAGAGGACCGTGTATTCCTGGCACGGCTCTACTGGTTCACCGTCGAGTTCGGTTTGATGCGCAGCGCCCAAGGCCGGCGCATTTACGGCGGCGGCATCATCTCGTCCATTGGCGAAACCAAATACGTTTACTCCGATGTGCCGGAGGTGCGGCCGTTTGATGTCGTGGACGTGCTGCGCACACCATATCGCATCGACATCATGCAGCCGGTGTATTTCGAGCTGGAAAACCT
>DASUEK010000320.1:0-7832 GCA_036275115.1 Permianibacter sp. | reverse complement strand
GCCGGCCTTGCTTGGCGGCACCGGCACTTCGAGGTGACCGAGGTAAACGTTGTCTTTCACCAGCCGTGATTCACCTTGATACACCTCGAACTTCACTGCTTTCTGCTGGTCGCTGACGGTGGTGAAGGTTTCAACCCGGCTGGCTGGAATGGCGGTATTGCGTTCGATGATCGGCGAGTAGTGGCCGGTGTCGAGTTGGCCGCTCGGCAAGCGTTTGCTGGTTTCGACGCCAAGCGTGTACGGCGCGACATCGACCAGCACGACTTCTTCCAGCGTCGCGGCGCGCATCTTCAACCCGGCCTGCACGGCGGCACCGCGCGCGACCACTTCGTCCGGGTTCAGGCCGATTTGCGGAAAGCGCTGGAACAACCGCGACACCAGTTTGCGCACGATCGGTTTGCGGGTGGCGCCACCGGCCAGCACGATCTCGTCGAGTTCAGCAGCGCGGATGCGCGCGTCACGCAGTGCCCGCTCCAGCGGTGCCTGCAAGCGATCGAGCAGTGGCGTCGCCAGCTTCAGGAAATCATCCTCGCTGTACTGTTTCTGCCATTCCTGATCCTGCCAGCGCAACGTCATGCTGGCCTGTGGCTGCATCGACAGGCTGCGCTTGGTCAGTTCGGCCTGTTTGCGCACTTGCTGAACAAACGCCGGTTGCGCCGTCAGCGCCGCTGCCCGATCACCGAGCTGACTCTTGATGAAATCCTGCGCCAGCACGCTGACAAAATCTTCGCCACCGAGAAAGTTGTCGCCGGCACTGGCGCGCACTTCCATGACGCCGTCGAACATTTCCAGAATCGACACATCGAAGGTGCCGCCACCCAAATCGAACACCAGAAATTTGCTTTCGCGATCACGCTGGTGCAGGCCGTAGGCCATCGCAGCGGCAGTGGGTTCGTTCAACAGGCGATCCACTTTCAGGCCGGCGAGTTCGCCGGCAATACGGGTCGCTTTACGCTGGGCGTCGCTGAAATAGGCCGGCACGGTGATCACCGCTTCGCGCACGGTTTCACCGAGCGCCGCTTCGGCGTCGGCTTTCAATGATTTCAATACCAGCGCCGACAATTCTTCCGGGCGAAACTCGCGCTTGCCGAGTCGCACCGTGTGCTGGGTGCCCATGTAGCGCTTGAACGCGGCGACGGTCAGGGTCGGGTGGGTCAGCAGTCGCTCGGCGGCGGCGCGGCCAACGAGGATCTGGCCGTCGTCATCGACACCGACAATGGAGGGGGTCAGCACGTCACCGTGCACGTTGCTGAACAGGGTCGGCGCGTCATCACGCCAGGCGCCCACCAGACTGTTGGTGGTGCCGAGGTCAATGCCGATAATCATGGAACGAGGCGGGTCCTTGCGAGGCGGAGAAACGGAATGGCACCTTCGTCCGGGACCGAAAGCGCCGGGCGAGCCTACCCATTTCGGCGCGCACTGGTCAAACGAGCCCGCATCGGTACGGCGCGACTGTCCGCGCCGGTCCGCTTTACGGTAGGCTGCCGGGCGGTCCGGGTCCGGTGGCGTCGCACAGATCGCTGCCCTGAACCGGCAACACACGTCGATGCGGCAGGGATGGCCCGGCAGCCGGCGAGGTAACCGCGCCCGCGTGCGGGCACGCCCAGACAAGAAGCAGAATGGAATGACGTTTTCGACCCGCCAGAAGCTGTTCTTCAGTCACTTTCTCGCCATCGTGCTGGTGTCCGGCAGCATCGGCAGTTACTTCTATCGCAGCGCCATCGACAGCTTGCTCGGCAGTCTGCAAACCCGGCTGCAATACAGCGCGGCGCTGTTGTCGCGCTCGGTCAGCCCGGCGACGCTGGATCAGATCCAGTCGGCCGCTGACAAAGACAGCGAGGCGTATCGTCACGGTATTGCCTTGCTGCGCGAGCTGGTCGGTTCGAACCCGGATATCGCCTTCATTTATGTGATGCGCCGCGATGGCGAGCAGGTGCGCTTTGTGCTCGACTCGGATCCGGATGCGCCGGCCGAGCCCGGCGAAATCTACGATGTCGATGCGCCGGCCTTGCTGCAAGGCTTCTCGGTGCCGAGCTGTGATCGTGAACTCATTCACGACAAATGGGGCACGTTCATGTCGGGCTATGCGCCGATTGCCGGCAGCGATGGTCGCTACGCGATCGGCATCGACATGCGCGCCGACGAAGTCGAGCAGAAACTCAACACTTTGCGCCGGACCGGCGTGCTGTCGCTGATCTTGTCGATCGTCATGGCCTTCCTGTTTGGTCATCTGCTGTCGCGCAGTTTCCTGAAGCGCATCGACGCGCTGCACCAGCGTTGTCTGGCGCGCAGCGAGGGCGAGGACCCGGGTCCTCGCAGCAGCGGTGATGAGCTCGATCAATTGACCGTCACCTTCGACGACATGATGCAGCGGCTGCAGCGCCATCACGCCGAACTGGAGCAGCGGGTCGCCCAGCGCACCGCCGAGTTGCAGGCGAGCAATGCCCGCCTGCAGGACGAGATTGTCGAGCGCGAACGGATGGCGCAATTGCTGGAGGAAACCGCCCGCACCGATTTCCTGACCAAGCTGTGCAACCGGCGGGCAATGGCGCTGCGATTGCAGAACGAAGTGGCGCGCGAAGATCGCGCCGGCGGCAATTTCTCGCTGGTGCTGGTCGACATTGATCATTTCAAACACATCAACGACGAGTTCGGGCACGACATTGGCGACGAAGTGCTGAAAGCGCTGGCGCGGGCCTTCGAAGCCTCCGTGCGCGAACAGGATGTGGTCGCACGCTGGGGCGGCGAAGAGTTTCTGTTGCTGCTGCCGAATACCGGTGCCGACGCGGCGGTCGAGCAGGCCGAGCGGCTGCGGGCGCTGCTCGACAGCGATGCGCTGACCATCCATCGCTACCCGCACCGGGTGACGGCCAGCTTTGGCGTGGCTGCCTGGCAGCCCGGCCAGAGCGTCGAGTCGGTGCTGAAACAGGCGGATGTGGCGCTGTATCAGGCCAAGGCCCAGGGCCGGAACCGGGTCCGGACGCTGGCGCCCTGAGCTTGTTGCGGGCCGGGCCACCCGGCGGGTCTCGGTGGCCGGCTTGTCCGGGGTCAAGCGTGCACCGAACAACGCGCTTTCCCCGTTCAAACCGCCCGGCCGGCCCTTTATACTGCCGTCCCCCCGGTGCCGTCCGGCGCCGGGGCCGTTCAACCAGCAAGACGTTTTGACCAGTCAAACCGTTTTCATAGTCAGAGAGATTGGGTCATGGGTGCACAGTGGAAGGCAAAAGGCAAAGCCGAAGTTGCCGCTGCCAAAGGCGCGAAGTTCACCAAGTTGGTGAAAGAAATCATGGTTGCTGCCCGCGGTGGTCCTGACCCTGAAATGAACTCCAAGCTGCGCATGGCCATCGAAGCCGCCAAGAAAGCCTCGATGCCGAAAGACACGCTGGAGCGCGCCATCAAGAAAGGCGCCGGTCTGCTCGACGAAGTGATCAACTACGAAACCGTGGTCTACGAAGGCTTCGCGCCGCATCAGGTGCCGGTGATCGTCGAATGCCTGACCGACAACAAGAACCGCACCGCGATGAGCGTGCGCATGCTTTTCCGCAAAGGCCAGCTTGGTGCCAGCGGTTCGGTGTCGTGGGATTTCCGCCATCTGGGTCTCATCGAAGCGACGCCGACCAAGGCCGGCATTGATCCGGAAGAAGCGGCGATCGAAGCTGGCGCCCAGGAAGTCGAAGTCAACGATGATGGCAGCGTGCTGTTCCTGACCGAAACCACCGATCTGGATGCGGTCGCGAAAGCGCTGCCGGGTTTGGGTTTCAACGTGAGCTCGGCCAAACTCGGTTATGTGCCGAAGAACCCGATCACGCTCAGCGATGACGCCGCGCGCGCCGAAGTCGAGGCGTTCCTGGAAGCGATTGACGAAGACGATGACGTGCAGAATGTCTACGTTGGCCTCGCGGGCTAAGTCACCGTCGAACCATCGGTTCCGAAAAAAAGGCGAGTCGTTTGACTCGCCTTTTTTGTTGTTCGTGTGCTGTCAGAACAGCTGGTAATGCCAGGGCAGGATGATCGACAGCGCCAGCCACATCAATAGCATCAGTGGCAGGCCAACGCGCAGGAAATCATTGAAGGTGTAACCGCCGGCATTCCAGATCAGGATGTTGGTTTTGTACGCCATCGGTGTCGCCAGCGACAGATTGGCCGCGAGCAAGGTGGCGATGACAAATGGAATCGGGTCGACACCGAGTTGGCTGGCGACACCGATGGCGATGGGGGTGCCAATGACGGCGGCGGCATTGTTGTCGACCACGTTGGTGAAGATCGCAATGAGCAGCATCAAGCCGGACAAGGTCACCGCGACCGGTGCACCAAAACTGAATGCGACAAACAGCGATGCCAGCCAATCGGCGGCTCCCGAGTAGAGCACGGCATTGCCGAGCGACAGGCTGGTTGCCATCACCAGAATCACTTGCAGGCTCAGGCCCTGCACCGCTTCCTGCCACTTCATGCAGCGGGTCAGCACCATCAGCAGCACGCCACAGAGTGCGCTGATGGCGATTGGCAGCCATTCCATTGCCGCGGCAAGCACCACGCCAAACATAATCAGCACCGCCAGCGGTGCCTTGCTTGAACGCGGCAGATCAAGGCTGCCGTCGAGCACCAGCAATTCACCGTTTTTTTTCAGCGCGTGCAGCCGGGTCTTCGGGCCCTGCACCAGCAGCACGTCACCCACTTTCAGGGTTTCATCGGCGAGCCGACTTTGCGGCCGATCCAGTTTGCTGCCTTCGCGGTGCAAGGCGAGACAAAGCAGTTGGTTGGTTTCAAGAAAGCGGGCGCTTTTCAGCGTGGTGCCAACCAGCGTCGATTGCGGTGCCAGCACCACTTCCGCCAGCTGTTGATCGACGCTGCGAATGTCGCCCGGCAATTCATCGCGCAGCTCACCCGGAATCAAAGTGACCCGCAGCAGCTTTTCCAGCTCTTTCAGATGGGTCGGGTTGTCGCTGACCACGAGCCGGTCGCCCGCGCGCAGCGTTGCTTGTGGCAGCGCTGGCACCAGAATGTCATCTCCACGCAGGATTTTTTCGACGCGGAGCAGGCCGTTGGTTTTCTGCACCGTTTCCGCCAGCGTGCGATTGACGCACAAGCTTTTATCCAGCACATGCAATTGGGCGCTGTACATGCGCGGCGAGCGATCGATGCTCACCGGGCGCGGCGGCAGCAAACGTGGTGCAATCAACCACAAGTAGGCGACGCCAATGGCGGCGGCAATGCTGGCCGGGTAAACAAAATCGAACATGCCGATCTCCGCCACGCCCTGACGCCGGGCCACGTCGATGACCAGCAAATTGGTCGACGTGCCGATGGTGGTGATCATGCCGCCGAGCAGGTTGGCGTGATTGGTTGGCATCAACACGCCGCTCGGTGGCAAGCCGGCACGCACCGTCACCGACACCAGTACGGGGATCATCACGATCATCATCGGCGTGTTGTTGATGAACGGACTGATGCTGGCCGTCACCAGCAAGGTCACCAGCAAGGCGAAGGACGGACTGAACCGCCAAAGTCGGGCCAGAAAGCGGCCGACTGGTTCGAGTGCGCCGGTGCGGGAAATGCCTTCGCCCGCCATGATGAGACCGCAAATGGTGATCAGCGCTTCGTTGCCGAAATTCTGGAACACGCTGATGGCATCGAGGGTGCCGAGCGGCCCTTTGTAGGGAAAGAATTCAAAACTGACCGCCAGCACAATCAGGATGAACAGACAGGCGGTTTCCAGCTGCAGATCTTCGCGCCGGAACAGGTAGAGCGCGAAGGCGGTCAAGGCCAGCGCGGCGAACGCATGCAAATCGGGCAAGGGGGGTAGCGTCATGCCGTAGGCTTTCCATGAAGTGAACAGGGATTTTTCCCGTGGCCGGAGTGGTAAGAGTGGGCGAAAATCCGCGTCAGCTCAAACGCAATTCCGTGAAGTGTGGAGAAAGACGTGGCTGTTATGACTGTTCCGCAGCGTTTTCAACCGCTGCTGTTTGCCGGATTCATGTCGTTTTTCATGGCGCTGTGCATGTCCGGCATCCTGACTTTGGTCAATCTGGGCTGGATTGACGGCTTTTTTGGCAAGTGGCTGCACGCCTTTCTGGTGGCCTGGCCGATTGCCTTCCCGCTGGTGTTGGTGTTCGCGCCCTTGACCCGCAAGCTGCTGGCGCGCGGGTTCCGCTTCAGCTGACGGCCGGCGCCGCCTGCTGGACAAGTCTGTGGATATCTTGTGCGGCCCCTGTATTTGTCGGGCCCGCGCGATCCCGGCCGGCAACCCTTGCCCTACAATGGCCGGCCCTGGATTTGGCCGCTGATGCCCGCATCGCGGCCGTAACCCTGCCGTGGTCGGCAGGGTTACCGACCTGACGAGACCTGCCGGAATGGCTGATCGCGATTTCAACGACGTTAAAACCCCACCGCATTCGATTGAAGCGGAACAGGCGGTGCTGGGCGGCATCATGCTCGACCCGGGTGCCTGGGAGCGGGTATCGGAAGCGGTCGTCGCTGACGATTTCTACCGCGATGATCACCGCAAGATTTTCCGCGCCATTGCCAAGCTCGCCGGCGACGGTCACCCGATCGATGCCGTCACCGTGTTCGAGCAATTGGAGCGCGAAGGCGAAGCCGATGGCATTGGCGGCCTGACCTATCTTGCCGAGCTCGCCAAAAACACGCCGAGCGCGGCCAACATCATCAGCTACGCCAACATCCTGCGCGAGCGGGCGCTGCTGCGCGAAATGATCTCGGCCGCGCACGAAATTGCCGACACCGGTTATTTCCCGAAAGGCAATTCGGCCAACCTGCTGCTCGATCAGGCCGAAGCCAAGATGCTGGCCATTGCCGAGAAGCGCACCAAGGCCGACACCGGTCCGCGTGCCGTTGGCAGCATGTTGAAAAACGTGGTCCATCATCTGGAAGAAGCCGGCAAGAGCGAAGGCCTGACCGGCCTCTCGACCGGCTTTGATGATTTGGACAAGGAAACTTCCGGTCTGCAGAAAGGCGATTTGATCATTGTCGCGGCGCGTCCGTCGATGGGTAAAACCACTTTCGCGATGAACCTGTGCGAAAACGCCATGATGCGCAGCGACAAGCCGGTGCTGGTGTTCTCGATGGAAATGCCGGCCGAACAGCTGATCATGCGTTCGATCTCTTCGCTTGGCTCGATCGATTTCCAGAAAGTGCGCTCCGGCCAGCTCGATTCACCGGATTGGGATCGGGTGTTCAGCGTCGTCGCGATGCTGAAAGAGAAAAACAATCTCTACATCGATGACACCGCCGGTCTGTCGCCACTGGAAATGCGCGCCCGTGCCCGCCGCCTGCACCGCGAGCATGGCGGCCTGTCGCTCATCATGGTCGACTACCTGCAGCTGATGCGCGGTGATTCGGCGGTGGAAAACCGCACCGCCGAAATCTCGGAAATTTCCCGCTCGCTGAAAGCGCTGGCGAAAGAACTGAAAGTGCCGCTGATCGCCCTGTCGCAGCTGAACCGCTCGCTCGAACAGCGCACCGACAAACGCCCAGTCATGGCCGACCTGCGCGAATCGGGCGCCATTGAGCAGGACGCCGACGTGATCTTGTGCATTTACCGCGACGAGGTTTATCACAAGGACAAGCCGGACAACAAAGGCCAGGCCGAGATCCTGATCCGCAAGCAGCGTAACGGTCCAATCGGCGATGTCCGCCTGACGTTCCAGGGTCGTTACACACGGTTCAAGAATTTCGCGCCGGACACCGGTGATTTCTATTAATTTTTGATGGGAGCGGGCTTGCCCGCGAGGATGTCGCGTGTTGGCGCAATCGGGGGCAAGCCCGCTCCCACAACGATCTTTCTTTTGACAGGATTTCCTGATGCGTGCCGCCCG
>DASUEK010000319.1:0-5999 GCA_036275115.1 Permianibacter sp. | reverse complement strand
GCTTCGATGGCGAGTTCCCAATTGCCATGGCTCGGCATGTAGCTGATGCGGGTGTTGACCAGATCGTAACCGCCGATCTCGACGTCATAACCGCCGGCACGGCTAATTTGCTCGCCAGTGTGGGTGTTGTTCAGATACCAGACCAGATCGCCATCACCGAGGTTGGTTGAGTAGCTGAAGCCGAGGTTCCATTTGTCCGGCGTTTCGCTCATCGGTTTGCCGGTCAGATCGTCGTCGGCGGTCTGGCCCGGAAACTGGTTGATGTCGTACTTCGTGTACTCGGTATCCAGCTCCGAGAAGTTGCCGTGCAGCGCAAAGCTGTCGGTCATCTGCCAGCGGAACTCGGCCTCAAAGCCATCACCCTCGGCATCGGCGTTGCCGATGTTGTAAGTCGGGATGTTGCCCGGCTCACCTGACAACACCAGTACCTGCATGTCGGTGTATTCGTATTCGAACAGCGACAAATTGAACACAAACGCGTTGTCGGCCCAGCTGGATTTCAGGCCCACTTCGTAGTTCCAGATGTCTTCCGGATCGAAGGTTTCCAGCCGGTTGTTGACCGTGTCGGCGCCGAGGCTGTTATAACCGCCGGACTTGAAGCCATTGGCCGCGCTGATGAAGGTCATGATGTTCGGTGACCATTCATAGTCGATGACCAGACGTGGCGTGGTCGCTTCCCAGTCGTTGTCGTTCTTGATGCCCGGGATCTCTTCGGCAAAGACCAGACCGAATGGGATTGGCTGGGCGGCCAGCGGCGACAGGTTCAATGTGCTGTCAACCAGATACACGTAATTGCCACCACCGGCGTCGAAGCAACCGGCGGCGGGGCCGCCGCAGTTCAGCACGGTGCCAAGAGCCACCTCACCACCCGTCAGATCGAGGAAGTTGGTATAGGCCGACTCGACTTCGAAGGTTTTCTTGTCGATGGTGTGGCGAACGCCGAGCGTGATATCGAGTTTGTCAGTGACCGACCAGGTGAAGTCGGCATAGACGGCATAGCTTCTGAAGTCCCCTTCATCGTGCATTTGTTCCAGCCACGGCACACCGAGGTTGAGGTTGGCATAGGCGGTGGCGGCGGCAAGGCCAGTCGGCAGGCCCAGCATCGCGGCCAGATCGTCCCAGCCGTTGGGCAAGCCATTGGCAACCAGCAGGGGATTCAGCGCCTGATAGAAGAAACCGCCGATACCGAAGCCCGCTGGAATGCCGGGGATGGTTTCACCGGCAATGTTCATTGGCATGCCAGCGCCAGTCAGCCCTTCAAACAGGAAGAACGAATCCAGTGAATCGGTGCTGGCGTGGACGTTGTGCGTCTGTTTGGCTTTCTCGTCGGCAAACATCGCACCGAGCGACCATTTCAGCGTGTCACTGCTGCCGGTCCAGCGCAGCTCCTGGCTGAATGCGGAAAACTCTTCGACGTTGTTGGTCGCGAGGTTGAAGCGTGGGTCGGCGCTGCCGTCTTCTTCTTCGTAGTTGTTGCTGTCGAACGTGCGATAGGCGGTGATCGAGGTGAAGGTGCTGTTTCCCATCCGGTGTTCGATTTCGAGGCTGGCACCCCACAGATCGCGCACTTCTTCCTGCGGCAGGTCGGTGGCGATGGCGCCGAATGGATCGCAGTTCGAGATCACGCAGTTGGTGCTGGCGCCCTGAATCGCATCCTGATCGGTTTGCTCGGCTTCAGCGCGGAACAGCAGATCGGTATCGGCTCCGGCATTCCACAACAGCTGGGCGCGCAGGCCGCTGCTGTTTTCGTTGGCGAGCTTGTCCTGGCTGTCCACTTGATCGATGTAGCCGTCACGCTGGTGATCGACAAACGAAACGCGGCCATGCAGATCACTTTCGTTGGAGAAATTGACCGCGCCTTCGATGGTCTGACGGCCGTAGTCGCCGATGGTGGCGCGCAGGTTGCCGCCGGTTTCTTCACCCGGTTTCTTGGTGATGATGTGAATGGCGCCGGCACCGGCATTGCGGCCGAACAGGGTGCCTTGCGGGCCTTTCAGGATCTCGACCCGGGCGATGTCGTTGAAATTCATCTGGGCGGCACCGCTGCGGCCAACATAAACACCGTCGATGTACACCGCCACGGCCGGATCGGAGCCTATGCCGAAATCGGTGGTGCCGATGCCACGCAGGTTGAACCTCGGCTGGGTCACTGACAGGTTGCTCGCATCCATGCCCGGGGTGATGTCGCCCAGATCCTTGATGTTCAGCGCGCCAAGGTTGCGGGTGGTTTCTTCCGAATAGGCATTCATCGTGATCGGCACGTCCTGAATGCGTTCGCTGCGTTTTTGCGCCGTGACTTCGATGACGGCGTCGGCAGTACTTTTGCTGGCGGTCTCGCTGTCGCTGGTTTCCGGCTCCGCGGCCAGTGCCGACAGCGGCAGCAAACCGGCCAGTACGGCCAGGCGCAGGGCCGAGAGGCGGAAGCGGGAAACCGGGGCGGGCTGGCGGTGGCTCTTGTTCTTCGACATGGCGAGGCTCCTGCGTTGTTGTTTTTTATTAGGACTTAAGTCCTGATTTGATACCGCATGTGTTTGCGCTTTCGCAATCGGAATGTCTGAGGTCAGACCATTCGCGCCATATTTGGTCAAATGCAAATGCCAAGTGCTTGTCGCGACGTGAAAAACGTATTGCGGTGCAGCAAGAGACCATGAGGCTTGCAGGGGCTTGCCGGGCTCATTAGTATCTCGCACTAAAGAGCTAAATAAATGAGGCGCGAGCATGCGGCGAAACAATTGGGGCGGGACAGGGCGTGATTGCGAGCCGATTCGGGCGGTGCCGTTGTGGGCGAGCTGGCTGATGCCGCGCAGGGCACGCTGGTGGTCCGGGTTGCTGTGTCTGGTGTGGGCGCTGGTGTCGCTGACGTCGGGCGCGGTGCTGGCGGACAGTTCCGGTGTGCGTCTTTACAACAACCAGTGCAGCAGCTGTCATGGTCCGCAAGGCGAAGGCAATGTCGGCGCCAACGCGCCAGCACTGGCCGGGCTCGATGCGCCGTATTTGCTGCGTCAGCTGCAGCATTTTCGCGACGGTGTGCGCGGGGCCCATCCGGAGGATGTCATCGGCGCGGTGATGCGTGGCTCAGTGCGCGCACTCGGTGACACGTCATTGCGCGAACTGGTCGAAGCCATCCAGCGTTTCCCGCTACCGAAACCGGCATCGATCAAGGTAACGGGTGCCGATCTGACCGCCGGTCGCAATTACTACAACGGCATTTGCTCGGCCTGTCACGGCGGCAAGGCCGAGGGCATTGCCGCGCTCAATGCGCCGAAACTGAGCGGCCAGCATCCGGACTATCTGACCCGGCAATTCCTGCATTTCCGCGACAAGGTGCGTGGCGGCCATCCGGCCGACAAATTCGGTCTGCAGATGACCAAGATCACCAAGGCCTTGCCGGAAGAAAAATTGATCCACGATGTCTCGGCTTACATCGCGCAACTGGCGGCGACACCATGATGCGTTGTTTTCTGGCGGCCGTTGCCGTGCTGGCTGTGTTCACCACCACGGACGCGCAGGCGCAAACGCGCTGGCAGCTCGCCGCCGAGTGTCCGCCGGGCTTCGAGCGCAGCGCCGACAATCGCTGCCAGCTGCGCACGCTGTATCAGCAATACCAATCTTTGCGCGACAAAGGGGTTGGTGGTCTCAAAACGGCGTTGCCGGCGGCCCGTGATGGTTTCTCGCCGCAGCAAATTGATCTTGGCCGTTATCTTTTTTTTGATCCGCTGCTGTCCGCGGACGGTTCCGTGGCCTGCGCCAGTTGCCATCAGCCGGACAAGGGCTTCAGCGATGGTCGCGGTCGCAGCGTCGGCATCGGTGGGCGCGTGTTGTCGCGCTCGGCGCCGAGCCTGTGGAATGTCGCGTTCCTGCAGCGCTTCTTCTGGGATGGCCGAGGTCATTCGCTGGAAGAACAGGCGCAAGGGCCGCTGTATTCGCCGGACGAAATGGCCAACACCCGCGAGCAATTGCTGCAACGCCTGAATGGCAATGCCGTATACCGACAACTGTTCCGGCAGGCGTTTCCGGCGGCAGCCGAGGGCATCGACCTGAGCCAGATCTATCAGGCCTTGGCGGCGTTCGAGAGCACGCTGATCTCGCTCAACAGCCGTTACGATCAGTACGCGCATGGCTTTCATCAGGCGCTCAATGCCGAGGAAATTGCCGGCATGAATGTGTTCCGCTCGTTCGTTGCCCGCTGCGCCGAGTGCCACACCCCACCGCTGTTCAGCAATCAGCAAATTGCCGTGATCGGCACGCCGGAACCGGCCGGCATGCCGTTTGATGCCGGCGCCGGTGCCATCTCCGGCATCGACAGCCAGCGCGGTGGTTTCAAGGTGCCGAGTTTGCGCAACATTGTCCGCACGGCGCCCTACATGCATTCTGGCCGGTTTGCCGAGCTGAAAGAGGCGGCGGCGTTTTACAGCAAGGGCCGCGGCCATGCGGTGCCGCCGGAGCAAAACCTGACTTTGCACTGGCATATCTGGGAACCGAAATTGACCGATGCCGAGTTGGATCAGATCGTCGCATTTCTGGGCGCGCTCACCGATGAACAGTTTTTGCCGGCGGTGCCGCCGGTACTGCCATCCGGCCTGAGGCCGGTGTACCCCGCGCCGGTTGCCGTGGCGCAAAACGGAGAACAACGATGAAAAAAATACTCACCATCGGCATGGCAATCGTGCTTGCGTTGGCAGTGGGGTACTGGCAAGGCCGTAGCGGCAGTGAAACAGCGCGTGGCAGCGAGGCGGTTGGTTCCGCCAGTGACATGCTCAGTGCCGGCCGTAGCAAAGATGCGATTGCCGACAACGCGCTGCGCCAGCAACGCAGCGGTGGTCAGGTGCACACGGTCAAGGACGGCGACAGCATTCAGGCAGCGGTGACGGCCGCCCAACCGGGCGACACCATCCGGGTGTTGCCGGGTACCTACAAGGAAGTGGTGTATGTCGACAAGGACGATATCGCGCTGGTCGGCGTGATCAGCGGTGGCCGCTGGCCCACGCTCGACGGCGAAGGATTCCGCAACGACGCCATCCTGTATAGCGGCAACGGCATCCGCATCGAGAACTTCAAGATCACCAAGTACAAAGGCAACGCCATCATGGGCCAGGCCGGCAACAACTTCGTGATCCGGCACAACTGGATTGTCGATACCGGTGTGTACGGCATTTTTCCGCAGTTTGGCCAGAACGGTCTGATCGAGTACAACGTGCTGAGCGGCATTGAAGATGCGGCGATTTACGTCGGCATGTGTGACAACATCCACGTCGCCCACAACGAGGTATTTGAAAACGTCGCCGGCATCGAGATTGAGAACAGCCGGCATGTCGTGGTCGAGAACAACATTGCCTACAACAACACCGGCGGTATTCTGGTGTTCATCACGCCGGGCTTGCCGATCAAAACCGCGTTTGACGTGATCATCCGTGACAACTTTGTCTACAGCAACAACCACCCGAACTTCGGTGCACCCGGTTCGATTGTCGCCGGTCTGCCAGCGGGTACCGGCATGGTGGTGATGGCCGCCGACGATGTCGTGATCGAGAACAACATCATCCGCGACAACAAGAACGTCGGCATTGTCATCACCGATCACGCCTCGTTTGCCAACGTCACTGCCGATCCGGAATCGGATCCGAATCCGGATCGCATCCAGATCCTGAACAACCTGATGACCGGCAACGGCACCGAGCCCATTACCGAAATCAAGGCGCTGATGGCAGTCAACCTCACCACCGACGCGCCGGATATTGTCGCGGTCGGCGGCGGCAAGGACAGCTGCGTGCTGGACATCAGCCGCTACCGCACGCTCGGTCTCGGTGATTACGGTGTCTGCAGCCGCACCAGTACCGCGGATGTCGGCAGTTATTTGCTGGACGCGCCGGCGCCGGCGCGCGATACCAACATCGAGAACAAGGGCAAGCTCGCGTACTACGCGATTTGCGCCGGCTGCCATGCTTACAACGCCCGCATGATCGGCCCGCCGACGCTGACCATTCAGGCGCTCTACGATG
>DASUEK010000318.1:0-2832 GCA_036275115.1 Permianibacter sp. | reverse complement strand
CGCGCGCATTTCCTTGATGGTTTCGAACGAGCGGGCCTGGAAGTCGACCACGGCGTCGACCAGTTTGCGTACCGAGTCAACGGCGAGGCCGGGGCCGTAGCCGGCTTTGAGGCCTTCGATCTGGATCTCGGTGCCGAGATCGGCGATCGATTCCAGACCTTTGTTGACGCCATCTTTCATTGCGTTCAGGGTCTGGGTGCCTTCGTGCAGGCCTTGCAGTGAGGTGAACGCGGCTGACAGCGCGGTAAACACCGTTTCGTTGGTCGAGAAGAAGGTGACAGCTTGCTGGTACACGCGCTCTTTCACGGCGGTGGTTTGCAGCAGGCGCGTCATCACCACTTCGCCGGCGGCGTAGCTGGCCTTGATGTTGTCGGCCAGATCTTTGGCGACCTGATAACGGCGATCTTCGTCCTGCAATGCACGCATGGCCTGATCGCGGGTGAGTTCCAGTTTGGCGAAGGCTTCACCCTGTGTGCGGTCACCGGCATCGACGGCGGCCTGAGCGCTTTGCAGTGCGGCTTTGGCGGAGGCGAGTTTGTCGTCGGCGGTTTTCAGCAGACGTTGCGAGGCGACTTCGCTTTCTTTCATCGCGACGCGGAATTCCTGATAGGCGAACAGAATGTTCTTCTCGCGATCAATCTGCTCCTTGCAGTCTTTCGCGACGGTCAGGTAGGTCTTGCGAATATCTTCAAAGCGATCCGGAATGCTGCCGCGGGTGACCCGCATCCAGGCCATCGCGGCTTTTTCTTTCCAGTCGACCCGGCCGTCATCGACATAACCGACCATCGACTTGGCGTCATCGCGAATCGAATTGAAGTCGGTGGCGATGCTTTCGTAACGGTTGGCAATCGTCATCTGGCCGATTTCGCTGCGCACCATGTCATTGAACGCGCTGGCCTGCTGCAGGGTGCGGGCGATCGCGGTGGCGTCGTCCGGACCGAGTTCGGCGATCTGGCTGATCACCGCGACCACCGGGGCATCCGGCTCGGCCTTCAGGGTCAGGCCGATTTTGTTGAGGGCGGAAACCGCGGTATCCAAAGCCTTGGCGATGCTCATTGTCACGTTGCTCCTGCAAAAGGGACGGCCGTGTCGGCCGGCGGTTGAGGACTGCATCTTAGCGCGCAGCGCGCACGCAACAAGGGGCGGCCTGTAACAACTGATGGCGACCGCAGGTCGGTCGGCGCGGGCCGGGCACTGCCGTGCCGGACAGATTCTTTTTGCCGGCGCCCGGCGCGCCCCGTATCATCCGCGCCTCAGGCCGCGCCGCGTGCGGGCTGAGGCGGGCGGGCCCGGATCGGCATTGGCCCGGAAGGGAATGGGTCCGGACGAGTATTGGTCCGGACGAGGAATCGCCCGGCGCGGGCCGAGCAGGGAGCAACAGCAACATGATGTGGCGCAAGGCATGGTGGCGTGAGCGGTTCGAGCTGGCGCGCGCTGGCAGCAGCAACAATCTGCAGTCGATGGAAGGCCTGCGCGGCTTTGCGGTGTTTCTGGTTTTTCTCGTCCACTTTGTCACGTTGAGCGCGCCCTGGCTCAGTGAGCATTCCTTCCTGTTTCCGATCGCCAATGCCGTGCACAGCATCGGTAATGCTGGCGTCGATCTGTTTTTCGTCCTGAGCGGCTATCTGATCTACGGTTCGCTGATTGAGCGCAAGCAGGTGTTCCTGCCGTATTTGAAGCGACGGTTGCAGCGGATTTATCCGGCCTTTCTGGTGGTGCTGGCGGCGTATCTGGCGTTGTCGTTTGTGTTTCCGGCGGAAAGCAAACTGCCGGAAGATGGTGGCGAAGCGGCGCTTTATGTCGCCGAGAATCTGCTGCTGTTGCCTGGGCTGCTGCCGATCGTGCCGATCATCACCGTCGCATGGTCACTCAGCTACGAATTCTTTTACTACCTCATCACGCCGCTGGTGATTGGCATGCTGGCGCTGCGCGATCGCAAAGTCGGTCAGCGCATCGGCCTGTTCGCATTTCTCGGCGTCACCATGCTGTTGATCGGTGCGGTCTACGGCGGCCATGTCCGGCTGACCATGTTCATCGCCGGCATTCTGTTGTTCGAGATCTCGCGGCACCGGCTGGCGGAGTTGCGCTCGCCGTGGCTCGCGGCGGCAGCGCTGGTGCTGGGTTTGCTCGCGACCTTGCTGCCGATTTCCGGCGCAGCCGGTCAGGCGCTGGAAACCGCCATTCTGTGTTTGAGCTTCTTCCTGCTCGGGCTGCACTGCTTCAACGGACGCAACGGCTGGCTGGTGCGCGCGTTTTGCTGGTTGCCGCTGCGCTGGCTCGGCAACATGAGTTATTCCTACTACCTCATCCACGGCCTGACGCTGAAAGCCGGCTTTCTGGTGTTTGCCAAACTGGTGGCGCCAGCGGCCTATGGCGCCTGGCTGGTGCTGGAATTGTTGCCGGTGATGTTCGTGCTGACGCTGGTGCCGGCGGCCTTGCTGTTCCTGATCATCGAGCGGCCGTTCTCCCTGGTGCCGGCGACGGTCAACGCGCGGCCGGCAGCGGTGGCGACGGCATCCTGAGCCGGTGCGGTAATCACCACCGGCAACGCTTCTTTCCTGTCATGACCAGCAGCGGGCGATCGCCTGCTGCAGCACGCTGAGATCCGGTGCCATGCGCTGTGACAGCAGCGGTTTGCTTTCGACCGCAGCCAACACCGCCGGCAGCGCAATCGGTCGCTTCAGGATCGTCTCCACCGCTTCCTTGAATTTGGCCGGGTGCGCAGTGGCGAGGAAAATGCCGTACTCGCCTGCGCGCTGCTGCGCCTGCAGACCGGCGTACGCCACCGCCGCATGCGGTTCGGCGAGATAACCGCGCTCAGCCAGTTCCTGC
>DASUEK010000317.1:0-8800 GCA_036275115.1 Permianibacter sp. | reverse complement strand
GGCAGCCCCGGCGATCTGCTCTGCCGTGTCGTCATTGAAACGCCGGTCAAATTGAACGCCAAACAGAAAGCACTGTTGGAAGAGTTCGAAAAGTCCCTGAAAGAAGAACCGAGCCACAGCCCGCGCGCGGACTCCTGGTTCGATGGCGTCAAGAAGTTCTTTGACGATTTGCGAAAATGAGACTGCGCAACAAAAAAGGCCGCAATGCGGCCTTTTTTGTTGCACGCCGAATGGCCATTGTTTGTCGTCATGCGGCCTTCGTTTTGCCAATGAAATTGGCTAGGGCAACGTCGGTAGCGATGTCCATTGCCGATGCGGATTTCGCTGCGGGTGTATCGCGTTGCGATTGACTGCCCGGATGTGGCCGGGTCGCTGGCTTATGCTTTTGCGCTGCGCGGAGCAGCCCGTCGGCGCGGTTCGATTACAATGCCGGCGTCGCAGGATGAGGATGTAGCGAATGAGCAAGATTACTCTGCATGGCGCCAGTGGCCGGATGGGCAAGGCCTTGGTGTCGGCGGTACGGGAGCAACCGCAATGGCAACTGGTCGGCGCGTTGGCGGCGGCGTCGGATTCGCGGCACGGTCAAGATGCAGCGGTCATCCACGGGTTTCCTTACGTCGGAGTACCGCTGTCGGCCGATGTTTCGGTGGCTGTGCAGCTGGCGGATGTGATTGTCGATTTCAGCCAGCCGGTGGCGTCGCTGCAGTTGTTGAAACATTGTCAGCTCAAGCGCAAGCCAGTGGTGATCGGCACGACCGGTTTCTCGCCGGAAGCAATGCAGGAAATCGAGCTGGCCGCGAAGCAGATCCCGGTGCTGATTTCCCCGAACATGAGCGTCGGAGTCAATTTGTTGTTTGCGCTGGCCCGGCTGGCGGCCAAAGCGATGCCGGATGCGGATGCGGAAATCATCGAGGCGCACCATCGCCACAAGGTTGATGCGCCGTCCGGTACGGCGCTGCGTTTGGGTGAGGTGGTCGCGCAGGCGCGTGACACCAGCCTGGCCGAGGCCGGCGTGCTGTCGCGTGAAGGCAATACCGGCGCCCGCAAAGCCGGCAGCATCGGTTTTGCGACCATTCGGGCCGGTGAGATTGTCGGCGACCACACCTTGTTGCTGGCCACCGGTACCGAACATCTGGAGATCCGGCATCAGGCGTTTGATCGGCGCAATTTTGCCGAAGGCGCCTTGCGTGCGGCCGCTTGGCTCATTGGCAAGCCGGCTGGCCTGTACAGCATGGACGACGTGCTGGGTCTGCGGGCGCTTTAAACGGTCGGGCGTGCTGATCGGATTGTGAGACATGGCTTACAAACGTGTGCGCCAAAGCGCCAAGGCTTGTCGGCCACAGTCGATCCTGACCAAATGGTCAGTTGCGAATGCGTTTTTAACATACTGATAGAAAAGGATTTTCGCTTTCTGTCTTGGTCCGGGTGGCGGATGAGCGAACCAGCGCGACTGGCAAGGCTGGACCGGCTTTCGACCGGTTGGCCCCTATACTGACGCCACGCCGCAAGGATTGCAGCGCAGGGAGCGTGGCTAGGGACAAGCCAATCACGGATGGTGCAGGGAGCATCAACGTTTCAAGGAAAGAAACAGACGTGAAGTAAAAAGGGCGGGATCACATCCCGCCCTTTTTCTTTGTCGGCTTGGTGGGCCGTATGGCTCAGTTCTCGGCGGCCTTGCCCTTGCGCACGCTGGCCCAGATCCGTTCCGAAATGCCGGCGACGGCATCGGTCAGCACCGGCAGGGTATACAGGTTGGCCTGGGCTTCCTTGCTCGGGAACAAGACCGGGTCTTGTTTCACCGCCTCGTCAATGAGCGGCAGCGACGCTGGAACCGCGTTCGGGTAACTGACCGCATTGGAAATGCGGGCCATCACCGCCGGTTGCAGCAGGTAGTTGATGAAGGCGTGGGCATTGCCCGGATGCGGTGCGTCGACCGGGATCGCCATCAGATCGACCCACATTTCCGCCCCTTCCTTTGGCAGCACCAAGGTCAGATCGCCAATGCCATTGGCCGCAGCCTGCTCACGAGCCTGCGCCAAATCGCCCGAATAACTGTAGGCAGCACAAAGCTTGCCGTTGGCCAGATCGTCGATGATGTTCTCGCCGCCAAAGTAGCGGATGTGCGGCAGCAGCTGCTTCAGGTGCTTTTCGGCCTTCAGGTAATCGGTGGGGTTGAGGCTGTTGGCGATGCTGCCGTTGTAGCGCAGCAATTCCGGAATGACCTCAATGCCGGAGTCGAGCCAGGCAACGCCGCAATCGGCGAGCTTGGCCGCGGTGGCCGGGTCCAGCAACAGGCGCCAGCTGTCGGTCGGGGCGGTCGCACCGAGTCGTTTGCTGATGGCCTCGGCACGGTAGGCGATGATGGTGGTACCCCACAGGTAGGGCACGCCGTACTCATTGCTCGGATCGGAACGTTCCAGCTTGCGCATCAGCTGCGGGTCCAGGCCGGCAAGGTTGGGGATCTGCGCCTTGTCCAGCGGCCGGAACAGTCGGTGCCGGCGGGCGTAGGCGAGGAAGTTGGCGCTCGGCACCACCACGTCATAGCCGCTGTTGCGCTCGGCGAGCTTGCCTTCCAGCTCTTCGGCACTCTCAAAGGTGCTGTAATCCACCTGGATGCCGGTCGCCTTGGTGAAATCGGCCAGCACCGCTTCGTCGATATAGTCGGTCCAGTTATGCACCTTGACCACGGCTTCTTCCTTGGCCGTGGCAGACAGGCAGAACAGCAGGGCGAACAGCGGGATCAGTCGCACAGTGGGGCTCCAATGAGAGGCTCGACGTTTAAGTATTGCAGACATGCGTTTAATTTCATGTGATTTTTCGGCCCGAAAGCCAAATCAGTGCCAGTCGACGCATGAGTGGTTTTGCGTGATTGGCCCGAGGCTTTGTGAGATATCTCTTACAAAGCTGTAAGCATTGCCGCCGTCTTGCTGTGCCATGAAGTGCCGGTGTTGATTCTATCTATATGATTTTATTGGGTTATATTTCTGACGCCTGTCGGCGTACACGGGATGGGCAGCGCGGGCTGGCGTGCGCGCTGCGTTTGCCCCCGTAGAATGGCGACCGTGCAGGACGCACTCGCAGGACACCGTCAGGATGACGGCAGGGATGATGGCTCAGGATGAGCTAAAGGGAACAACCACCGGGATGGTGGCGCAGGACCGGCGCAGGATGTGCCAGATTTCATAGGGAAAGGGTGAAGTAAAAAAGAGCGCAATGCGCTCTTTTTTGCTTTCTAACGCTCGTGAAATGGGCTTCGCCAAACATGAGCCGCTAATCGGGTTCGCAAAATCGGGCTCAGCGAATCGGGTTCACCACATCGCGCAGCGCTCAGGGCGTGCCTTTCACGCGCCCTGAGCGCTGTTCAACCCAGCACCTGAATGTTGTCGATCAGCCGCGCCTTGCCCAGATAAGCCGCCGCCAGCACGACGAAACGCTGTTCTTCACTGGCCGGCTCCAGCAAATCACTGTGCCGGCGAATCGAGAAATAATCGGTACGCAAACCGCCGTTGTTGATTCGCAGCCGGGCCTGTTGCTCCAGTGCCGCGTAATCGCGCTCGCCTTGGCGCAAGGCATCGGCACACCAACGCAAGGTCTGGTAAATCACCGGTGCCTGGGCGCGCTCGTCGGCGGTCAGATAACCGTTGCGTGAAGACAGCGCCAGACCGTCGTCAGCACGAACGGTCGCGGCGCCAATGATTTCGATGGGAATGAACAGATCGTTGACCATCTGCCGGATCACCATCAGCTGCTGGTAATCCTTTTCACCGAATACCGCGACGTCCGGTTGCACCAGATGGAACAGCTTGCTGACGATGGTGGCGACACCGCGGAAATGGCCCGGTCGTGACGCACCGCAAAGGATGTTCGACAGCCGCGGCACTTCGACAAAAGTCTGTACTTCGGTGCCATGTGGGTACATGGTTTTGTCATCCGGCAGGAACAGCGCATCAACGTGCTTGGCTTCGAGAATTTTCCGATCGGCATCGAGTGTGCGCGGGTACTTCGACCAGTCTTCGTTCAGACCAAACTGCATCGGGTTGACGTAAATGCTGGCAACGACTTTCGTGCCGTATGTGCGTGCCTGCTCGAACAACGAGGCATGGCCCTCGTGCAGGTTGCCCATGGTCGGGACGAAAGCAATTTTTTCCCCGGCGCGGCGCCAGGCGGTGATTTGCGTGCGCATCGCGGCGAGGGAATCGAAAATCTGCATGGTGGCTCCGTTTGTTCAGCAAGGCGAACTGTTGCCGAAGAAGTGGGTTGTGGGAGCGGCTTTAGCCGCGATTACCTCAGCAAAAATCGCGGCTAAAGGAGCTCCCACAAAAGCATCAAGTGAAGCTGTGCTCGTCGGCCGGAAAGCGTTTTTCGCGTACGGCTTTGGCATAAGCGGCAATCGCGGCGCCAATACCGCCGGCTTCGCCGGTCATGAAATCCTTGACGAACTTGGGGCGCTTCGCACCGTTACCTGTTGGTGTAAGACCCAGCATGTCATGCAACACCAGCACCTGGCCGTCGGTATCGACGCCGGCGCCGATGCCGATCACCGGAATGGTCAAGGCGGCGCTGAGTTGCTTGCCGAGCGCAGCCGGCACACATTCCACCACCAACAGCCGCGCACCGGCGGCTTCGAGCAGTTTGGCGTCGGCAATGATCTGCGCGGCGCTTTCCGGCGTCCGGCCCTGCACTTTGTAACCGCCGAGCGCATCCACCGATTGCGGCGTCAACCCGAGATGGGCACAAACCGGAATGCCGCGCTCGGTCAGCGCGCGCACGTAATCCGCCAGCCAGGCGCCGCCTTCGAGCTTGACCATGTGGGCACCGGCCTGCATCAGTGCGGCCGAGTTGGCGAGCGTTTGTTCGAGCGTGCCGTAACTCATGTACGGCAGATCGCCGATGATCAGCGCATCGCCGTTGCCGCGCGCCACCGCACGGGTATGGTGCAGCATGTCGGTCATCGTGACCGGCACCGTGCTGTCATAACCCATGATGACATTGCCAAGCGAGTCGCCGACCAGAATCACATCGACGCCATTTTGATTGCAGACCGCGCTGAAGCTGCTGTCATAGGCGGTCAGCACAACGATTTTGTCGCCAGCGCGTTTCATGTCAGCCAGACGGTGGGCAGTGATGCGGGCCATGATCAGGTTCCGTGTCCTTGCGCGGTTACAGCCGCGAGTTGAAATAGTGACGACCGCTGCGGCACTGGTGCACGCGCTCGACCAGCTGCTGGAAATCGCTTTCGCTGTCCGCCAGGTCGAGCGCGGCTGTGTTGACGATCAGCAGCGGCGAGGCTTCGTAGTAGTAAAAGAATCGGGTGTAGGCGTCCAATACCTTTTGCAGGTAATCGCGGCTCAGCGCCCGCTCGGCACTGCGGTCGCGCTTGCGGACCCGCTCCATCAGCGCATCGATCGGCGCTTGCAGGTAAATGACCAGATCCGGCTGTGGTGACTGAATCGTCAGTTGGCTATACACCTGTTCGTACAGGCGCAGTTCGTCGTCATCCAGGTTCAGCCGGGCAAACAGTGCGTCCTTGTCCATCAGGTAATCGCTGACCGTGACCGGCGCGAACATGTCCTGTTGGCGGATGGCATCGAGCTGGCGGGCGCGCTGAAACAGAAAGAACAGTTGCGCCGGCAACGCGGCCTGTTTCGGGTTTTGATAGAAGCGTTCGAGAAACGGATTTTCGTCCGGCTGCTCCAGCAGCGTCTGGCCACCGAGCGCTTCCGCGAGCCGGCGCGTCAGTGTCGTCTTGCCGACCCCGATGGGACCTTCAACGCTGACAAAACGAAGGGGCTGCATGCTGGCGATTCAGTTCCGGTTGATGCGGGCTGGACAGGCGCTGGTGACCAGGTTCAGATGAACATGCTCAGGCGGACACGCGTTGCAGATCGCCTGCGCCAAGGGCTTCGGCAATCTCACGCAGTCGGCGACCATCTGGCAAGGTCAAGTCCGGCGCAATTTCAAGCAACGGTATCACAACAAACGGCCGCTCGCAGAGCGCGTAATGCGGCAGCGTCAGTGTTGCTGACTGCCATTGCAGCGAACCATACAGCAACAGATCCAGATCCAGCGTGCGGGCGCCCCAGCGCTGTTCACGGACCCGGCCCTGCGCGTGTTCAATCTGAAACAGCGCCGCCAGCAGGGCCTGCGGATCGAGCGCGGTATCGAGGGCGGCGACGGCGTTCAGGTAATCCGGTTGCGGCGTGCTGCCGGGCAGTGTCAGCGCCGGGCTGCGGTACAGCGACGAGCGGCTGACCAGTTTGCTGAGCGGCAACACCGCCAGCGCATCAATGGCGTATTGGATCTGCCGGGCGGGTTCGCCAAGGTTGCTGCCGAGCCCGATATACGCTCGCGTGCTCATTCGCTCTTGGCGGCGGCTTTGCGTGGTGCGCGGCGACGCGGCCGGCGCTTGCGTTCACTGGTGCTGGCCTTGCTGTCCGGTTTGTCGACCTGGCGCAGCAATGCAGCACGTCCGGCTTCATCGGCGATTTGGTATTGCGCCCACCAGTCGACCAGTTCCTGCAGCGGTTCGCCCGCTTCGGCGCGCAGCGCCAGCAGATCAAAGGCAGCGCGAAAGCGCGGCAAGCTCAGCAGTTTCTCGGCGCGACTTGGCGTGCGCTGGGCAAAGCGGTGTTGCAGCGCCCACATCTCGCGCATGACCTGGCTGAAGCGTTTGGCAATCGCGGTGATTTCGTGCTGGCGATCGAGCACTTCGGTAGCGGCATCTTGCAGCGCCGGTGCCGGCGGCACATTGCGCTTCAGCCGCTTCTCGTACTCGGCGGCCACCGATGGCCACAGCAGCACGGCAAACAGGAAGGCCGGATTGACGCCTTTCTCTTCGGCGATGCGGGCGTCGGTGTTGCGCAGTGCGGTTTCGAACAGCGCTTTGACTTGCGGGTGCTTTTGCATGGCCGCCGCGGGTGCCGGAAACAATACCTTGGTCAGGTTCAGCGCTTCCAGTTGTTCGAAGCTGGCGAGGCCGTGACCGGTCAGAAACAGCTTGGCGCATTCATCCCAGAGCCGGGCGTTGGAGACGTTCTTGAGCAGGGTGCCGTGCTGCAGAATCGGCTCGCGGGTTTTGCTCTCGATCTTGAAACCGAGTTTGGCGGCGAGTCGCGCCGCGCGCAGCATGCGAACCGGGTCTTCGCGGTAGCGGGTTTCCGGATCGCCGATCAGGCGCAGGGTTTTCTTTTGCAGATCTTTGAGGCCGCCGACGAAATCGACAATCGAGAAATCAGCGATGTTGTAATAGAGCGCGTTGACGGTGAAATCGCGGCGGACGGCATCGTCTTCAATGCTGCCGTAAACGTTGTCACGCAGCACCATGCCATGTTCGGTTTGCGGCGCGTCATCATTGACCGCGCGGAAGGTCGCCACTTCCACCACATCCTGACCGAACAGCACATGCGCCAAACGGAACCGGCGGCCGATCAAGCGGCAATTGCGAAACACTTTCTGCACGTCTTCCGGTTTCGCGTCGGTGGCGACATCGAAATCTTTCGGATGCAGACCGAGCAGAATGTCGCGCACGCCGCCGCCAACCAGATAGGCCTCGTAGCCGGCCTTGTTCAGCCGGTACAAGACTTTCAAGGCGTTGTCGGAAATGTCGCGGCGTGAGACCTCGTGCTGATCGCGCGGGATGACTTGCTTGCGCACCCGAACGCCGGGCGTGCGGGCGTTTTTGGATTTGCCGACTGTCCGGCTGACGAACTGTTTGATGCGGGAAAAAATCACGGACAGTCAGTGAGTTAGGTGGAAAGGCCAATGATAGCCGGTCGGGCCAGTGGATGCATCCCCGCGTTGCCGGCTGGGGTGGGGCGGTTCCCGTATTGGGCCGGCTTCAGCCGCGCACGACCGGCCCTTTCGGGACCCGATCGAGCCGCCAGTGCGCGACGGCCTCGGCCAGCAGCGGTTCAATCCGGTCAGTGGCCGGAATCGGCTGACCGAGTACCGCCAGCGCCTCTTTCAGCAAGGGCACGGCATCCGCTTCGCTGATGGCGGGCGCGTAATTCTGCTTGGACAGCTTGCGGCCGTCGGCACCGACGACCAGCGGCAGATGGGCAAATCGCGGCGGCGTCCGGCCGAGCAGGCGCCAGAGGTACAGCTGGCGCGGCGTGGCGTCGAGCAGATCGGCGCCACGGACGATTTCGCTGATGCCCTGATCGATGTCATCCACAACCACCGCCAGCTGATAGGCATACAGGCCGTCACGCCGTTTCAGCACCACGTCGTCCTGTTCCGTTTCCGGAAAGCGGCACGGCCCGAACACGGCATCGTCGAACGGCAGCGGTTCGCTGCCGGCAATCAGTCGCCAGGCGACGCCATCGGCGAGCGGCAGCGAGCGCTCACGGCAACGGTTGGCGCAGCGGCCGCCGTTGCCCTGCAGTTCACGCCGGGTGCAGGCACAGCCGTAAATCAGGCCGAGCCGGGCGAGCTGCTGCAGAACCTCGTCGTAGCGATCATGGCGGCTGCTTTGATAGAGCACGACGCCATCCCAATGCAGGCCGAAGGCTTGCAGCTGTTGCAGGATGGTGGCGGCAGCGCCGGCCGGCTCGCGTGGTGGATCGATGTCTTCGATGCGCACGCGCCACAAGCCGCCTTGCGATTTGGCCGACAAAAACGAGCCGAGCGCCGCCACCAGCGAGCCGAAATGCAACGGACCGGACGGCGACGGGGCAAAACGGCCAATGACCGACGCCTGTGTTTGCGCGAAAGGCATGCGGGTTTGCAGGAAAGAATGCGAACGCAAATTGTGCCCGAACCGGGCCGGTAACGCCCAGCGGTAGCCTTGCGTTAGCATCGG
>DASUEK010000316.1:0-2295 GCA_036275115.1 Permianibacter sp. | reverse complement strand
GTCAGCTCCTGACCGCGCGCCCAGGCTTTCTGGACGATGCGGGTCTGGGCGACGTTGATCACCTGCGCGCGCACGTTCAGTTCACACAAACGGTTCAGCACCGCTTCCCGGTCCGGATTCAATGCCAGTTCCTTTTCGTGTTGGCGGCAGACATGGCGGACATTCTCCAGCCAGTGATCGACCAGGCCCGGCGCGTTGCCGTCATAAGCAGCGATGACGCCACCGCAGCCATAATGGCCGGTGACGATGATGTGTTTGACCTGCAGCACTTCAACCGCGTATTGCAACACCGCGAGGCAATTGAAATCGGTCAGGCTGACCACATTGGCGACGTTGCGGTGCACGAACACTTCGCCCGGTGCCAGGCCCATGATCTGGTTGGCTGGCACCCGCGAATCGGAGCAGCCAATCCACAGGTACTCCGGCCGCTGTTGCTTGGTCAGGCGCTGGAAGAATTCCGGATCGTCGCGGGTCATCCGCTCGGCCCATTGCCGGTTGTTGATCAGCAACTGGCGCATCGCGTCCTGCTGCACGCCGCCGGCGTCTGCGTTGACATCTGACATGGGTTGGTTTCCATTGCTGGGGACGGCCTGCACGGCCAAGTCGGCGATTCTACCCCAGGGTGCCGGTGCGACTGCGCCGAGCAGCCTGATTGGGGTCGAAAGTCGGCATTTTCATATTGCGTTGGTGCCGGCGCTTGGCAAGATGAGCACCCGCGCTTTTGCCCAGTCTGCGCTCGATCGCACCGGAAACCGACACTGTGTCATTACCTGAAGCTCATCCAGCGGCGAACAGCCCCGTCATTCGCTGTGCCGTGATCGGCCAGCCGATCCAGCACTCGAAAAGCCCGCCTATCCATCTGGCGTTTGCCAGCCAGTTCGGCCTGCTGTTGCAGTACGACCGCATTGACGCCAGCCCGGCGGCGTTTGCCGATACCGTGCGAGCGTTCTTCGCTGGTGGTGGCCTCGGCCTCAGCGTCACCCTGCCGCACAAGACTGCCGCCCTCGCGCTCGCCGATGACATTGGCGAACGCGCCCGCCGCGCCGGCGCGGCCAACACCTTGGGGCGCGACGCCAGCGGCCGGATCTGGGCCGACAATACCGACGGCATCGGTCTGGTGAACGATTTGCAGCGGCTGGCGTTGCCGATCCATGGCCGACGTGTGCTGCTGCTCGGTGCCGGTGGTGCCGCCGCTGGCGTGATCCCGGCCTTGCTCGATGCCAAACCGGCATTGCTGGCGCTGCGTAACCGCACACCGGTCAATGCCGTGGCCTTGCTGGACCGGCATGCTGACCCGCGGCTGCGGCTCGCCCGCGACGACGATGCGCCTTACGAACTGGTGATCAGCACGGTCAGCGAAGGCGCGGCCGCTTTGCTCACTGATATGCCGCTCGCAGCAAGCGCCAGTGGCTACGATCTGAACTACGGTGAGCGCGCGGCAGCGACCCTGTGTGCAATGCGTGAACATGGTCTCAACCCGGTGCACGACGGTCGCGGCATGCTGATCGAGCAGGCCGCCGCCGCCTTCGCCCGCTGGCATAATTGTCAGCCGGACACCGCGCCGTTGCATCGCAACGGCTTCTGAACCCGGATCGCGTTTGGCGATCGCTGCCACCTCTCTCAAAAAAAGGACCTTCCGGCCATGAAACGGCTCGCGTTATTGGCACTGTGGTTAACCGGCGCAATGGGCTGCGCCAGCGGCACGGCCGCCGCGACGGCCCAAGCCAATGCACCGGTGCAATTGATCGCCGGCGACTGGGTCATTCGCCGGGAACTGGTGGCCGGCAGCGCGGCCGCCCTGACGCCGGATGAAATCGAGTCCCTGCTCGGCGCCGAAGCGCACTACACCGCCACCAGTGCCGAGTTTGCCGGCGTTCGCTGCGAGCGGCCGCTGTTCGACAGCTATCACGAAACCTCGGCCAACCTGCACCAGCTGTTTGGTCTGTATTTTGAAGATCTCGGACTGACCACTGATGATGTGCTGGCCATCGACATCAATTGCATGGATGCCGATGTCGAATTCCTGGCTGGCAATACCGTGCTGGTGGCCGGGCCCGATCGGCTGATCACGGTCGTTGACGGAGTCTGGTTCGAGTTGACCCGGCAATCGCGTCAGTAAAGGGCGTTTGCCCGGCGCCTGTGCGACAATAACGGCAACTGTCCGCTGGATCTGGTTGCCATGAACGCCGTGTCTGAACTGCCCCGTTTCACCGATGTTGTGCCGGAACGCGTGATTCCGGAACTGGAACAAAAACTCGCTGCCAACCGCGCCACCCTGAAAGCGCTGCTCGCCGC
>DASUEK010000315.1:0-3053 GCA_036275115.1 Permianibacter sp. | reverse complement strand
ATTCAGCGCGGCGAGGCATTGGTTCTCGCTGCAGCTCGGCACATGGGCGTGACCGTTCCAGTCGCCGACCACAAATCCGTCAAAGCCGAGCCGGCCGACCAGCACGTCGGTCAGCAGTGCTTTGTTGCCGTGCATTTTCTGGCCGTGCCAGCTGTTGAACGAGGCCATCACCACTTGCGCGCCGGCGGCAATCGCGGGCGGGTAACCGGCCGCGTGGATGTCGCGCAGATCCGCTTCGCTGCTCAGGTTGTTGCCGGTGTCGATGCCATCGAGCGTGCCGCCGTCGCCGACAAAATGTTTGGCGGTCGCCAGCAGATGATCCGGGCCGAGGTAAGCGGGCGTGCCAAGTTTGCCTTGCAGGCCTTCAATGATGGCGCTGGCATAGCGACGAACCAGCTCGGGATTTTCCGAATACGATTCGTAGGTGCGGCCCCAGCGATCGTTGCGTGCCACCGCAATGGTCGGCGCGAACGTCCAGTCCTGACCGGTGACCAGAATTTCCTTGGCGGTGATTTCGCCGATGCGGCGCAGCAAGTCCGGATCATTGGTGGCGCCGAGGCCGATGTTGTGCGGGAACAAGGTGGCACCCACGATCTTGCTCTGGCCGTGCACGGCATCGGTGCCCCACATCACCGGAATGCCGAGGCGGCCGCCCTGTTTGTCGGTCGAGGCGAGCCAGAACGCGTCGGCGAGCTTCAACCATTCGCGCGGGTGGGCGCGGTTGTCCTTGTTGGGCGCCGAATTGCCGCCGTTCAGCACGCTGCCGAGGTGATAACGGCGGACATCGTCCGGGGTGACCGAATCGATATCGGCCTGAATGATCTGGCCGACTTTTTCTTCCAGCGTCATGCGTGCCAGCAAATCGGCAATGCGTGCTTCAGTGGCGGCATCGCGGCTCAGTGGCGAAGGCTGCAGCGGCCAGTTTTCCGGCTGGACCTGACCCGGTGCCGCCGGTACGGCGGCGTCCGCCGTCTGCGTGGCCGGATCACTGCAACCAGCCAGCGCGAGAGAAACGGCCAGCGTAAGGGCAGGAAGGAAGCCTGTTGTCCGGCCAGTCGTGAGTGTGCGCATGTCGCCCTCGTGCAAAGTGAACGGTCGCTACAACCTGATAGCTCCAGCGTTATAGGGCGAGGGGGGAGTAGCGTCGTTCAACTTTGCTCATGCCCGCGTTCAACCTTCCGAAAAACGCGAATTTGAACGACCCTGTACCGGATTCATCCGTTCAGGACGGCGAGTGAATCGGCGCGGTGGACAAAAAAGCAGCAGCGGCAAACGGCCGAGACCGACGCAGAACGTCGGTCCCCTGATCAACCAAGCGGTGGGAGAGTGCGCGCCGGTTCAGATGCCGGCGATTTTTTTCAGCAGCGGCCAAGTCGCGTCCAGCATCTTCGGTTGGCCTTTGGCGTTCGGATGGATGCCATCCGGCTGCATCAGTTCATTGCGCCCGCCGACTTCAGCGAGGAAGAACGGCACCAGCACGGCACCAGTCTCCTTGGCCACTTCGCTGTACTGGGCAGTGAAGCGCTCGGTGTAGCGTTTGCCGTAGTTCGGTGGAATGCGCATTTCCATCAACATGACCTTGGCGCCCGCCGCTTGCGACTGTTTCACCAGCGCGGTCAGGTTCTGCTTGATCACCGGCAATTGGGTGCCGCGCAGGCCGTCGTTACCACCAAGTTCGACGATGACGACACTTGGCTTGTGTATCGCGAGCGAGCCGGCCAGCCGCTGCAGGCCGTTGCTGGTGGTGTCGCCGCTGATCGAGGCATTCACCACCTGCCAGCCCGGTGCCGCGCTTTGCAGCCGCTTTTCCAGCAGTTGCACCCAGCCTTCGCCCTCCTGCAGGCCATAGCCGGCGCTCAGTGAGTCGCCGACCACCAGCACGGTGTTGGCAAAGGCGGTCAGTGGTTGCAGCAACAGGGTCAGGACGACGAGCGACAAACGGATCAGCATCACGGACGGTTCCTGGATGGGGGAGCGGTTGATGGTACGTGATTTGACCGCGTCCGGACGTCTTCGTGCAACGGCCACCACCGGGGCAAAGCGTGAGCAAATGTGACGGCCGGGCCATGCTGGTTCACAATCTCTCCACGCTGTCTGCCCGCTTGCTATGCAATGCTGGCGCCTACTGTCCCTGCCAATCGGCATTTGCATTGAAGGAGACAGCAATGAACACGCGTAAACCATGGTTCGCCCCGCTTGCGATCACCCTGTTGGTGGCGGCGCCGGTCGCGTTGGCGGGCAAAGGCCGCGATCACGACGACGGTTTTGGCCCCGGTGGTGGATTCATGGCGCAGGCGGTGGAGGCCTGTGCCGGCAAAGCCGCCGGCGCCGAGGTGAGCTTGACCGGCCGCGACGGCGTCGCAATGCCGGCGGTGTGCACCGAGCGACCGGCCCAGTTGGTGGCGGTGCCGAAAGCACATCTGGAGCGAATGGCGCAGGCCAAGACGGCGTGCAACGGCCTCACGCAGGGCGCAGCCGCGGTGCTCAGTTTGCCGGATGGCCGCAATATGGCCGCCACCTGCCAGCTGCGTCACGGTGAACTGCTTGCGGTGCCGAACGAGCGTCTGCGCCGGCCACGCTAAACAACGGCCGGACTGATGCCGCGCTGCAAACAACCCGCCCGATGGCGGGTTGTCTGGTTTGAAAAGCATGACAGGTCTCGAGCAACGACATACACGGAGCAACTCGCATGGCGCGCCTGTCGCTGACAATGCGTTTTTTTCTGGCGCTGGCCGCGCTGACCTTGGCCTTGATCATCCTGCCCGCGCTTGCCGTTCGCTGGAGCGTGCGTCACGACATCGTTGATTATTTTCAGCGGCGCGAATTTGCCCGGCTGCAACCGTTGCAGGAATTGCTCATTGAGCAATGGGCCGTCGAGCAGAGCTGGCAATTTCTGCAGGCCGAGCCGGGTCGGCTGCCGCAGTTGATTCAGCAAAGTGGCATCAATGAACGGCGCGTGCTGCGCTGGCCACGGCCAAGCGAACGCCAAATGCCTCCGCCGCCCGGTGAAAGCGAACCGCCGCCGCTGCATCACCGTCTGCAGATCGTCGATG
>DASUEK010000314.1:0-13693 GCA_036275115.1 Permianibacter sp. | reverse complement strand
TCTGCTGCTCGAATGGCTGAAATTGCCGGAGCGCTGGCAGCAGCTCGGTGGCCAAGCGGAGCTGGACGCCGGTCTGATCGATGCGGTGCTGGAAGAAGCCGGCAAGTTTTGCAGCGGCGTGCTGGCACCGATCAACCGCAGCGGCGATGAAGAAGGCTGCAGCATCAACAACGGCGTGGTGAAAACCCCGAAAGGTTTTCCAGAGGCATGGAAGCAATTTGCCGAAAGCGGTTGGCAATCGCTTTGCGGTGATCCGCAGTACGGTGGTCAAGGCCTGCCGCGCACGTTGCATGTCGCCATCGAAGAAATGATTTACGGCGCCAACACATCGTTCTGTCTGTATTCCTCGCTGACCAATGGCGCCACCGAGTGCATTGCTGCTCATGGTGACGAAGCCATGAAAGCGCAATATTTGCCGAAGCTGCTGAGCGGCGAATGGGCCGGCGCGATGTGCCTGACCGAGCCGCATGCCGGCACCGATCTGGGCCTGCTGAAAACCAAGGCGACGCCGAATGGTGATGGCAGCTACAGCATCAGCGGTACCAAGATTTTCATCACCGGTGGTGAGCACGATCTGACCGACAACATCGTCCATCTGGTGCTGGCGCGGCTGCCGGATGCGCCGGCCGGCACCAAGGGCATTTCGCTGTTCCTGGTGTCGAAATTCGATGTCAAGGCGGACGGCTCACTGGGCGAACGCAATGCCTTCAGCTGCGGTTCGATCGAGCACAAGATGGGCATCAAGGCGTCGAGCACTTGCGTGATGAATTTCGACGGCGCCAAGGGCTATTTGATCGGCAAGCCGAACGAAGGCCTGAAGTGCATGTTCACCATGATGAACGTCGAGCGCTTGTCGATCGCCGTGCAAGGTGTTGGTCTTGGTGAGCTTGCCTGGCAAATCGCCGCGCGTTACGCGGCTGAGCGCAAACAGAGCCGGGCGCCGGGTTCGAAGGAAATTGCCGATCCGATCATCGTCCACCCGGATGTGCAGCGCATGCTGCTGACCATGCGCGCCTACACCGAAGGCGGCCGTGCGCTGGCGCTGTGGATGGGTAGCCTGCTCGATGAAGCGCACACTGGCAAAGATTCCGCGGTCAAGGCCAAGGCCGAATCGCTGCTGGCGTTTCTGACCCCGGTGGCCAAAGCCTTCTTCACTGATATCGGTTTCGAGGTCTGCAACCATGGCGTGCAGGTGCTCGGCGGGCATGGCTACGTGCGCGAGTGGGGCGTCGAGCAAACGGTGCGCGATGCCCGTATCGCCCAGATCTATGAAGGCACCAACGGCGTGCAGGCAATGGATCTGGTCGGCCGCAAACTGATCGCCAACAAGGGTGAAACCGCCGAAGAGCTGCTGCTGGCAATCCGTCGCTACGCCGAGAAACTGAAAGACAACGATTGGAAGGCCGCGCTGACCCAAGCCGCCAGCGATTTTGAACTGGCGCTCGATGCCATCCTCGAAAACGCTGATGACGGCGGTCGCCATGCCGGCGCCAATGCTGTGCATTTCCTGCACCTGACCGGCCACCTGATTTACGGCTGGCTGTGGTGCCAGCTGGCGCAGATTGCCGCCAGCGCGGAAGACAGCGAAACGTATTACCAGCACAAGCTGCTGACGGCCGATTTTTTCCGTCGCCAGTTGATGCCGCGCACGGCCAGCCTGCGCACGCTGATTGTCGGTTCGGCGCACGACTGGGCGCAGCCGGAGGCGAGTTACTTTGCCGTGTAAGTGTTGACGATTGCTGTCTGCCATCGTTTGCTAGAAGCGCAATCTCCGGATTGCGCTTTTCTTTTGCCGGTGGGTAACGCTCTGTTTCCCGATCCGCACCGATCCGGCTGCCTCGGTTTCGCTACACTGACCGCACGAAACCTCAGGTCAGGCGAGACCCCATGTACGACCGTTTGCAACAGGAACGCGACACACTTTCCCATGTATTGGAAACCGTGATGCGTCACGCCACCGGCTATTTGCAGCAGTTGCCGGATCAGCCGGCAGCGCAGCGTGCCGAGCTGCCAGCGTCGCAAGCCTTGCCCCGTGAGGGCGTCGGCTTTGCCGCCGCACTGAATCAGTTCAGTGAACGCTGGCAGCCGCAGCTCAGCGCCAGTGCCGGACCTCGTTACCTCGGCTTCATCACCGGTGGCGCGACACCGGCCGCGCTCGCTGGTGACTGGCTGACCAGTGCGCTGGATCAGAACCCGATGAACAGCCTCGATGGCGCCGGGCAGTTGCTGGAACGGGAAGCCTTGGCCTGGCTGCGCGACCTGTTTGATTTGCCGGCCGAATTTGCCGGCAGCTTTGTTTCCGGTGCCACCGTTTCCAACATGGTCGGCCTCGCGATCGCGCGCGAGTGGTGTGGCGAGCAGCGCGGCATCAGCGTTGCCAGCGACGGCCTTGCCGCGCTCGGCGCGATCGAGATTCTGTCCGGCGCTACCCATTCCAGCGTCTACAAGGCCGCTGCCATGCTCGGTATTGGGCGCAAGGCGATCCAGTCGATCGCCTTGCTGCCGGATCGTGAAGCCGTCGATGTCGCCGCATTGGAGCAGGCGCTGGCGGCGCGATCCGGTCAGCCGATCATCGTCGTTGCCAATGCCGGCACCGTGAACAGCGTTGACTTCGATGATTTGACGGCGATCGCCGCGCTGCGTGCGCGTTATCCGTTCTGGTTGCACGTCGATGCGGCATTTGGCGCCTTTGCCCGCCTGCTGCCGGAGCATGCCGACAAACTGAAAGGGCTGGAACTGGCCGATTCGATCTGCATCGATCTGCACAAATGGCTCAACGTGCCCTATGACAGCGCTGTGCAGTTCAGCCGGCGGCAGGATCTGCAAGTCCGGGTGTTCCAGAACGCATCGGTCTATCTCGGCATGCCGACCGGCGATCCGGATTTCGTGCACCTGACGCCGGAAAATTCCCGCCGCTTTCGTGCCTTGCCGGCCTGGTTCAGCTTGCTTGCGTATGGGCGCGCCGGCCATGCCGACATCGTTGCCCGCAATGTCGCGTTGGCGAATGCCTTGAGCACGCGGCTGGCGCAGGAACCGCGTCTGCAGTTGCTCGCACCGACCCGACTGAACGTGGTTTGCTTCAGTCTGGCCGACCGACCAACGGCGGAACGCATTCAGACGCTGGTCCGTTTGTTGCGCGATGACGGTGAAGTGTTTCTGACACCAACGGTGTATCAGGGCACTTGGGGCGTTCGCGCCGCGTTCAGCAACTGGCGCACGGAAGACTCCGATATCGACCGTATTGTCGCGGCATTGGCGCGGGCGCTGGATCGCCTGAGCTGAGCCAGCAATGGTCAAGACCGAGGCAGTTGGCTAGAATGCCGGGCCCGCGTCCCGGTAGCTCAGCTGGATAGAGCATCCCCCTCCTAAGGGGAAGGTCGGACGTTCGAATCGTCTCCGGGACGCCATTTCCTCCGCCGGTTTTTCTGCCCAAGATTTGATCAACCCTCAATCTGTCTGAGGCCTGCCTGTGCCATGCTTGAGGGCAAATGGCGGGGCAGGGTGGCGTCGATCGTGGCGGCAGTTGTGGCAGGGAACGGGCAACCGGTGCTGCGCATGCAGGGCGTGCGCAAGGTCTACCAGGCCGGCGAGGTCGAGGTGGTGGCCTTGCGCGACATCGATCTGGAATGCCGCGCCGGTGAATTCATCGTCATTCTCGGTGCCTCCGGCAGCGGCAAATCGACGCTGCTGCATTTGCTCGGCGGGCTCGACACGCCCAGCGCCGGCAGCATTTTTTATCTCGATCACAATCTCACCGCCGCAACCGAAGCCGAGCTGACCCGGTTCCGCCGCGAGCATGTCGGTTTTGTCTTTCAGTTCTACAACCTCGTGCCGAGTCTGACCGCGCTGGAAAATGTCGCGCTGGTCACCGACGTCGCGCCGTCGCCGCTTGATGCAAAAGAGTCGTTGCGGCGGGTCGGGCTTGCTGATCGCATCACGCATTTTCCGGCCCAATTGTCCGGCGGCGAACAGCAACGGGTGGCGATCGCCCGCGCCATCGCCAAACGACCCGATGTGCTGCTCTGCGACGAGCCGACCGGCGCACTCGATTACGCTACCGGAAAAACGGTGTTGCAGGTGCTTGCCGATATCAATCGCGAGTTGAATACCTTGACCATCGTCATCACCCACAACGCCGCCGTGGCGGCGATGGCGGATCGGGTGATCCGGCTCAGCAGCGGTCGCATTGTTTCCGATACCCGCAATGAGCGGCGCGCCAGCGTTGAGGAGTTGGCGTGGTGAACCGTCGGCCACGCGTTTCGATGGACAAGCCGCGATGACCGCGCTGCGGCAGATGCGTTGGCGCGATCTGTGGTGGTTGCGCGGTCAGGTGTTTGCCACTGCCTTGGTAATCGCTTGCGGTATCGCCTCGTTCGTCGCGACCTACGGCACTTGGCAAGCGCTTGCCCAAACCCAGGCCGATTACTACCGGCAATACCGGTTTGCCGATCTGTTCGCGCCGGTCAAAAGGGCACCACTGAGTTTGCGGAACAAGCTGGAACAGGTGCCCGGCGTGGCGCAGGTGGCGCTGCGGGTCAACGCCGAGATTCTGCTTGATGATGGCAATCGCGAGGTGTTGACCAGCGCACGACTGGTGTCGCTGCCGCCACAGCAACCGGCGTTGAATGGTTTGTATCTGCGCAGCGGCCGCTGGCCGGAGGCGGGCGGCCAGAACGAGGTCTTGGTTAGCGAAACCTTTGCCAAAGCGAACGGCTGGCGGCCTGGTGCCCGCATCGCGGTGATCATGAATGGTCGGCGCGAACAGTTGCAGGTGGTCGGCATTGCGCTGGCACCGGAATTCATCTACGAAGTCGGCACCGGGGCCTTGCTGCCCGATGCCAAGCGCTTTGGCGTAATGTGGATGGCTTATGAACGCTTGGCACCAGCGGTCGGCATGCAGGGCGCGTTCAATGAAGCGTTGTTTCGCTTGCAGCGCGGCGCCAATGCCGCCGATGTCATTGCCCGCCTGGATATCTTGCTGGCTGCGTACGGTGGCGTTGGCGCCTATGGCCGTGACGATCATCCGTCGCACCAGTTCATTCGCGACGAGATCAGCCAGAACCGCATCCATACGACCTTTGTACCGGCGATCTTTTTGTCGGTCGCCGCGTTTCTGCTGCATGTGACGCTGTCGCGACTGATCAGCCTGCAACGCGGCGAGATTGGTTTGCTGAAGGCTTTTGGTTATTCCGCCAGTCAGATTGGTCGGCATTATGTGTTGCTGGCACTGACCATGGCGCTGCTCGGTACGGTGCCCGGTATCGCTATTGGCGCGTGGCTTGGCGAGGCGCTGACGGTCATTTACAACGACTATTACCATTTTCCGTCGCTGCGCTATGTCCTGCATCCGTTCAATGTGCTGTTGGCCTTGGTCATTGCCGGCAGTGCCGCGTTATTCGGTGCCTTACTGCCGGTGCGTAGGGCGATTGCGCTGGCGCCAGCGGAAGCGATGCAACCGGAGCCGCCGCCACGGTTTCATGCCGGACCTTGGGAGCGTGTCGCGATCGTGCTGTCGCGCACGCCAGTTTGGCGCATGACGGTACGGCAACTGCTCAGGCGACGGGCGCGCACGCTGTTTTCATTGCTCGCCGCCAGTACGGCGATGGCCATTCTGGTGCTGGGCGGATTTGGTTTCGACACGCTCGATGCGGTGATGCGCGAGCAGTTTGATGAGCTTAATCGTGAGCAGGTGACCGTGCAGCTGCGCGAAGCGCGCGGTGACAATGCCTTGTCGGCGTTCTACCGGCTGCCCGGTGTGCTGCAGGCGGAAGCGTTTCGGCAGATCCCGGTGCGGCTCCAGCATGGTCATCACAGCAAACGGCTGGCCGTTCTCGCCATGTCGCCAACGGCCACGCTGCGGGTGTGGCGTGATGAGCGCGAGCAGCGTTTGCATGTGCCGCAAACGGGCATCAGTTTGAGCCAGACGCTGGCCGATCAGTTGGCGGTCAAACGCGGCGACACGGTGACGGTAACCGTGCTCGAAGGCCAGCGTCGGCAACGGGAATTGCAAGTGCAACAGATCACCGAGCAATGGCTCGGGCTCGGTGCCTATGTCAGCCCGGAAACCGGCCAGTTGCTGCTCGGCGATGGCGGCACCGTCAGCGGTGCTTGGCTGCGTGTAGATGAACAGGCTTGGCCGGCGCTGTCGACGACATTGCGTGAGACGCCGTGGCTGGCCGCCAGTGTCCGCAAGGCCGATATCAAAGCGAGCATGGATGCCATGCTGGAGCGCAGCGTTGAGGTGGCGACGCTGATCAATATCCTGTTTGCCGGTGCCATCGCGTTCGGGGTGATCTACAACAATCTGCGTATTGCGCTGTCCGAGCGCGGGCGCGAGCTGGCCTCGCTGCGTGTGCTTGGGTTTACCCGGCAGGAAGTGCTGCAGATTCTGCTCGCGGAGCAGGCGGTGATCCTGCTGTTGGCGGTGCCGCTCGGTGGTCTGCTTGGTTATGGTTTGTGCGCGTGGCTGAGTGAGCGATTGGTGACCGATGCGTATCGTTTGCCGCTGGTGGTCAACGCCGATACCTACGGCACTGCCGCGCTGGTGCTGCTGGTCGCCGCGGCCTTGTCGACTGTGGTGGTCGCAAAGCGGCTGGCGAAAATGAATGTGGTCGATGTATTGAAAACGAGGGAATGACATGCGTCTGCAAGGCAAACCGTTGCTGCTCGGCCTCGCGGTCGCGCTGGTGCTCATCGTCATCTGGCGCATCAGTCGTACCGCGCCGATTGCCGTGGATGTGGTCACGCTGGCCGAAGCGCCGATGCGGGTGACGGTGGAAGAAGAAGGCGAGGTTCATGCCCATGACCGCTACATGGTCACCGCGCCGATCACCGGTCGCTTGTTGCGCATCGCGCTGCATGAAGGCGATCACGTGACGGCCGGTGATGTTGTTGCCAGCCTGATGCCGCTGCCGGTATCAAGTTGGCAGAAACAGGAGCTGGAAGCGCGCCTGACCGCGGCCATTGCCCGGCACCGCGAAGCGCGTGCCGATGTCAGCCGTACGCAATTGCTGCAGGAGCAAGCCGAGCGCGAGCGGGCCCGCAGCGAGCAGCTGCTGGCGCAGAAACTGATCTCGCAGCAGATCGCCGACGAGGCGGTGGCGCAGGCGCGGGCGGCGGCGGAAGTATCACGCGCCACACGGCAGCGGTTGGTGGTGGCAGAGGCCGAGGTTGCCGCCACCCGGGCATCACTGGCGGCGATCGATGTCAGCGGCAAGGTCGAACCGGTCAAGCTGGTTGCACCGGTTGATGGTCAGGTGCTCAATGTGATCGAACAAAACGAGCGGGTGCTGAGCAGCGGCGCGCCGATTCTGCTGCTTGGCGATCCGAGCCAACTCGAGGCGCGCATCGAGCTGTTGTCGACCGATGCGGTCAACGTCCGCGCAGGCATGGCGGTGGAGCTGTTCGGTTGGGGCGGTGCGCAAACCCTGAGCGGTCGCGTGCGCACAGTCGAGCCCGCCGCGTTCACCAAGATCTCCAGCCTCGGTGTCGAAGAGCAACGGGTGCGGGTGATCGCGGATATCGATGCGCCACCGCCGTCACTCGGTGATGCCTACCATGTCGAAGCGCGCATTCTGGTTTGGCAGGCGGACAAGGTGTTGCCGGTGCCGGTCGGCGCGCTGTTCCGCCACGGCGACCGGTGGGCGGTGTTTCGGGTCGATGGCGAGAGGGCGGTGCTGACGGCGGTTGAACTCGGTCAGCGCAACCGGGAACAGGTGCAGGTACTGGCGGGTTTGACGGCGGGGCAAATGGTGGTTGTCTATCCACCGTCGGATCTGCAGGACGGCAGCCGCATTCAAGCCCGGCCGGCCGGTTAGGCGGTGTGCACTCGGTATTTGCTCGTACCTGTGTGGGATTTGGCCGGCTGGTCGAGCCGGGCGTCGGTAGCCCGCTGCGGTGCGGCTGTGCCATCATGTAAGCATTCTGTTAGCCGGCCGTTTTGCTGACCATGCACGTCACCTTTCCCTCCGCCAATAACTTCCAGTTGTCGCGTGGCATTTTCATCGCTGCCTGGAAAGTCTGGTTCAAACGTTTTCATCCGCAGCCGGAAAGCTGGCGCGAAGGCCGCATTCCGCGCCACGACAGCGATGGCAAATTGTGCGAAGTGCTCGCGCGCGGTCATCGCTTTTCGGTCGATGTGATTGCCCGTTTGATGGTGCCGTGGCCGTTCCGCAACACCGTGCAGGCCAATGACGATTTCATCCGGCTCAATCCGGCGCTGCTGCGCTCCTGCAGCTATGTCGACGATGCCACCGGCAACAGCGTGCCGGGTGCGCGGCTGACCGATCAGGCGCTCGATTACTGGGATTCGTTGTCGTTCGTTGCCCAGGAAATGTATCTCGTCTACGCCGAAGCGCGAGTCCAGGCCGATATCGAAACCTCCAGCGATGATCCGGTGGTAATCGACGATGGCGGTAACTGCGTCATCGGTGAAAGCATCTACCCGCCAGTCATGCCGAAAGCCGATGCGCCAGACAGCGAATTCATCAAGGCACTGGTGCGCTGGATCGATGAAGAACCGTATCAGCCGATGTACCAGCGCCAGCCGGTCGGTGAGCCGGTCAGTGGTTGGCATGATCGGCTGCTGAAATTTTTCTGGCCGAAGCCGCGGATCAATTACAGCGCCTATGGCTTCCTGACCAACTCCTTGCTGTACCGCGCTCGGCTGCTCGCCAAAACCGTTGAAGACAACAAGGCGTGGACGGTGGAAGAGCAGTTTCTCGCCGTCAAAATTGCCAACGAGATTTTCAACCTGTTTGGCGTGCCGCAGCGGGAGGTGACCACCGAAAACGTCCGCAAGGTGGTGCAGGCGGCATTGAACGCCGATGCCAACGCCAAAGCCAAGATGAATTCCGGCTGGACCTGGCTGGCAGCGTTTACCACGGCGCACCGGGAGCAGGCTGGCGGTTTGCCGTTGACCGGTTTCAACAGTCGGGTGGCGGCTTCACTGGTGTCGCGACTGGACTTTCTGTTGGCCGAAACTGGCCACGCTGCAGTTGGCAAGCGCTTTGCCGGACTCGGCACCATTCCCGGTTACGGCGGCACCCGGCCGCGGCCGCTGAGCCTGCAATGGCCGGACGCCTATCGCAGCTGGCCGGCCCAGATCGCGGTCAGTCAGTTGCTGGTGCAAATCCGCGATGTGCTCAACAGCGAGCGCAAGCCGGATGGCAGTCTGCGCTATCAACCGATGCCGTTGCCGGATGGCGGCCACGGTGCGTGGACCGTGCTCGGTGTCTGTTATGTGCTGATGGGTGACGGCTACTGAGTCGACGTGTGGTGGCGGTGTTCTACGGCGATTTCGTTTGGTGTTCGCGGTAGAACTGCTGCCGGAACTGCGCCAATTCACCGGACGCGGCCATCGCTTTCAATTCGCTGTCGATCAATTTCTTCAGCGCCAGGCTGTCGCGGTGATTGCGCGAGATCAGCATCAGGATTTGTCCGCGTGGCACGTCGGTGATTTCGGCGCTGGCGAATTCACCGCTGCCGAGCACGTCCTGACCAATCAGCGACAACGCTTCGATGGTCTGAAAGTTGTACGGAAACACGTCGCAGCGGCCGGCGCGTAGCAGCTGGAACGCAGCGGCGAAATTCTCGGCGCCGCTGTCGATCTGCTCCGGTTTCAAATCAAACATCGCGAAATTGTGGCCGGCGATGCCGCACAGCCGCCAGCGCGTCAGGTCGGCTTTCTTGCGTACCGGCGGTTCATCCGGAAACCGTTGCCGAAGATAGAAGGCGTGGAAGCTGACGTAGTCGTAGGGTTCGGTCAGCCGATAGTGCTTTGCCCGCTCTGCGTTGTAGCTGCCGCTGACCAACAGCTGAAAATGCTGGCCGTGCTCAACTTCACGCAGGCAGCGTTTGATCGGCAACAGCTCCAGTTCCAACCGCCAGCCATGCTTGGCAAAGATGCGCCGGAGCAGGCTGTAGCCGAGGCCGTGCACTTCCAGCTGGCCGTCGGTATTCGGCCGCTGCCAGCGGAATGGTGGGTAATCCTGATCGTTGTCGCATGCGCGTACCAGACGTGGCTCCGCCCACGCCAAATTGGTCGCCAACAGCAACATCATTCCCAGCCAGATTCGCATCGGATACCTCTGCCGTACGCACTGAGTGTAGGACAAACGCCGCCACCCCAGCGCACGGGCCCAGGCATTTGCTAGAATGCGCCGCCTTGTTCACGGCAAGGTCGTCATTACAACCTCGTCACAACAACGTCGCCACCACGGAGCCGCCATGACGGTAGACCAGCTGATTGCCAGCATGACGCCCGAGATTCGGGAAAAACTGACCCGCGCTGTCGAGCTCGGCAAATGGCCGGACGGCGTTCGGCTCAGTGACGAACAGCGGACGCTCATCATGGAAGCGTTGATGATTTGGCAGGCCCGCTACAACCCTGACAATGGTGAGGCGTACACCATTGATCAGAACGGCGAGATGCGCTTTCTCTGCGACAGCGAAAAAGAACGGCTGGAATCGGCGCACGCCACCTTCAAGATCACGCTGCAGTAAATACCGCACCGAACAGCGAATGGCGGCTTGTCAAATGCGGGCCGCCTCTTGCGCCAGCCAAACGGAGACTGGCTACGCTCCGATGCCGATTCAGGGCGAGTAGAGGCCCGGCGTCAGTGTCATCACGCCGTGCAGATCCCGGCGTACCTTGCCACGCTGCCAGTCGCTGACGGAAAAATAAAACACGCTGTCACGGTCCACCTTGGCGACCTGTTGCTCGCCGATCAAACTGGTGCCCGCCAGATCAAATCGACTGCCATCCGCTTCAATCGCCGTAAGGCCTTGCACGGTGAGCGCGGTGCCGGTTAGCGTCGATTGCGTTGCAGTTAGCGCAGTCTCGTTTGACACGATTTCGACGTTCGTCAGTTCAACCGATGATTGCTGCAGGATCAGCTGGCCGATGCGGGCATCTTCGATGCGAACGCCGTGGCAGTTGTTCAAGCGCAGCGTGCGGATCGCGCCGGTATAACGACCGCCGGTCTGGTTTTGACAAGACAGATCGCCTGCGCTGGCGGTATCGCGCTGTGCCGACATTTTCAGGGTATTGCCGTGATTGGGCATCTGCAAGGCATCAGCCAGCAGCCGGTGAAACTCGCTCGGTGCTTCCAGCATCGGCACATGGCGGGCACCCGGCACCAGATACAAACGCGCGTTGGGCATGCGGCTCGCGAGCAGCCGTCCGGTTCGCACCGGCGTGACCTGATCGTCGCTACCCCAGAAAATGAAAGTGGCGGTTTGCGTGTTGCGGATGGCAGCGCTGAAATCGGTCTCCACCAATCCGATTGCGGCATCCAGCATGATGTGATCGCGCAGCAGCAACGCCCGCAAGCCCGGATTGTCACGCAGGAAGCCTGTCAGATCGAACACCTGATCAGGCCAGTTCAGGACATTGCGTTTGACGTTGTCGAGGTGCCGATTCACTTGGGTCAGCACGCGATCAAGCGGCGGCAGGCCGAGCTGTTGCGGCAGTGGCCATTGCGCGATGTGATTGGCAAATACCTGCTTTTGCAGAATGCCGCCGGCATTCACGAGAATCAGTCGTTCGAGTTGTGCCGGGTGGCGATGGCTGAAATCAAGCGCAATGGCAGCACCAAGTGAATGGCCCATGACAATCGCCGGACCCACTGCGTAGTGCTCGAGGGTTTGATTTAGCATGCTCGCCAGCGGCGCGAATGCATAACCTTGTGGCAACGGCAGCGAGCCGCCAAAGCCCGGCAAATCGATAGCCAGCACATGGTAACGCTGGGCCAGAAACGGAATGGTTTCGCGCCAATCGAGATGGCCGGTGGTGCCGAGACCATGAATCAGCAGAACGGTTTGTTCGTGTTGCCGACCGGCTTGTGCGGTCAACAGTGCCTGACCGCCGGCGCTGGTGAAGCATTCGTAGTGCAGTGTCGGTAGCGCTTGCAGGCCCGGCGTCGCCGCGCTGATCGGCTGGCTGGTAGCGGGCGCGCCAGCGTCGCAACGAAAGGTGGCCGGCGGGGCCGCGGGCGCGTTTTGTGCTGCCGCCGCCATCGAACCGCAGGCAGCGAGCAGTCCGACCGCGATTGCCAGCACTTTAATCAAGCGTCAATTCTCCCCGCAAGTTCTGCTGCATCCGTTTCTTGATTTCGCTGCTGTCGAGGCCGAGCGAAAACAGGTAATACAGTTTGGTCAGTGCGGCTTCCCGGGTCATGTCGTAACCGCTGATGACGCCGTGCTGCATCAGCACGCGACCGCATTCGTAGGTGTTCATGTCAACGAGGCCGCGGTAGCACTGGGTGCAGTTGACCACGATGACGCCGCGGTCGCTCGCTTCCTGCAACACGCGCAGTAGCTCGGTGTTCTTCGACGGCGCATTGCCGCTGCCATAGCTCTGCAGGATCAAGCCCTGCAACGGCGGCTTCAGGAAGTTTTCGATGATGCCGGCGTTGATGCCCGGAAACAGCGAAATGGTTCCCACCATCGGTGGGTCGAGCCGTTGCACGCGCAGTGGTTTGTTCGGTCCCGGCAACAGCAGTGAGCGATTGACGTCAATCGAGATGCCGACTTCTGCCAGCGGCGGAAAGTTGGGCGAATCGAAGGCGTGAAAACCGTTGGCATCCACTTTTTGCGAGCGGTTGCCACGGTAGAGCCGGTCATGAAAATACAGGCAGACTTCCGGGATGTCGTAATTGGCGGCGAGCAGCACGGCGCTGATCAGGTTGTCGCGGCCATCGGTGCGCAGCTCGCACATCGGGATCTGCGAGCCGGTTACGATGACCGGCTTGGCCAGATCTTCGAGCATGAACGACAGCGCCGAGGCAGTGTAGGCCATGGTGTCGGTGCCGTGCAGGATCACGAAACCATCGAATTGGTCATAGTGATCGCGGATGTCCTGGGCGATGCGCCACCATTCCGACGGCGTCATGTCGGACGAATCGATCAGCGTCTCGAATTCGCGTACGACTACTTTTGGCATCTCTTCGCGCTGGAATTCGGGCATGGTCCGGATGACTTCATCCAGATAGCCGCGCACCGGCGCGTAGCCGTTGGCGGTCTTCTTCATGCCGATGGTGCCGCCGGTATGGGCGATATAGACAGAACGGGTCATGGCCGAATCGGGTAGGGGGGTGATGGCCGCTATTGTAGCCGGGCGGGCCTATCCGGAACGATCGGGCCAGTTGGCCGGCGCCATTGGTTTTGGCTGGCCGCGGTCGGCGGAAACTGGTACAAATCCTGTGAAAAATGCCGAATGCCGGCCGTCGCGCCAGAAATCGCTCGCTTTTTGCCCGACCAGCCCCTATAGTTCGCGCCCTTGCTGCGGGGCATCAAAACCGCAGCGGGTATGAGCCTCACCAATCCTCCTCCTGCGAGCGCGACATCGCGCCAGGGTCCGGTTCTTCGAACCTGACCTGATCCCTGCAGGTATCCGGCTTGGCGGCACGACGTGTTTTCGCCAAGTTGCGGGTGGTCCGTTCTGCGATAGCAGAAGCATGGGCCGATGCCCGGTTCCGGCTGACACATAACTGATGTAAGGCAGTGGCTACCGCGTAATGCGCGGCTCGGCAGGCTTTTGTTTGGCGAAAATCTTTCGCCAGTAACAAACCGGTCTGCAGCGGCCATGGCTGCCGTTTGCGCCCCGTTGGGGCAGGAAAAATGACCTTGTCTACGATGATCGACACCCAAAACGACGTTGCAATCGAAACCACTACTCCTGTTTCGTTTGCTG
>DASUEK010000313.1:0-14969 GCA_036275115.1 Permianibacter sp. | reverse complement strand
GATTCGGCTGCCGGCGCGCTGCTGCAGGCGATGCTGGCCGAGCTGGCCGTGCCGAACGCGATCGCGCTGCTCGGCGTTGGCGGCGGCGAGCCGATTGCGGTGCCCGACACGGTGCTTGTGCTCGGCGAACGCAGTGCCCGTTTGCTGCTCGGCAACGACGTCGCAATGCCGCTGCGCGGTCGCGTGCATTTGTTCGGCGCGGCTCGTGTCGTGGTGACCTATCACCCGGACGAATTGCGCCAGAATGGTTCGCTGAAGCGGCTTGCATGGGACGATTTGCGCCTGCTGGCTGGTTTGCTGGCGACAGCCAATGTTTCCGGCACCGCCACCGCAATGACCAGCGCCGGCAACGGCTCGCGCTGATGCGTGCACTCGGCAGCGGCCTGCTGCTTCGCGCCATCGCCAAATCCGAGCTGGATGCCATTCATGCCATCGAGCGCCGTGCCTATCCGGTGCCGTGGAGCTACGGCGTTTTCTACGATTGCCTGATTGCCCGTTACGACTGCTTTGCGCTCTGGCGCGGCGAGCAGGTGGTCGGTTATTTCATCGGCCAGCGGGTGCTGGATGAAGCGCATCTGCTCAATGTCTGCGTCGATCCCGATTGCCACCGACAAGGTTACGGCGAGCTGCTGATGCAGGAATGGCTGTTGCTGGCGCGCAGCAGCGGCTGTACCCGAGCGCTGCTGGAAGTGCGGGTCTCCAACCTTGGCGCCCAGGCCCTGTACCAGAAGCTCGGTTTTGCGCGCATAGGCTATCGCAAGGGCTATTACCCGGCGCTGGAAGGCCGGGAAGATGGCATCGTCATGGCGATGCCGCTGGCGCTACCGGACCACACTGCCGGCTAATGCCTGCAATCGCGAAATCCAGCCATTTTCCCGCCTTACAGGCCCCGGTGACCGGGGCCGCTCCGGTATAATCGGCGCCCCATTTTTTCCGGGTTTGCCGTTCCATGACTCAGCACCAGTCCGAAGTGGCGCGTCGCCGCACCTTCGCCATCATTTCCCACCCTGACGCCGGTAAAACGACGATGACCGAAAAGCTGCTGCTGCACGGCGGTGCGATTCAGGTCGCCGGTGCGGTCAAGAGCCGGCGTTCGGCCAAGGCAGTGACCTCGGACTGGATGGAGCTGGAGCGGCAGCGTGGTATTTCGGTGACCACCTCGGTGATGCAGTTCCCGTACAAGTCCTGCGTCGTCAACCTGCTTGACACCCCCGGCCACGAAGACTTTTCCGAAGACACTTACCGCACGCTGACGGCAGTCGACTCGGCATTGATGGTCATCGACGGTTCGAAAGGCGTTGAAGATCGCACCATCAAGCTGATGGAAGTGTGCCGGCTGCGTGACACGCCGATCCTCACTTTCATCAACAAGATGGACCGCGATATCCGTGAGCCGATTGAATTGCTTGATGAAGTGGAGCGGGTGCTGAACATCCAATGTGCGCCGGTGACTTGGCCGATTGGCATGGGCAAATTCTTCAAAGGCATCTATCACCTGCAGCGTGATGAGGTGTACCTGTATCAATCCGGTCTCGGTCACACCATTCAGGAACGCCGCGTCATCAAAGGCCTGAACAATCCGGATCTCGATGCCGCGATTGGTGATCTGGCCCAGCAATTCCGCGACGAACTGGAACTGGTGCAGGGCGCCAGCCACGTGTTCGACAAAGACGCATTTCTGGCCGGCAAACAAACCCCAGTGTTCTTTGGTACCGCGCTGGGTAACTTCGGCGTTGAAGAGATGCTCGACGGTCTGGTCGAGTGGGCGCCGGCACCGAGCCATCGCGTCGCGCAGCAGCGGGACGTGCAGGCAACCGAAGAGAAATTCTCGGCCTTCGTGTTCAAGATTCAGGCGAACATGGATCCGCAGCACCGTGACCGGATCGCATTTGCCCGGGTCTGTTCCGGCAAATACACCCAAGGCATGAAGGCGTTTCATGTCCGCATTGGCCGCGACGTCAACATGGGCAATGCGCTGACCTTCATGGCGCGCGATCGCGAGCATGTGGAAGAGGCGTATCCGGGCGACATCATCGGTTTGCACAACCACGGTAGCATCCAGATTGGCGACAGCTTCAGCGAAGGTGAGCAACTGAAATTCACAGGCATTCCGTACTTCGCGCCGGAGCTGTTCCGCCGCGTGCGGCTGAAAGATCCGCTGAAGAGCAAGCAGCTGCAAAAGGGGCTGATCCAGCTGTCGGAGGAGGGCGCGACCCAAGTATTCCGGCCGCTGAACAGCAACGATCTGATTCTCGGCGCGGTTGGCATGCTGCAGTTCGACGTGGTCGCCCATCGCCTGAAGAGCGAATACAACGTCGAAGCGGCGTACGAGCAGATCAGCGTGAGTACCGCTCGCTGGGTCCGCTGCGACAACGAGAAAAAGCTCGAAGAATTCAAGGAAAAATGCTTCGACAACCTCGCGCTCGACAATGCCGACAACCTGACCTATCTGGCGCCGACCATGGTCAACCTGCGGTTGACCATGGAGCGGTATCCGGACGTCAAATTCTTCGAAACGCGCGAACACGGTTAAGTTCTGATGGTGGGAGCGGCTAACGCCGCTCCCACGTTTGACACAGAGGTCGTTGTCACGCCCATGCAACTGATCGACAGCCACTGCCATCTCGATTATCCGCCGTTGTCGGACGAGGCGGATGCGCTGATCGCGCGCTGCGAAGCGCAAGGTATCAGTCGCATCGTGGTGCCGGCCACCACCGCCGCGCGCTGGCCCGCGCTGGTCGATTTCGTTCGGCCACGTCCGTCCTTGGCGCTCGCGCTTGGCCTGCATCCGATTTATCTCGATGAACACACCAGTGCGCATGTCGACAGTCTGGCCGATTGGGTGATGCGCGAATCCGCCTGTGCCATTGGTGAGATTGGCCTCGATTATTTTGTCGAAACGCTGGATCGTGAGCGTCAGCAAGGGGTGTTTGAGGCGCAGCTGACCGTGGCCGAGCAGACCAGTTTGCCGGTGATTTTGCATGTGCGCCGCTCGCATGACGCAACCATCGCCACGTTGAAAAAGCGCAAGTTTCGTCAGGGTGGCATCGTCCATGCGTTTGCCGGCAGCGCCGAGCAGGCGCGTGAGTTCATCAAGCTGGGATTCAAGCTGGGCTTTGGTGGCGTCATGACCTATGAGAGTGCCACCCGGGTCCGGAAACTTGCGGCGACACTGCCGCTTGAAAGCATCGTGCTGGAAACTGATGCGCCGGACATGAAACCGGTTGATTGGCCGGACGAGCACAATTCGCCGCTCGCCTTGATGGGCAATTTTCGTGCGCTCTGCAGCCTGCGCAGCGAGAGCCCGGAACAGATCGCCGCCGTTACCACGGCGAACAGCATGGCCGCGTTGAGGCTGTGCTGAATAAGCCGCGTTGCGGCTGCACTGATTTCATTTTTCAATTCCAGCAGAGGTCCCAATGGACGGTTTGTATCAGCGCACCCATATTCTGGTAGGCGACGAAGGCATCCAGCGACTGCAGAACAAGCATGTCTGCCTGGCCGGTCTGGGTGGGGTCGGTTCATTTGTCGCCGAAGCCTTGGCGCGTAGTGGCATCGGTGAGCTGACCATCATTGATCACGATGTCGTGGCCGCCTCCAACCTGAACCGGCAGCTGGTTGCACTCCATTCCACGGTCGGTTTGTACAAGGCCGATGTCATGGCAGCGCGCATTCTCGACATCAATCCAGCCTGCAAGCTCAATGTGGTCAAGGATTTCCTGAAAGCCGAGAACATGCCGGCGTTCATGCAGCAGCCGTTTGATTACGTGATCGACGCCATTGACAGCCTGAACAGCAAGGTCAACTATCTGAAAGCGGCGTATGACAACGGTCGCCCGGTCATCAGTTCGATGGGCGCCGGCAACAAGCTGGACCCGACCCTGATCCGGGTCGGCGATATCCGGCAGACCGAAATGTGCACGCTGGCCAAACACGTGCGGCGGCGTCTGCGCCGGATGGGCGTGAAGAAGGGGATCAAGGCCGTGTATTCGCTGGAGCATCCGCGCGATCCGCTGCCGCCGGAGCCGACGTCAATCGGCCGGCCGCGCGCGGTCAATGGCACCATCAGCTACATGCCGGCACTGTTCGGCCTGACTGTCGCCGGTGTCGTGATCAAAGATTTGCTGGAGCAGGGTTGATCGGCATGCGCCGGACCCTGCGGCCAAGAACAATAACGAGTGGACAGGCATGGCGAAAGAAGCAGGCAAAGAGTCGGTCAAGGAAACCGTGAAGGACGCAGCGAAGGACGCACCGGCAGCCAGCAAGGATCGCCCGATCCAGGCGGTCGAGCTGCTCGATGCGCTGCACCGGGAAGGGCTGATCAACGATCAGCAACTGCAGACTGCCAAGTTGCGGGTGCGCGCCTCCGGCAACACCGCGGAGCCGGCCATTGCGCAGGTTGCCAAGCTGGATCTGAAAACGGTGCCGGTGCCGCATCACATCCTGTCACCGGAATACCTGACCGAATGGGTCGCCGGCAAAGCCGGCATGCCGTATTACCGGCTCGATCCGCTCAAGATCAATGTCGACAGTGTCACGGCCGTGATGTCGTTGCCGTTTGCCCAGCGCCACAAAATTCTCTGCGTCGAAGTCGGCGACAATTTTGTCTTGGTGGCAACCTCGGAGCCCAAAGTCACCAGTTGGATCCCGACACTGCAACACACTATCCGCAAGGACATCCGGTTGGTGCTCGCCAGCCCGGTGGCCATCAAGCGTTACCAGACCGAGTTTTATCAACTGTCGCGCTCGGTCAAGGGCGCCAACGTCGAAGGCAGTGATTCCAAGGTTGGTAACTTTGAACAGCTGGTCGATCTCGGCCGGGCGGGCGAGGTCGATGCCAACGATCAGCATATCGTTCGCATTGTCGACTGGTTGTTGCAATACGCCTTTGACCAACGCGCGTCTGATATCCATATGGAGCCGCGCCGAGAGAAGACCTACATCCGCTTCCGTATCGATGGCGTGCTGCAAAAAGTCTACGACCTGCCGGCCGCGATCGGTCAGGCGGTGTTGGCGCGGTTCAAAATTTTGGGCCGGATGGATGTGGCGGAAAAGCGCAAGCCGCAGGACGGCCGCATCAAGTCGCGCAGTCCCGATGGCCAGGAAGTCGAACTGCGTTTGTCGACCTTGCCAACGGCCTTCGGTGAAAAATTGGTGGCGCGTATTTTCGATCCCGGCGTATTGGTGAAGCATTTTGCTGATCTGGGTCTGGAACGGCAGACCGAAAAAAAATGGTTGCAACTCATCAACAACAACACCGGCATTGTGCTCGTCACCGGCCCGACCGGTTCCGGTAAAACCACAACGCTGTACACCTCGCTGAAGTACCTTGCCAAACCGGAAGTGAACGTCTGTACGGTCGAAGATCCGATCGAAATGGTCGAAGGCTCGTTCAACCAGATGCAGGTCAACCACGATATCGACGTGAGCTTCGCGACCGGTGTGCGGGCGCTGCTGCGTCAGGACCCGGACATCATCATGATCGGTGAAATCCGCGATCTGGAAACGGCCGAAATGGCCATTCAGGCGTCGCTGACCGGTCACCTCGTGCTGTCAACGCTGCACACCAACGATGCTGCCACCGCAATCACCCGTCTCATCGATATCGGTGTGCCACCGTACATGATCAACGCGACGGTGTTGGGCGTGATGGCACAGCGTCTGGTGCGCACGCTTTGCCCGCATTGCAAGCAGGAAACCAAACCGGACGAGAAAAAATGGCAGGAGTTGGTGCACCCTTTCAAGGTGCCGATGCCGGAAATGATCTATGCGCCGAAAGGTTGCCATGAGTGTCGCGATACCGGTTATCGCGGTCGTCAGGGCATTTACGAGCTGATGATGATCACGCCGTCATTGCAACGGCTGATCCGACCCGGTTGCGATGTTGGTCCGCTGCGGGAGCAAGGCTTGAAAGACGGCATGCAGATGCTGCGGATCAGCGGTGCCTATAAAGTCGCAGGTGGTTTGACAACCATCGAAGAAGTCATGAAAGTTGCGCCACCGGTGGAACAAATCGGCAGCTAAGCACGAGTCTCCATGCATCCAGACATGACCTACTATCGCGCCAGCAGTGCTGGCGCGCGTTTTTCCGCCTTGCAGGGTCGGCAGGAAGCCGATGTGGTAATCATCGGTGGCGGCTTTGCCGGATTGGCGACTGCGCTCGGCCTGCGCGAGCGAGGTGCCCAATCGATTGCGGTGCTGGAGGCAGAGCAGATTGGTTTTGGTGCCTCGGGTCGCAACGGTGGCTTTGTCTTTGGCGGTTTCAGCCTTGGCAATGCCGAGTTGATTCGTCAGCTGGGCCGGCCGCGTGCACGCGCGTTGTACCAACTGACTCTGGATGCCGTTTCGCTGATCCGCCAGCGCATCGAACGCTATCAGATCGATTGTGATCGCAATGAATCCGGTGTGCTGCTGGCGAACTGGTTTGATGATGACCGTTTGCTGCAGCAGACTCGCGAATTCATGCTGCGTGAGTTCGACGTCGATTGGGCGCCGGTATCCCGGGACCAATGTCGCGACTGGTTGCGAACGGACCGCTATTATGGCGCGCTGCATGAACGCAACGCCTTTCACTTTCATCCGCTCAAGTACGCGCAGGGCATTGCAGCGACCTTGCGGAATGATGGTGTGGCATTGTACGAGCAGAGCCGGGTCGAACAGATCTCGTCAGATGGGCAGGGTCATCGCATTCGCACCGGCCAGGGCGAGATCCGGTGTCGGGAGTTGGTGCTGTGTTGTGGCGGTTACATCGGTCGCTTGTATCCGGCGCTGGCACAGTCGGTCTTGCCCATTGCGACGTATGTGATGGCAACCGAGCCGCTCGGTGAGCGGCTGGCGACAGCGATGCAAACCCAGGCTGCAGTGTATGACACCCGTTTTGCATTCGATTATTACCGGCCGCTCGCCGACAGTCGCTTGTTATGGGGGGGGCGCATCTCGATCAAGAATCGTGCGCCGAAAGCGGTCGCCGAGCTGCTGTATCGCGATTTGCTGAAAGTGTATCCGCAGCTTGAAGGCGTCAAGATTGCCCATGCTTGGAGCGGCCTGATGAGCTATGCCCGTCATCAGATGCCACAAATCGGTCGGTTGCCGAATGGGATTTGGTTTGCGATGGGATTTGGCGGCCACGGTGTCGGCCCCACAACGCTGGCGGGCGAAGTGTTGGCGAAAGCGATTCATGAGCGAGTTGCCATTCCTGACGGTTTCGATCAGTTCGGCTTGCCGCCGACGTTTGGCCCGCTCGGTTTGCTCGCCGCCCAGCTGACCTATTGGTATTACGAATTGCGTGATTGGTGGCGGCAATGAGCGCTGCCGAAGGCAAACAGAGGTGGTCGCGACCGGGCCTGCTTTGGCTGTATTGGTTGCTGCTGCACCTTGTGTTGCTGTTCGCATTGGCGAAGCCGGATCTGCTGCTGCGCTGGCGTAATCAGCTGCTCGGGCGCAGCAGCGAGGTGCCGGCCTGGTATCACGATGTGCACGGCTTTTATCTGCGTCAGGATGCGCTGCTTGCACCGGGACGGCTGGTGTTTATTGGCGACAGCCATGTGCAAAGTCTGGCGGTCGGTAATATCAGCGTGGATGCCGTCAATTTTGGCATTGGCGGCGATACCAGCCAGGCGTTGTTGGCGCGCGCCAATTATCGGGCGCTGAAGCAAGCCAGGGCCATCGTATTGGTGATCGGAACCAATGATCTGATCCGACGCGACGATGCGACGCTGCTCGCCAATGTCCGTACGCTATTGGAACGCTGGTCCGGAACGCCGGTGGTGCTGAGCACCGTTCTGCCTGTCGATGATCGTGCCAATCCGCGCTTGCAGCCGCGAACCCCGCGGCTGGCCGGATTGGCAACGGCCTATGCGCGCTTGTGCGCGGAGTATCGACATTGCCGCGTGCTGGATAGCTATCGCTTGTTCAGCGACGCCGAAGGCCGGTTGCTGGCAAGGTGGCACGAAGGTGATGGAATCCATCTGAATGCCGCCGGCTATGAGCGCTGGCAGCTCGCGTTGCAGCAGGCTTTGATGGAATTGCCGGTGGCCGTGTCGCACTGACCGGCGTATCATGCACCCCTCCCAGGATGGGGTGAGCAAACATATGGCAAAGGAACGCTTTCAGGAACTGGACGTCTTCCGGGGCATTGCCGCGTTCGCGGTCATGCTGTTTCACTTCAGTAGCCGTTATCCCGCTGTTTACAGCCCCGGCACCAAGCTGGGCTGGTCGTTTGCGTACGGCCACTATGGCGTGCAGCTGTTTTTCATGATCAGCGGATTTGTGATTTTCCTGACGCTGTCACGCTGCAAAACTGCCACCGATTTTGTTGTATCGCGGGTATCGCGATTGTTTCCGGCTTATTGGGCGGCCATGTTGCTGACCGCTGTCGTCGGTCTGCTTTGGCCGCTGCCGGATCAGCATTACAGCGTTTATCAACTTGCCGTCAATGGCACCATGCTGCAGTCCTATCTCTACGTTCCATCGGTCGACGGCGTCTATTGGACCTTGTCGTACGAGTTGGGCTTCTATGCGGTTATGTTGGCGCTGTATCTGTTCGGTGCGGTTCGCCACGTTCACGCGATTGTGCTGATTTGGCTCGCGTTTGCCGCTGTCAATGCGGTCTGGCCTTTGCCATTCCGGTTGCAGTTGTTGGCGGTGCTGCCATATGCGCCATTGTTCATGGCGGGCTTGTTGTTCCATGAGGTGTGGCTGAAGCGGGCCACGCTGAAAACCTGGTCGCTGCTTGCACTGTGCCTGGCTGGTGCCTGTGTCCTCGAAGAGAATATGGTCGGTCGCTGGTTGATGCCGGTGTTTTTCCTGCTGTTCTGGGCGGCGGTATCCGGTCATATGCGTTGGCTGCTGAACCGGCCACTGCTTTGGTTGGGCAGTATTTCCTACACGCTTTATCTGGTGCACCAGATGCTGGGATTTCGGGTGATCGCCTGGCTGGAGGCGGCGGGGTGGTCAGTCAATGCGGCTATCGCCGTAGCGATTGTCTCAGCGTGTGCGTTGGCAACCGCGCTCACCCAGCTTGTCGAGCAGCCGTCATTGCAGCTGATTCGGCAGTGGTATCAGCGTCGGCGACAGCCAACCGTGGTCGTTGCAACACAGGGCGCTTAAGCGCCCTGTTTGTTTTTGGATGTGAATCGCCGCTGCTACTCAGTCGTGTGCGCTCAGGCCTGCCAGTCGGCGCTGGTAGCGGCGCAGAAATTCGGCATTGAAGCCTTCGCCTTGCGGAACGTCCGGTGTTTCGTGTACGTATTGGCGCAAAACGATGCGAGCGATGTCTTTGGCGGCGGAAAGCGAAATGTATTGGGTGGCGTTGCAGGCGTGAAATGCCTGTTCGATCCGGCTTTCGAGCTGCTGGATGATGCTATCCATCGCGGCAGAAAATTCGGTACGGGCCTGATGAAAGCGTTGCATCTCGGCGCTGATCGGTTTGCTGCTGCTCGGCTGCTGGCTGATCAATCGAATGGCCAGATAATCGTAGAACGCTGGCTTCAGACGAATGCGCTGAAACAGCTGCATCATGTTCAGTCGAACGGTGTGACTGCCGCCAGTAAATGACAGGTGAAACGCCGTTTCGGCGAGTGCGCGCTGACAAGCGCGCGCTTCTTCCTCGTTCCTGACGCCGGGTGAACGGCTCAACAGCACGAGCTCTTCATTTTCCGGCAGACGCTGGAATAGCTCGGCGCACAGTTGGGCTGCCTCGGGAATCAGGTGCAGCGATGCCTCTTCAGCACGGTGGGCGTGCCAGAGTCGAGTGACCCGGTCCGGCAACGCCGGGGCGGGGGATTGCGTTGAAAGTGCCAAAGTCATGTCCTTGCAGACAGCTACAACAGGCAGCGTGACCTTTATAGCAGGAGGTCAGCGCAGCGATTGTGACGCTGCTGGCAAAACGTTTTAACGGCATGACAACGACTGCGGAGAGCACCCAACGTAATACAGGTGCCAGTCCATGCATTTGTTTGACCCGGAGAGACCGCCACGGGTTTCCGATCTGCGCCGGAAAACCAAAGATAGCAGGAAAGGACATGAAAAATGTGCGGAATGTCGCGGAAATAGCCAAGCAAGTATGATTCGCTCAGCTGTTAGTTTCGGTCAGGAATAACCCTGTACATCCAGAAACAAAACCGCCGCAGGTTGCGGCGGTTTTGATACAGACTGATACAGTCATGCGGTGTCGTTCAGCGCGGACCCCGGGTGTAGTCTTCCCAGTAGTCTGACTCCATGTCATCGAGCGACTCGCTCCAGTCCTCGGTTTCCTTGTTGATGTCGAGGCCTTCTTCGTCCTCGTCATCCTCATCGTCGTCCTCATCGGTTTCGGCGAGTTCTTCCAGTTTCTCGTCGTCGAGCTCGTCGCCGAGATCGTCTTCAAAATCATCGAGCTCGCCGTCTTCGTCGAGCAGGCCTTCTTCTTCGAAGCCGCCTTCGAGTTCGTCGTCTTCTTCAAAGCGGGAACGGGGCATGGGGGTCTCCTGTCAGGGAAATCGCCGCGGGTGACGGTTGCTAGCTGCCGCCACCCGCTGGCCGTTCAATCAATCGGTGGACAATGACAAAACTAATAGGATTACTTGGCCTTGTTTTCCAGCTTGGCAAACGAATCTTTCAAACCGATGGTACGGTTGAAGACCAATTTGCCGGGCTTGCAGTCGTGGCGGTCGGCAACGAAGTAGCCTTCGCGCTCGAACTGGAACCGCGTTTCCGGCGCGACATCCGCCAGTGACGGTTCGACCCGGGCGTCGGCAATGACGGTCAGCGAGTGCGGATTGAGGCCAGTGATGTAGTCGTCCAGCTCCCACGGCCGCAGCGTCGCAAACAGCGGCTCGTACAGGCGTACTTCCGCGGTCAGCGAGTGGCTGGCTGACACCCAGTGAATCACGCCCTTGACCTTGCGGCCTTCCGGGTTCTTGCCGAGCGTGTTGTGGTCGACGCTGGCGCGAATTTCGGTGATGTGACCGGCGGCATCCTTGATGGCCTGCGCTGCCTTGATCACATAGCTGTTGCGCAGTCGTACTTCACCGCCGAGCAGCAGGCGCTTGAAGTCCTTGTCGTCGGTGGTTTCACGGAAATCGTTTTGATCAATGAACAGTTCGCGGGTCATGTACAGGGTGCGTTCGCCCATCTCCGGTTTCTGCGGATGCGCTGGCGCTTTCAATTCCTGTACTTGTTCCGCCGGCCAGTTTTCGATGACCACTTTCAGCGGCTTCAGCACTGCCATGGCGCGACCGGCGTTCTGATCCAGATCGTCGCGCACGCAGGTTTCGAACTGCTGCAGCTCGACGACCGAGTCCTGTTTGGTGACGCCGATGCGGTCGCAAAACAACCGCAGCGCCGCCGGGGTGACGCCGCGCCGGCGCAGGCCCATGATGGTCGGCATGCGCGGGTCATCCCAGCCGCTGACGATGTGCCGCTGCACCAGTTCATTCAGTTTGCGCTTGGAGGTCAGCATGCCTTCCAGCTGCAGGCGGGCGAATTCGATTTGCTGCGGGTGGCAGGGAATGGTGATGTTGTCGAGTACCCAGTCGTACAGCGGCCGGTGATCTTCGAATTCCAGCGTGCAGATGGAGTGGGTGATGCCTTCGAGCGCGTCGGAAATGCAGTGGGTGTAGTCGTACATCGGGTAGATGCACCAGTCATCGCCTGTGCGCCAGTGATGGGCGCGGCGAATGCGGTAAATCACCGGGTCGCGCAGGTTGATGTTCGGCGAGCTCATGTCGATCTTGGCGCGCAGCACCTTGCTGCCATCGGCAAACTCACCCGCCCGCATGCGGCGGAACAAATCGAGGTTCTCGGCCGGCGTGCGTGAACGGTACGGGCTTTCCTTGCCGGCTTCGGTCAGCGAGCCGCGCATGGCGCGCATTTCTTCCGGTGTCGAGTCATCAACGTAAGCGAGGCCTTTCTGAATCAGCTCTTCGGCAAACAGATAGAGCTGTTCGAAATAGTCTGACGCATAGCGCTTTTCGCCGTGCCATTGAAAACCGAGCCATTCCACCGCTTCGGCAATCGAGTTGGCGTATTCGATGCTCTCTTTTTCCGGGTTGGTGTCGTCGTAGCGCAGGTTGCAGCTGCCCTGGTAATCGCGGGCCAGACCGAAGTTCAGGCAGATCGATTTGGCGTGGCCGATATGCAGGTAACCGTTCGGCTCCGGCGGAAACCGGGTGACCACGGTCCGGTGTTTGCCGTTGGCCAGATCGGCATCAATGATTTGCCGGATGAAGTTGCTCGGGCGTTTCTCGGCTTCGCTCATGGGTCGCGCTCAAATTTTCGACAAGTCGGCCCACCGGCACGCGCAAGGCAAAGGCCGGCGGGAAAAGTGGCCGCATTGTAGCTGAGCGAACGCAGAATTTCCGCGAGAAAACCGCGCCGATTGTCTGGCTGTGGGGGCAGCGTGGCGACAACCGGCGCGGCGCGGGGGACAGGCTTATTTCTTGTCGTAGGCGTAGACGATTGGGCCGACCTTGGCGCTCGGGTGCTGCTTCAATTCGACTTCCCGTTCCAGCAACAGGCCGCCAGTCACCTCGACATTGGCACCAATTTCGATGACGGGCTTGTCGTCATCACAGTCAAACCAGCACCAGTTGCCATTCGGCTTGCGGACGATGATTTTGCCGCTGACGACGCTGCCGTCGAGCAGGTGGATATCGCCGTTGACGGTCTCGATGTCCTTGGCGACGGTCGTGCCGGTCAGTTTGACCGTGCCATTGACGGTGTCGAGCCCGCCATCGACTCGGCTGCCGGCATCAAAGCCGATACCGCCGTTGACGGTGTCGATATCGCCATTGATGAGCACATCCCGGCCACCGTGGATTTTGCCGTTGACCGAATCGGCGCCGCCGGCTTTGACGCCATCGGCCAGTTCGATATCGCCGTTGACGGTGTCCAGATCGCCGACGCGGCTGTTGCTGCCGACTTCGATGTCGCCGTTGACACTGTCCAGGTCACCGGCTTCGGCATCGCGGCCAATCTCGATGTCGGCATTGACGGTGTCGATGTCGCGGCCTTTCTGGCCATCACCGACATCGTGGGCCATGACGGCGGGAACGGCGCAAAGGCCCATCAGGCCGGCAAGCAGCAGGGCGGTGGGGGTCAGGCGCATGGTGTTCTCCTTGTTGGTGCCTTGCGGGTGGATGAGCCGCTCGGGCGGTGGTGACTTGAACCGGTACCAGCGACTAAGCAGCCGGTGTGCCATGTCCGGTAAGACGCTGACTGGCAAGGGATTGGTTTAAGTGACGACAAAATAAAGTGGTCAAAACGACCACCCCAGTGCCGAAAGTCACCAGCTCAGCCGATCTCGGACGGCGAGCCTGCCTTGCCGTTGGTCTGAGAGTGCTTGACGAATTGATATCAAAATAATATCAATATGCTCATGCCGGGTCGGAAACCCGCTTCCCCGTTCGGGGCTTACAGGAGAAAGACACCATGACCCAAGAAATCACCCGCACCTGTCGCTCGGGCTACAGCATGTTGGCGCTGTTGTTCGTGCTGCAGCTCGCCAGCATTGCGGCCGTGGTCGCGATGCCACCGGTCATCAAGATCGTCGCCGGTCTGCTGGCCATTCTGATATTCATCAGCTGGTTCGGCTTTTTCATGGTCAACCCGAACGAAGGCAAGGTGTTGCAGCTGTTCGGTTCCTATGTCGGCACCTGCCGTGACCCGGGCCTGCGCTGGGCCAACCCGTTCTACAGCAAACACGCCATCTCGCTGCGGGTGCGCAACTTTGAGAGTGGCAAACTGAAAGTCAACGACGCCGAAGGCAATCCGATTGAAATCGCCTCGGTGGTGGTCTGGCGCGTAGTCGATACCGCCGAAGCGATGTTCATGGTCGATGACTACGAAAACTTCGTCAGCATCCAGAGTGAGGCGGCGCTGCGCAATCTCGCTACCAGCTACCCCTACGACCAGCACGAAGAAAATGTCGTGGCCCTGCGCAGTCATGCCAGCGAAATTGCCGATGAACTGCGTAAAGAGATTCACGCCCGCCTGTCGAAAGCCGGTGTTGAAGTGATCGAAGCGCGCATCTCGCATCTGGCCTACGCGCCGGAAATCGCCAGCGCCATGCTGCGTCGCCAGCAGGCTACGGCGGTGATCGCGGCACGCCAGAAAGTGGTCGAAGGCGCGGTCGGCATGGTCCGGCTGGCGTTGGAGCAGCTGAAGAACCAGGGCGTGGTCGAGCTCGATGACGAACGCAAAGCCGCGATGGTCAGCAACCTGCTGGTGGTGCTGTGCTCGGAACAGAATACCCAGCCGGTGGTGAATACCGGTTCGCTGTATAGCTGAGGCTTTGTCAGCCGTGGTTTGCGGCTGTCGCTGCAAGCGTGGCAACTGAGCAAGTCAATTCAGGTGTGTTGCGCGGTTGGTGTTCACCTCCGATCGCGCAACCGAGGAGTGATCGATGCGTTACTACCCACCAAAGCGGGACTGGTTCGTAGCCGGTAACTTCCTGTTCGCGATTGTGCTGTTGTTCGGTATTTTCGTGCACCTTTATGCGACGGATGCCCTGACGGCTGGTGTCGAAGGAGGGATCTTTCTGCTGGCGGCGCTGCCAGTAGTGGTCTTGCTTGGCTGGTTATGGTTCGGGACGCATTATCGGATGGACAGCAAAACCTTGTATGTCCGTTGCGGCCCGATCAACAAAGCCTTTCCGCTGGCCGCCATTCGCTATGTCAAAGCCGGCCGCTCAATACAGGGGGGCTATGCGCTGTCCTTGTACCGTTTGCACATTGGCATCCAAAGCCATCGGGCGGTTGATGAGCTGATCATCGCGCCGGCAGATTTCAAGCGTTTTGCCGATGATTTGCGACGGTTGCGCCCGGACGTGGTGATAGAGGGAGTTTGACATGCAATGGCGTTGGCTGATGGCATTCATGCTGGGCTGTACTGGCGCACAGGCGATGGAGTTCCGCAGTCAGCTGCTGGAGCTGCAACTGCCAGATGTCACCTTGCGCGGCACGCTGGAACAGCCGCTGACGACGGCGCCG
>DASUEK010000312.1:0-9068 GCA_036275115.1 Permianibacter sp. | reverse complement strand
CGACAGCACATGCTCCAGTTTGCTTTTCACGTTGACATCTTCCAGAAACATCGTCAGCTGGCCGCGACTGATCTGTTCGATGTCGAGCAAATCGTTAATCAGATCAGCCAGCCGTTTGCTGTTGCGATGGGCGATGAGCAGCAGATCATGAACCGGGCCGGGCACGTTGGCAAATTGGTTGGAGACCAGCAGATCCAGTGAGCCGGCGATGGAGGTCAGCGGCGTCCGCAATTCATGGCTGACGGTCGCGACAAACTCGCGTTTGAGCCGATCAACCCGGCGCCGGGCGGTCACATCGCGGCAGACGGCAATGAACGTTTCCGGCTTTGCCTGCGGCAACACGGACAGCGCCATTTCGATCGGCACACTGGTTTGGTTCTTGCGCCGACCTTCCAGCTCGCGCAGCGGCGTGGTCGTTGCGTGCCCGGCCGACTGGCTGGCATCGCGGAGCAGCGCCTGCAACTGCTCCTGCGGCACGGCCGGCAACAATTGTTGCAGCGTGCTGCCGGTCATGTCTTCGTCTCCAAACCCAAACAGGCGCGCGGCCGCAGGGTTGGCCTGTAGCACGGTGCCATCACTCGCCACCATCAGAATGGCATCGGCAACGTTATCGATGATCGCGCGTGAACGCTGGGCGCTCGCTGCCAGTGCAGCTTCACTGTTCCGGTAATTGACCGTCATCGCTTCAGCAATTTGATTGGCGCGCTCTTCCCGATTGGCGAGCGTGCGAAGCAACAGCCAGATGAGCGCACTGATGATGCTGCCGAGCCCGAGCAGCGCAGCGACCACGGTCGGGTTTTGCGCAGTTTGCTGTGCAGGCAGCCAGCTCACCAGCGTCCAGTCGCGCCCGTACACGTGCAGCACCTGACTGGTCTTGTAGCGCAAGCTGTTCAAGTCGGTGACTTGGCCAGCATCGCTGCGAAACAGCACCGCGGTCGGGTCATCGACATGGATGCCGTCGAACAGGGCAAACTCACCGAGTTTCGACTGGCCCCAGTCGCGCAGCATGTTTTGCATCAGGTCGTAGGCACGGAACGGGCTATAGACCCAACCAAGCGTGGCACGCTCGCGAGCCTCCGGGCTCGACAGATCGGCGTCGTGCGCATACACCGGCACATACATCAGAAAACCGGGCTGCACAGTGCCGTGGGTTTCCTGCAGCAGGGTCACCGCACCGGTCAGGCTTGCTTCGCCGGTGCGCATCGCGCGGCGCATGGCTTGGCCGCGCACCGGTTCCGACAGCATGTCGTAACCAAATGCAGCGAGATTGCGGCCGATGAACGGTTCGAGGTAGATGATCGCGGAATACTCCACCCTTGCCCCCGCCGGCTTGACTTGATAATCGGGAAAGCCTTCGGCGCGGACGCGGGCAACGTGCTGAGCCAGATCGGCCGCGGCAATTCGTTCACTAAAGCCGACGCCCTGAATGCCGGGATAGCGTACCGCCAGTTTCAGCTGATTGATGTATTGCTGCCATTCGTTGCGGGTGACGCCTTCGCTGGCATCGAACAATCCGACGCCGCCGCGCAGGATCTGTTCGTGGCCGAGCATGCGTTGGGAGATCAGGGTACGCAGATCACGGCTGTAGCCTTCCAGCCTCGCGGCGTTTGTTCGCTCGCTGAGCTCCTGTAACGCCCAGCTTGCCGCCAGCACCAGGCCAAAGCAAGCCGCAGCGATTAGCCCGGCCATGGGGCGACGATATATCCAGCGTTGGAACGGTCGAGTCGAGCCGATGTTCGTCATTCGCTCTCTCTCACCAGTGGAAACCGCAGCCAGAATGTGCTGCCGCGGCCCAGCGTCGAGTGAAAGCCGATGCGGCCGGCCATTGCTTCCGTCAAGCCTTTGCAGATCGCGAGCCCCAGCCCGGTACCGCTATGCTTGCGACTGGTCGATGCATCCGCCTGCCAGAATTTTTCGAAGATGAATGCTTGCTTATCGGCCGCGATACCGATGCCCTGATCAGTCACTTCGATGCAGGCCTCCTCACCTTCTTGTCTGGCGCACAATTGCACGACTCGGCTCTTGTCTGAGAATTTGATCGCATTCGACAACAGGTTGAACACGATCTGGACAAACCGGTCGGGTGCCAGCATCAACATGGCATTGGCGGGCAACTGGTTTTGCAGCTCAATGGTCAAACCGTTGCTGAGCGCCACGCCCTGAAGTTCGTCAATCGCCTGCTGCAGCAAAGGGCCAACGGCAACCGGGTGTAGTTCCAGCTCGAACTTGCCAATTTCGAGTTTTTCGAAATCAAGCAGATCATTGACCAGCAGCAGCAGTCGCCTGCTGTTGTCGGTAGCGATCTTGAGTAGCTGTTGATATTGCGCGGCATCCTGGTTGACCTGGCCACTGTTGAGTAAGGCAAGCGCGCCGCGGATAGAGGTGAGCGGCGTGCGCAGCTCATGGCTGACCATGGCGACAAATTCGCGTTTTATCCGCTCGTGGGCGATGCGTTCGGTCATATCGTGCAGTAGGCAACAATACCGGCGTTGCCCCGTTTTCTGTAGTGCCGTCAAGGCAAGCTCGACCTCTCGAGGCGACTGGTTGTGAATCTGCAGCTGGGTATCTCGGCGCAATCCTGACTGGCCGAGGTGAGTCGCTTCGAGCAGCCAGCTTTCCTTCCACTCCGGCAACCATGCTGATAGCGGCTTTCCGTGCAAAAGTATTGATGGTTGTTGTAGTAGTGCTTCAGCAGCTGGATTTGCCATATGAATGCGGCCCTGCTCATCAAGCAGCAGGATGGAGTCAGCCGCGCTGTCGGAAATGGTTTGCAGGGTCTGCTGTTGTCGTGCCAGTTCGGCGGTGCGCTGCTCGACCAGTCGCTGAACGCGCAACGCTCGACCGTTTACCAGCAGTAGCATTGCACCGAGCAGGCCCGTGAACAGCATGCCGGCTACCATCACAAACCACCCTTGCCACGCGTGCGTTTCGCGCAAGTATGCCGGCATTGCATGCAGCAGAATTTGCCAACGTCGGCCGCCGAAGTTCCATTCGAGCCGATGTGAAAACGCAGGGTCCGGCTGCAGCTTAGGTGGCAAGTTTGAAAAAAGCGTACGACGCTCCCCTGTTTCATTCAGGTCGAGCAACTCAACGGCGATGCCGCTATCCATTTGGCCTTGTAGTCCGTAAGTAACTGTGGCGGCAATTTCAATTCCGGCAACCACCAGTGAGTCGGCATGTTCTTGACCCCGTCTGAGGACTGGTCGCGCCAACAAGATTGCCGCGACGTTTTGCTCCAGTTGGCCGAGCCATAGGCGGGGGGATACGGTCGCTTCTCGACGCCTCAATGCTGCTTCCATTAGCTCCCTTCTTGTTGGGCCAGAGCCATTATCGAAGCCGGCCAGCCACGCGCTACCTATGGGCTCGATATAGCTGATGGGAAAGTAGTCGATCCCTGCGGGCATGGTCTTGCGTTGACCAGTACTGTCACGGTGCCATATCTCGAAGCTGGGGCCGAGCCGCTGGCGCATGCCAAGTTCGTATTGGTGCCGATCGTTCTCGGTGACATGATGAACCCAGCTTAGTGAAACCTTGCCGTTGAATTTGTTAATGGTGGTGCTGGTGAATTCGGCAAAATCAGCGGGGCTGGGATCACCGCTGGCAGCAAAAAATCGCTCCAACTGGTCCAATGTGTCAATATGCTGTTGAAACGCTCTTTGAAGCTGCCGTTCTATACGACCTGCCTGCTCCAAAAACTGATCGTGAATCTGCTTTTGTTCCCAGCCGCTCGCACGAATGAACAAAAGGGTGACCAGGCTGAACGTAATGGCAATCGGGATTGATACCGAGCGTAATAATTGGCGGTCATCACTGCCGGGTTCACTTGACGCCAGCAGCAATAATGGCGTGACCAACAGCACGCCGATACTGTCCCCAACCCACCAGGTCAACCAGTTATAAGCCGCTTCGTTGCTGCTGATTTGTCCCCCCAGCCACAAGCTGCCAATGCCGGTACTCGCGCCGATCAAGGTGCTGACGGACCCTGCCAGCCAGGCAAAGCGCATCAGCACATGCTCGTCATGCCAGGCCAAAGGCAAATCGGTGTGGCGCCGCATGAGCCAGTAACCGGCATAGGCTTGTCCGGCAGCACCACAACCGATCATCGCTGTCATCAGCCAAGCAATTGGGCTAGGCCAACCTTGAGCCAACCACGTTGTGGACAGGTTCATCAATACCGAGCCGAGCCAGATTCCCGGTAAGGCGGTTGGACCAAAACGGATAAGGCAAAACAGAGCCAATCCGGCCGGGGGGAATACTGCAGTGGCAAAACCGGGGGGAATGGCAAGCAACAGGCTCAGCCGGCCGAGAACGGCGTACGCCACGGCGATTCCGCAAGACAATGAGAAGAGGCGCTGAAGCAAAGGGGTAGCCAAGCTGGAGGTGAACACCTGAAGCCTAGTACAGCGGCGACACGTTGAAATGTCGACTATCCTTGTTACGCTGAAATCTTGACCAAGAACCCGTATGCACCAGCCCCGATTGCCCGAGAATGAGATTGTGTATGAGTGAATCGCTGGCCAGAGTTGTGTACGTCGAAGACGAACCGGATATTCAAGCCATCGTCCGCATCGCGCTGGAGGCCATTGGTGGGATGAAGGTGACTGTCTTCAGCTCCGGTCAAGAGGCCATTGCGCGTGCCGCCGAGGCACAACCCCAACTGCTGGTGCTGGATGTGATGATGCCAGGCCTCGATGGGCCCGGCACCTTACGATTGTTGCGCGAGCAGTCGGCGCTGCGTGATGTCCCTGTCATTTTTATGACAGCGAAGGCCCAGCCACAAGAAATTGCTGCACTACAGCAGCAGGGGGCAATAGCGGTAATTTCAAAACCATTCGACCCAATGGATTTGGCTGCTGAGTTGCGTCAGCACTGGCGGACTTGGCAAATTGCCAATGCCGGTCAACGCTGAAAGGTCTGTGAGGATGAAGTCAGGAGCCATGACACCGGAACAGCAGTTGCAACAGTTCCGGGAACAGTTTGCCCGGCAATTGCCAGACCGCTGCAACCAGCTTGGTGAATCCTATGCCCGCGCCAGCGCGGGCGACGCGTCGGCGCGCACCGAGTTGCAGCGCGCTTTGCATTCCTTGGTGGGCGCTGGCGGTACCTTTGGTTTTCCGCAAATCAGTCAGCTGGCACGTCAACTGGAGCAGCAGGTGCGCGAGGGGCTGCTGCCGTCGGCGTTGGAATTTCAAGCTCAGCTCAGAGGTATGGTTCAACTCGTACAGTTGCCGCGACCGGCAGCGGCCGTTGCACCGACCGCCACAACATTGCACCCCCTGCCACGCGAACTGGTGTACCTGGCGATGGAGGGCGCACACAGCCATGAATTATTGGATCAGTTACAAAAGTTTCAGCTAAAGGTTCATCTCGCCGCCGATGCAGCAGGCTTGCAAAGTTTGATCAATGAGCGGCAGGAACAGTCCTGCCTAGTAATTGTCGATTGTCAGGCGAAGCTGCCATTTGACTGTCCGCTGTTTAGCGCCGAAAGCGCCGTTGACTGGCAGCGCCATGTGTTATTGCTTATGTCGACCCGACGCGATTTCACCATGCGGTTACAGGCCGCCAAGCTTGGCGCGCGCGCGGTGCTGGCCAAGCCTCTCAATCTGCCGGAGCTGCTCGAAGTGCTGGAGCGGCCGGAGTTTGACCAGCAAGCGGCGCCGTACCGGGTGTTGGTCGTCGACGATGATCTGAGCGTCGCCAGCTATCACGCTGCGGTGCTGCGCAGTGCCGGCATGAAGGTCGAAATCTGTTCGGATGTGCTGCGGGTCGATATCGTGGTGCAGGACTTCGCGCCGGAACTCATTCTGCTCGATCTGTACATGCCCGGTTGGGACGGCCCGGATATCGCGCGCGCGCTGCGCATGGACAATCAATCGCTGGGCGTGCCGTTGGTGTTTCTGTCATCAGAAGCCAACCGTGCGGTACAGCTTGGCGCCATGCGCGATGGCGGCGACGACTTTCTGGTCAAACCGATCCAGCCACAGCATTTGATCGAGTCGGTGCAGATCCGGGCCCGTCGCTATCGCGAACTGCGCAACGCGATGCTGACCGATCCGCTGACCCATGTGCTCAACCGGCGGGCATTGATGCTTGGGGTCGAGCGTGAGTTTGCCCGCGCCCGCCGGCTCAATGCGCCGCTCAGCGCCGCGGTGATCGATATTGACCGCTTCAAGCAGGTCAACGACAGCCAGGGGCACCAGGTTGGCGATACGGTGCTGAAAGGCTTGACCCAGTTGCTGCGGCAACGCTTGCGCAAATCGGATCTGATCGGCCGTCTGGGTGGCGAAGAGTTTCTGGTTGTGCTGCCGGAAACGGACCTCACGACGGCTTGGGCGCTGCTTGATGACATCCGCGAGCAGTTCAGCAACTTTGATTTCATCGGCGTCAGCGGTCGTTTGCACGTGACATTCAGTGCCGGCATCAGCCAGTGGCGGGAACAATCGGCCACCCTCTGGCTTGCCGAGATGGACGAGCGGCTGTACGCCGCCAAATCCGCTGGTCGCAACCGGATTGTCGGCCGCGGTGACGACACTCCGATATAATCGCCCGCCATCGCGAAGCCATTGCTGTTACCACCATGACCACGCCGCTTTCCTGGCAGCCTGCCGCCAGCCTGACACACCTGCGCCGCCGCGCTGACCTTCTGGCCAACATTCGGCAGTTCTTCGCTGCGCGTCAGGTGCTCGAAGTGGAAACGCCGATGTTGTCGGCTGCCAGCATCACCGATCTGCAATTGGGCTTTCTGGAAACCCGTTGGCGCGAACCGGGTGCCGGTGCCGATGGCCGCCGGCTGTTCCTGCACACCTCGCCGGAATTTCCGATGAAACGCCTGCTTTGTGCCGGCTACGGCGACATTTACCAGATCTGCAAAGTGTTTCGTGATGACGAGTCCGGTCGCTACCACAATCCGGAATTCACCATGCTGGAGTGGTACCGGCTCGGCTTCGATCACCATCAGCTGATGGATGAGGTGGATGCGCTGCTACAACAGGTGTTGGGCGGCACGGCGGGCGAACGTTTGTCATACGGCGCCGCGTTTCAATACCACCTCGCCATTGATCCGCATACGGTGACCGACGCGACGTTGGCGCAACTCTGTCAGGCTCGCGCGCACTACACCGGCAGCACGCTCGATCGCGACGCCATGCTGCAGTTGTTGTTCTCTGTCTGCATCGAGCCGCAACTCGGTCAACAGCGGCCGTGTTTTGTGTTCGACTTTCCGGCCTCGCAAGCCGCGTTGGCCCGCATCCGGGCCGGAACGCCGGCGGTCGCATCACGCTTTGAGGTGTATGTAAGGGGCATTGAACTGGCCAACGGGTTTCACGAGCTGGCCGATGCTGACGAGCAGCGCCGCCGCTTCACGGCCGACAATGCGGCACGCGTGGCCTGCGGCCTGCCTGCGGGTGTGATCGACGAAGCCTTGTTGCAGGCGCTCGCCGCGGGGTTGCCGGATTGTGCGGGGGTGGCGCTGGGTGTTGACCGTTTGGTGATGCTGGCGCTCGGCGCCAGCCATATCGACGAGGTGATCAGTTTTCCCATTCGGCGTGCCTGAATCGCGTGCCTTGCCGCTGCCGCCACGGCATGTGCTGCAGCGGCCATAACCAAAAAAAGCAGGACGAAAAACATGAATAACAGTATGCGGCGAATACTGATTTTGCTGGTGGTGCTGCTCTGTGCAGCGTCGGTGGTGATGGCGCAAACGCCAGCGGAGCTGATGTCGGAGCCTGTGGCAGTGCCCGTATCGGAGCCGGCAACCGAAGCCGCCGCCGTGACAGATCAAACGCAAGCCGCCGATGAGACAGAAGCAGACGAACTCGAATCACAACGGCACGCGCTGTTGCAGGTGATCGACAGCAAGAGCGGCGTGTCCTTTCACAAGGACATGTTCATCGCACCGTTCACCTACAACGAGCGCTTTACCGGCAACGAAAGCGAAACCGTATTTCAGCTCAGCTTCAAGGCGCGCATTCTGCGTGGTCCGCTGTTTTTTGGTTACACCCAGCGCTCGTTCTGGCAGGCCTACGACAGCGAGGAATCCGCGCCCTTTCGCGAAACCAATTACAACCCGGAAGTGTTTGCTCGCTTCCAGCCCGGCAACTGGCTGTCCAGCCAATGGGGATTTGATGTCGGTATCGAGCACGAATCCAACGGCAAACGGGTACCGGAGTCACGCAGCTGGAACAAGGTCTACGGCGCGATGTTCCATGAAGGCGACGATGATGTGATCTGGTTGAAAGCCTGGTACCGGCTACCGGAAGACAAGAAAACTGATCCACTCGCCGCCGAAGGCGATGACAACCCGGATATCGACGATTACTACGGCGATGCCGAGTTGCGCTACCGTCGCTGTCTCGACGGCAAGATCTGTCGGCACCTGTTCAACGGCCTGATACGCGGCAATCTGGAAACTGGCAAAGGCGCCATTGAATTGAGCTGGAGCTTCCCGACCGGCTCCGAGCAAACCAGTTGGTATGTCTATCTGTTCAGTGGCTACGGCGAAAGCCTGATCGATTACAACAACGCCGAGAACCGGGTGGCGATCGGCGTTACGTTACGGCCACAGTGACCCATGCAGGATCCGGCGCTCCGGAACCCGTTCAGTCGGTCTCTGGACTGCTGAGAGGTAACCGGACAAAAAATTCAGCACCCGGCCCGCTCGGTGTGCGATAACCGATTTCGCCGCGCATCTGCTCGATCAGGGCTTTGCTGATGGCAAGGCCGAGGCCCGTGCCGGCGTGCTGACGGTTGTCGCCTGCGTCAGCCTGGGCAAATTGCTCAAACAGGTGTGCTTTGAATGCCTCCGGAATGCCGGGGCCTTGATCCCGCACGGTCACCTCCAGCAGATCTCCGTCCCGTCGTGCCGTCAGCTGGACCGTGCTGTGTTCCGGCGAAAACTTGATCGCATTGGCGATCAGATTGGTCAACACTTGCTGCAGTCGTGAACTGTCAACCTTCGCGATCAGCGGGGTATCGGGGATGGTCGCGTTTAGCTGCACCTGTTTTGTCAAACCAAGCGGTTGGTTGGTTTCGCAAACGCTGGTCAGCAAGGGCCGCACATCTTGCACCAA
>DASUEK010000311.1:0-14440 GCA_036275115.1 Permianibacter sp. | reverse complement strand
AGCGATCCCCGTGGCTGGTGAAGAGCGTTTTCGCGTCAGCGAAAATCACCGCTGATTTCTTGCTGATTACGGCGAGTCATGACCGATTTCCCCTCTCCCCAACCCCTCCCCCGTGAGGGGGGAGGGGCACAAAGATTTTCCTCATGAAGCCCGCTAGAATGCCGCAATCATTTTGCGCACTTCAGGCCTGCACATGACCCCCCTCGATTTCCTGCTCAGCCGCCGTTCCTTCCCCATCCTGACCGCACCGGCGCCGACCACCGAACAGCTCAATACCTTGATGCAAGCGGCGCTGCGGGCGCCGGATCACGGCAACCTGAAGCCGTACCGCTTTCTGGTGTGCGCCGGCGAAAAGCTGATGCAGCTCGGTGAGCTGTACGCGCAAGGCATGCAACAGAGTGGCGAAACCGACGCTGCAAAGCTGGAGCGCGCGAAAGGCTTGCCGTTGCGGGCGCCGATGGTGGTGATCGCGGTGGCGAGCTTCCAGGACAGCCCGAAAGCTCCACGTCAGGAACAGCTGATCACGGCCGGTCTTGCCACGTTCCAGTTCATCAATGCCGCGCAGGCGATGGGCTTTGGCGCCTATTGGCGCACCGGCGATATCGCGTACAACCCGGCGATCTGGCGTTTGCTGGGGCTCGCAGAGCACGAACAAGTGATTGGTTATGTCTATGTCGGGACGATCAAGGGCGAGCCGAAAGATACCGGTGCAGCGCCAGCGGCCGACGCGTTCTGGCGTTATCTCTGAACTGAAGCTGGTGCAGCCGCTGGTGTAGCCAAAGCCGCGAAGCACTGACAACAAAAAAGCCGGCATTGCCGGCTTTTTTGTTGTTCTGAAAACGCTGCGTCTCAGCCGCGCGCCTTGCGGGCCAGCGACTTGAAAAAGTCGAGCACGTCGTGCTTTTTGAAGTCGGTGAATTCACCGGCATCGAAGAAGGTGCCGTTGCAGCTGTTGCAACGATCCAGTTCGATGTGCGGCTGCTTCTTGTCCTGCAATTTGTGCAGTTGCGAGCTGGTGCCACAGCGCGGGCAGAAGATTGGCTCTTCGTTGTTGAATTCCTTGCCGAGGCTGGCCAGGCCCAGGTCCAGCATTTCAGCGTGCTGGATTTTGCTCATCAGCACTTCTTCGTTGGCATCAAACCAGAGGCCTTTGCAGCCGCTGCAGCGTTCGATCTGCACGCCTTCCAACACCACGTTGTCCATCGGAGCCTTGCACTTCGGGCACTTCATATTGTTCTCCTGTCTGCCTGTCTTCTTGTTGGCAAGCGAGTTACGGCAAGTCCCGCCGTCATGCTGGCAAGTGTAGCGGTTTGTGCCGGGGCTGGGGAGGTCTGGTGCACTTGTACCAAGCTCCCCGTGGACCGAGGCTCAGAAGCCGCTCCAGATCTTGCCGGTATCCGGCGTCGCCTGGGCTTCATCACGCAGCGTGTTGATGCGCTTGTACTTGGCTTCTTCGGCCTGACGGGCCGGCGACTGGTTGTTTTCTGGTTTCTGCTCCAGTTCCTGCAGGAAGCGGGTGCTGTCGCTGACATAGGCGCGGTCGATTTTGCTCATGTTTTACTCCTGACAAAGGCCCGACCACGGTCGGGCCTGAGAATGCATTCAATAATTCGACTTAGAACTCGGCGTTTTTCGGCGTGCGCGGGAACGGGATCACGTCGCGGACGTTCTGCATGCCGGTGACGTAAGCAACGCAGCGCTCCAGGCCCAGACCGAAGCCGGCATGCGGCACGGTGCCATAGCGGCGCAGGTCACGGTACCACCAGTAGTTTTCAATCGGCAGGCCCATTTCCTTCAGCCGCTCGTCGAACACATGCAGGCGCTCTTCCCGCTGCGAACCGCCGATGATTTCGCCGATGCCTGGTGCCAGTACGTCCATCGCCGCGACGGTTTTGCCGTCGTCGTTCAGGCGCATGTAGAAGGCCTTGATGTCTTTCGGGTAGTTCATCATGACCACTGGCCGGCCGACGTGCTTCTCGGCGATGTAGCGTTCGTGCTCGGATTGCAGATCCATGCCCCATTCGACCGGGAACTGGAACTTTTCGCCGCTGGCTTTCAGGATCTTGACCGCTTCGGTGTAGTCCATACGGACAAATTCGCTGGCGACAATCGCTTCCAGCCGCGAGATCGCGGTCGGCTCGATCCGCTCGGTGAAGAAATGCATGTCATCCATGCGCTCGTTCAGCACCGCGCGGCAGATGTATTTCAGCATCGCTTCGGCGTGGTCGGCGTCGGCGGCCAGATCGGCAAAGGCGATTTCCGGCTCGACCATCCAGAACTCGGCCAGATGGCGGCTGGTGTTGGAGTTTTCGGCGCGGAAGGTCGGGCCGAAGGTGTAAACCTTCGACATCGCCATCGCATAGGTCTCGGCGTTGAGCTGGCCGGACACGGTCAGGAAGGCCTCCTTGCCGAAGAAGTCCTGTGAGTAATCGACCTTGCCATCCGCAGTGCGCGGGCAATTGACCATGTCCAACGTCGAGACCCGGAACATCTCGCCGGCGCCTTCGCAATCGCTGGCGGTGATGATCGGGCTCGCCACCCAGACAAAGCCCTGCTCGTGGTGGAACCGGTGGATGGCCTGGGCAATGCAGTTGCGGACCCGGGTGACCGCGCCGATGACGTTGGTGCGGGCGCGCAGGTGGCCTTGCTCACGCAAGTACTCGAAGCTGTGCGGTTTCGGGCTGATCGGGTAGGTCTCCGGATCTTCGACCCAGCCCACCACGGTGACGCTGTCGGCTTTCAGCTCGATGGCCTGGCCCTGGGCCGGCGACGGCACCACGGTGCCGACGATGTCGACCGAGCAGCCGGCGGTCAGGCGCAGGATCTCATCCTGATAATTGTTCAAATTCTGTTCGGCCACCACCTGGATCGGGTGAAAGCCCGAGCCGTCATGCACGTTGATGAAGGAAAGGCCGGCTTTCGAATCACGGCGGGTGCGAACCCAGCCTTGAATGCGAACCTGGCTGCCGGCGGCAGCCTTGCCTTTCAGCACGTCGGCGATCGCCAAACGAATCATTGCAACAGTCCTCGTAACGGTGTGTGGGGTCCAGGACGCCGGCGGGGCAGCATGCCTGCGGCGTAGTGGCGGGTTTTCCCGGTATCAGTCGGTCGCCTGGTCGGCCCGCTGGACGCGTTCGGCCAAGCGGCGATTGATGGCGCGCTTCTGCTCGTCGCTGAACTGATGCCAGTTCAGCACCTCTTCAAAGCTGCGCCCGCAGCCTCGGCAGATTTCATCGCCCAATACGGTGCTGCAAACACCGATGCAAGGCGAAGCGGTGTCGCTGCGCTTGCCGGAGAGTGAAATGCTCACGTTCGAAACAACCAGGGGTCGAGCCGGAAAAACCGGCCGCTATGGTAGCCTGCTGTCCGGTTCTGGCGCCACTCAAGGCCCTTGTGGAACCGACTGACCGTACGCTTTTCATATGGTCTATGCTGTAAAGGTCGAGTTTTGTGCGGCGAATGGCCCGGGTTCCCGCCGGGGTTTGTGGTGCCAAGGAAGTGCACACCTGATGAAGGACGCCATGGAACACGTCTCTACCGAACTTTTCCCCGCTGCGTTGCAGGCCTTGCGCGAGGCCGTCATGTTGGTCGCGCCCGATGGCCGCTTGTTGCTGGTCAACCGTGCCTGCCGGCGCCTGCTCGGTTACGCCGAGGACGATCCGCTGACCGAGCGGCTCGATGAACTGCTGATTGTCATCGATGAAAACAGCCGGGAACCGGTGACTTTGCCGATGACCCGGCTGGACGACCCGGACTGGCTGCGCTCGCTGAACGATAGCGCCGTGATCCAGCGCCGCAACGGCAACGAGTTTCCGTTTGAGCTGCACGCGGTCCGGCTGCACCGGGGGCGCAGCAGCGGCTGGCTGCTGACCATCAAGGATTTGTTCCAGACCCGATCACTTGCCGACACGGTCCATTTCCAGCGTTCACACGATGTGCTGACTGGCCTGGTCAATCGCGCCGAATTCGAAAGCCGCTTGCAGGATGCGCTGCTGCAATCGCAGCAGGAGGGCGGTGGTCATGCGCTGTGTTACGTCGATCTCGATCAGTTCAAGGTGGTCAACGACACCTGCGGCCACATCGCCGGCGACGAATTGTTGCGCCAGCTGACCGAACTGTTCCGCTCGCTGGTCAGTGATGCCGATGTGCTGGCGCGCATCGGGGGCGATGAATTCGCCGCCTTGCTGTGGCAACGTTCGCTCGATGAAGCGGCGTTGTGGGCGGAAGAGCTGCGCCAGCGGGTCAGCGAGTTTCCGTTCAGCTGGGGCGACAAATCGTTTTCACTGAGCGTTAGCATCGGCGTCGCGCCATTGACCGGCCCCGGCCAGAACTGGGCGACCGCACTGGGTCAAGCGGATGCCGCCTGCTACCACGCCAAGGAACTGGGCGGCAATCAGCTGCGCATTTTCAGTGAGGATGATGAGCAGCTCGCCCAGCGCCACACCGAAATGCAATGGGTTTCACGCATCGTTCAGGCCTTGCAGCAGGATCGGTTCCAGCTGTGGGCGCAGCGCATTGCGCCGGTGCTGCCGGGGCAGGGCATTGGTCACCAGGAAATTCTGGTCCGGATGATCGATGTCGACGGTAGCCTGGTGCCACCGGGCATGTTCCTGCCGGCCGCCGAGCGCTTTAATTTGGTGCTGATGCTGGATCGTTGGGTGGTGGGCCGCACCTTCGACTGGATGGCGCAGCAGCAGCGCAAAGGCGCGCCGCCGATCACCTGCGCCATCAATCTTTCCGGCGCCAGTATCAATCAGCCGCAGTTCCACCAGTTTGTCGCGGAAGAGTTGCAGCGTTCTGGTGTCGCGCCGGAACGGGTTTGTTTTGAAGTGACCGAGACTACGGCGATTGCCAACCTGCAAAGCGCGCGCGCGTTCATCCAGCAGATGAAACAGCTCGGCTGCGCGTTCGCGCTCGATGATTTTGGCGCCGGCATGTCGTCGTTTGCCTACCTGCGCAACCTGCCGGTGGATTACCTGAAAATCGACGGGGTTTTCGTCAAGGATTTGGCCAACAACGCGATGGATTATGCGATGGTCCGCGCCATCAATGAGGTTGGCAAGGTCATGGGCATGAAGACCATTGCCGAGTTTGTCGAGAACGATGCGGTGCTGGCCAAGTTGCGCGAAATTGGCGTCGATTATGCCCAAGGTTACGGCATCGCCCGACCGGCGCCGCTGGCCTGACGCCGGGGGCGGCGCGACGCCGCCGCTGCATTGGCCGCGAAGCGGTATGAACCGCCCGTTCACGCAACCGGCGCAGAGGCCGGCTACGTGAACAGGGCGAGGATCACGATGGCTCTGTCGTCGTCACGGTGGCCTTGTTGCCGCGGGCGCGTTGCTTGGCGTCCTGCCACACTCGACCGGCCCAGGTGCGCAGGTTGTCGAGACCGACATACAGCGTTGGCAGAATCAGCAGACTGACCACTGTCGAGAACACCAAACCACCCACCACGGCCCGTGCCATCGGATAGTACGGCGGGCTATCAGCGTCGCCACCGATGGTGGTCGAACCGATGCACAGCGGAATCAAGCCGAGCACGGTGGTGGCGGTGGTCATCAGAATCGGTCGCAACCGTTCCCGGCCGGCATTGAGGATGGCTTCGGTGCGATCAAACCCTTCCTTGCGCAGTTGATTGATGTGATCAATGAGCACAATGCCATTGTTCACCACGACGCCCATCAGCACCAGAATGCCGATATTGGCCATGATTGACAGCGTGGTGCCGGTTAGCAGGAAGAACCAGAACACCCCGACGACCGAATAGAACACCGAGAAAATCACTGCACTCGGGAACACCAGCGATTCGAACATCGCTGCCATCACCACGTAGATCATCATCAACGCCAGCAGCATGTTGATCAGAAACACGCGACTGGCCTCGTTTTCGCGATCAAAACCACCACCAAAGCTGGCGCGGTAGCCCGGTGGCAGTTGCAGCTTCTCCAGAAACGGTTCAATTTTCTTGCGCGCTTCTTCGCCCGAAATGCCGTCGGCCGCAGCGGTGACGCCGATGGTGGTCAGCCGCTCTTCGCGGACGATCTGCTGGCTGGCTCGTGACGACGTAATGTCAGCCACGGCGGACAACGGCACCCGTTCGCCATTTGGCCGGAACAGCGGTAGCGTTTCCAGATCGGACAGTCGTTGACGGTTGTCGCGGCTGAACATCAAGCGAACGTCGGTTTCACCGTGGGCGGTGCGCATGGTGCGCAGCGGCTGGCCACGCATCGCGACCGCGACGGCTTGGGCGACACTGGCCGGCGTCAGGCCAAGCGCTTGGGCCCGGTCGCGATCAATGCGAATCTGGATTTCCTGATCGCCGAGACTGGCTTCCGATCGCACATCCTTCAAGCCTTTGACGTTCGACAGCATTTGCGCCAGTTCGCGCGAAAGTTGGGTCAACCGCTCGGTCGAATCGCCGACCAGCAGTACCCGCAAATCCTCACCGCCGCCAAAGCGCTCGCGCTGGAACGTGACCTTGCCGAGCGGAAACTTCGGCATTTCCTTTTCCATTTGTTCGCGCATCTCGGGCAGGGTCATGCCGTTCTTGCGCTCAGGTTTCAGCAAGATGGTGGTGCCAGCCTCGTCGGTGACGAAGTAGCTGTACACGCTGTCGATCTCGAACCGCTCCTTGTTGTCGAGCAGCCATTTCTCGATCGGCACCACGGCGGCTTCGACCCGGTCGACGGTGTACTTGCCGTCAATCTGATAATAGAGTCGCAGGCGGTCCTGAGCGCTTTCTTCGAACATGTCCTTTTTTACCAGTCCTATCGGTATGGCGACCGACGCCAGTACCGCAAAGGCACAAAAGCCGGACCATTTCGGGTGGTGCAAGGTCCATTGCAGCGCCCGAACATAGCGACTGGTCAGCCAGTTGATCCATTGCACGTCCTTGGCCTTGTTCTGCATCGGCAGCCAATACAGCATCAGTGGGATGATGGTCAGCGAAATGAACAGTGACGCAAACATCGAAACCGTGATGGTAGTGGCGACGTGGCTCAGGAACACCGTGATGTCGATCTTCTCGCCAATGATATTCGGCAGAAAAACGATTACTGTCGTGATGGTGCCAGTCAGCACGGCGAGCCCAACATGCTTGGCACCCGCCAGCACCGCCGCCTTCTTGTCGTTCGGATACAGGTGCTCGTGTCGGAAAATGCTTTCGCTGACCACCACGGCGTTATCAACCAACATGCCGATTGAAAGCATCAAGCCCATCATCGACAGGATATTGATGGTGACCCCGGCAAAGAACATGTAGGCCAGCGTCATCATCACCGCGAACGGGACCGCCAGCGACACGGCGATGGTCACCGGCCAGTTGCGCAGGAAGGCGTACAACACAAACACCGACAGCGCGAATCCGACCAAGCCGGACAGCACGATCTCTTTCAGGCTGTTGACCACGCCATCGGCCTGGTTGTTCATCACATACAACTGAATGCCGCGAAACTCGCTGCTGTTGCCGAGCTGCTGAATGCGGGCCATCACTTGCCGGCTGGTTTCCACCAGATTGGCGCCGCTCTCCCGGGTGATCGACAGGGCAATCGCGTCCTGCATATCAAGATGGCGACCAACCTCGCGTTCCGGGTGGGCAAAGGTGACGGTGGCGATGTCGCTCAAACGCAGGCCGCGGGCGTTGATTGGCAGGTTGCGGATGTCGTCCAGATTGGTCCATTCGCCGACCGGTTTGACGCGCAGCCGCTGGCCGGCGTCGTGAATGAGGCCACCGGAAATCGAGAAATTGTATTTCGCCAAGGTGCTGGCAAGTTCCGGCAGGTTGATGCCGTGTGCGGCGACCCGGCCGGCGTCGAGTTGGATCTCCAACTGCAGCGGGTCGACACCGCCAAGATCGACTTTCGAGACACCGGGTACCGATTCGATCGCGCGGCGCAGTTTGCGGTCGAGCAAGTCATAGGCTTTTGACAAGTCGCGGCTGTCGCTGGAAATGCGGATCTCCAGCATTGGTTGGTCAGTGGTGCGGCCGGTGAACACGAACAGGCGCTGCAAGTCGCTCGGCAAATCATCGCGGATCGCGTCGATTTTTTCCCGCGCCTCGATGCCTTTGACAATGGCATTGGCATCCCAGCCGAAGAACACGCCGATCTGGACGCCATCACTGGTCGTTGTCGAACGGAAGCGTTTGATGCCGGAAAGCGTTGACAGCGCTTCCTCAACCGGACGGGTGACCAGCCGCTCCACTTCTTCCGGTGTGGAACTCGGGTAGGGGATCTGGATGAAGATGCCCGGGAACTGCACCTCCGGAAAATACTCGAGCGGGATCAACCGGGTCGACACGCCGCCGACCACGAGAAAACAGAAGAAGAACATCAGCGTCGTGATCGGACGCTTCAGTGACAGCTCGGTAATGCGCATCGCTGTGCTCCTGTTATTCCGACCGATCAAGCAGGGTGTACAGCACCGGGATCACGACCAAGGTCAGCAGGGTCGAAACGGTGATGCCGCCAATAACCGTAATCGCCATCGGTGCGCGAATTTCGGCACCTTCACCGATGCCGAGCGCGAGCGGCACCATGCCGAGTACGGTGGTCAACATCGTCATCATGATCGGGCGCAAACGGCTGCGGCCGGCTTCGCGGACCGCAGCCAGTTTCTGCATGCCTTCGTCGCGCAGCTGGTTGACCCGGTCGATCAGGACAATGGCGTTGTTGACGACGATACCGGCCAGCATGATGAGGCCAATAAACACCACTACGCTGATCGTCTGGCCAGTGATCACCAAGGCCAACACGGCGCCGACCAGCGCCAGCGGTACGCTGAACATGATGACGAAAGGATGCAGCAGTGATTCGAACTGCGATGCCATGACCAGATAAACGAGGAACAAGGCCAGCAGCAAAGCAAACTGCAGCGACTGGAATGACACTTCCATCTCGGCGTTCTGGCCGGCCAGCCGGACTTCAACACCGCTGCGCTCCGGCAACTGGTCAATCAGCGTCTGCGCGGCGGCGGCGGCTTCGCCCAAATCGCCGTAACGCAAGTTGGCGGACACGATCGCGACCCGCTCCTGACCGATACGGTGGATCTCGCTCGGCCCAATCGCCAGTTTGACTTCGGCGACGGCCGACAGCGGCACTGGCCGATCCTGGTCGGAGTTGACGATCAGCTGGCGCACTTCCTCGACCGAATTGCGGTCACCTTCGGCCAAGCGGACCACGACATCAATTTTGCGGTCGCGGAACGCATAGCGGGTGGCAATGTCACCGCGCAGTTTTTTTACCACACGCTGGGCGATGTCCGGCACCGACAAGCCGAGGCTGGCAGCGCGTTCATGGTCGAACAGGATCTGCAGCTCCGGGTAGCCGTCTTCAACGGTCGAGCGCACATCGATAAAGCGATCCTGTGCCCGCATCATCGCCAACAGTTGCGCCGAGGAGGCCCGCAGCTCATCAAGGTTGTAGCCGACCAGCTCAATTTCCAGCGGTGTCTTGAAGGTGAACAGTGCCCGCCGTTCGACTTGCACCTGCACGCCCGCCAGCTGCGCCAGCTGTTCGCGCAGTTTGCGCATGACGGCGGCTTCGGTGTCTTGCGATACCGGCTTTTTCAGTACCACGTTCAGTTCGCCGACGTTTTCACCGCCCTTGTCCGGCGACGCATCGAGACGGTTGCCGCTGCCGGCCACCGCGAAGCTGCGCTCGACCTCCGGCATGGCGACGGCAATCTGATGGGCTTTGAGCAGGATTTCGTCGGTCTTGGCCAGCGGCGTGCCCGGTGCCGCGCGCAGATTGGCGACAAACTCACCTTGCGCCAGTTGCGGAATCAGTTCGACTCCGATGCGTGACAGCATGAACAGGCTGATGCCGAACAGCGCGAAGGCGATGGCGAGTACGCTGGCCCGCTGCCGCAGCGAGATATCAATCAGACGGTCATAGCCGCGCTCAAGCTGGCTGTAACCGTAGTTGAAGCCGGCCACGACCGGCTTGAACAGCAGGTGCATGATGTGGCCGATGAAACCGGCTGATTTCAGCAGCCAGCCCAGCAGGATGGTCGTTACCGGAACGCGCTGCCAGAGTTTCAACAGCCAGATTAGTGGCTTGAGCAAAATGGACAGCACGCGGCCAATGAGCCGGAAAGGCACCGCAAGAATCCGGTGCAGCAAACGGAACGGAGCCGTCAGGATTCGGCCGAGTTGCGCCAATCGCGATGGCTGCCGCTCGACGACGCTACTCACGATGACACTTTCATTGGCGACCTCGTTGGTGGCAGGCGTGACGGTTTCGCCATGGTGTTGTCCGCGATGCAATGTGGTAGCCGGCTCCGCGACAGCGCTCCGCCGTTTGCCGACCACGGCCAGCATCGGGATCAAGGTAAAGCCGATGAACAGCGAAACAAACTGTGAGAAGGTCACCGTCAACGCCTGATCGCGGAACAGCTGACCGGCGATGCCCTGCACGAACACCAGTGGCAGGAACACGGCGACTGACGTCAAAGTGGAGGCGGTGACGGCGCCGGCAACTTCGGCCGTGCCATCACGCGCGGCCTGCCAGATATCCTTGCCCATCTTGCGATGGGTATCGATATTTTCCAGCACGACAATGCCGTTGTCGATCAACATGCCGATCGATAAGGCGATACCGCCGAGCGACATGATGTTCAGGGTGACGCCGGCGGCGTACATCAGGTTGAACGAGATGACGACGGCGACCGGAATCGACAACGCGATGATCACGGTTGCCCAGACGTTGCGCAGGAAAAGATAAAGAATCAGGGTCGCGAGAATGCCGCCTTGAATCCCGTTGTCGATGACTTCGCCGACTGCGTCTTCGATAAACACCGACTGGTCGTAGATGACGTCGAGTTTCATCTGATCGCCAAGCGACTTGCCGAGCGATTCCAGTCGATTCTTGATTTGCTTGGCAACGGCGACGGTGTTGGCGTCGCCTTCTTTGTAGAGGGCGAGTTCGACGGCTTCGACACCGTTGATGCGGGTGACGGCTTCCCGTTCCTTGTAGCGCATCGCGACTTGCGCGATGTCGCGCAGGTAAACCGGCTTGCCGTCTTTGCTGGTGACGATGGTGTCGGCCATTTCCTGCACCGACTGATACTGGTTGATGGTGCGGACCAGCAATTGCTGGCTGCCTTCTTCCAGCCGGCCGCCGGACAGGTTGATGTTCTCGGCCTGCAAGTGCTGGGCAACCTGCTCAATGCTCAGGTTCAGTTGTGACAGCTTGTCCTGATCGATGTTGATCTGCACTTCGTCTTCAAAGCCGCCACTGATCTTGACGGCGGCCACGCCTTCGATGGCCTCGAGCTGCTTCTTGATTTGCTCGTCGGCGAGCCGGCGCAAGGCCGTCAGGCTCTGCTCGGCGGCTTCCGGTGTCTGGGTGTCGTTGGCTGTAACGCGTGACAGCGACAGCCGTACGATCGGGTCGAGCGTCGGGTTGAACCGGAGCAAGGTCGGGCGTTGAACATCCAGCGGCAGCTGAACCAGATCGAGCTTCTCGCGGACATCGATGCCAGCGAGCCCCATGTCGGTACCCCAGTTGAACTCGAGCAGGACATCGCTCTGACCGGCGCGCGAAATCGATTTGACCGTTCGCACGTTCTTGATCACGCCGACCGCTTCTTCAATCGGTTTCGAGATCAGGTTCTCGACTTCCGATGGCGCGGCGCCGGTGTAGGTGGTGCGCACAGTCAGGGTCGGGTAAGACAGATCCGGCAGCAGCGTGAGACCCAGGCGGCCGAGCAACACGAGGCCGAACACCAGCATGGCGACAACGGCCATCGACACGGTTACGGGTCGACGCATCGACAGTTCGATCAGAGTCATGATGTCCCTGTTATCAGTAAAGTGAAAACGCCCGCAGCGTTGAGCGTTGTCTTTGCGAAAAGAAACGGCGGGTCGGGGAGAACGACCCGCCGGGAAAGGATGCCAGACGGAACGGAGGCGGTATGCATGGTGCCCGTCCGTGGCATCGCTGCCTTACAGCGTGTTCAATACTTGCACCGAGGCTTCGTTTTTCAGGCTGTTCTGGCCGGTGCTGACGATGACGTCATTGGCGGCCACGCCACGCAGAATCTCAATGTGCTTGTCGTCGGTGAAACCGGTTTCCACCGGTGTGCGGTAGGCCTTGTTGTCGCGCACGATGAACACGGCGGTTTCACCGTCTTCATTCAGCACGGCGTCCTTGGCGACCAGCACGGCGTTTTCATGCTGGGCGTAAGTGACCGCGACCCGGCCAAACATGCCCGGCTTGAGATCACGCTTGCTGTCATTGACCGCAAGCGTCACTTTGAAGGTTCCGGACGCGGCATCAATGATAGGGCTGATGCGCAGGATGCTGGCCGGATAGAGCTGGCCTCGGTGGGCGTCGACCGTGATCAGCGCCTGCTGTTTCAGGTGCAGCTTGGCAAGTTCACGCTCCGGCACATGAATCACCGCAAGCAACGGATCAAAATCGGTGATTTCAAATACCGGCTGATTCAGTTGCACCATGTTGCCGACTTTGACCATTCGCTTGGACACAACGCCGCTGATTGGCGCGCGCACGGTGCCATAGGCGACATCGAGCTTGGCGAGTTCGGAGCTGGCTTTCAGCGCGTCGTATTCGTATTTGATTTTGTCGTAGGCATCGGAGCTGATCAGTTGCTTCTGGAACAGTTGCTTGCTCCGCTCCAAATCGTTGGCGAGCCGGGCCAAATTGCTTTCGGCACGCGCCACTTCCAGCTGCAGTTTTTCGGTGTCGAGTTGCAGCAGCGGCTCGCCGGCTTTGACGAACTGGCCTTCTTCTACAAACAGGCGAGTCGCCACGCCGCTGATCTTGGCAACGACTTGCGCCTGCTCTTCTGCTTCCAAGGTCGTGGTGCTGGTGAGCGTGGCGGCAATGGTGCCGGTCGCAGCTTTGCTGACTTCCACAGGCAGCGCGATTTCTTCTTTCTTTTCCTTGCCGTCAGGGACGGCTTCCTTGGAGTTGGCGTCATTGCTGCAGCCATACAGGGCGAGCAGCCCGGTAAGGGTCATGGCGAGCAAGGACAGGCGACCGGTGGTCATGGAGGGCTCCTTTAAGGTGTTTGCGCTAATCATCAGCTTGGCAGCGAGTGTGCCAACATGGCTGTAACTGCCAAGTGTCTGATCTGTAACGGCATGTGACGGGTCTCAGGACAAATTGGTTTGACCGGCTCGGCGAAAATTGCCAATGAATGGTTAAAATGGCTGCCGTTTTTGCTTTTACGGTGTTTGCCATGCATGCAGATGACTTGACCGCGTTAGATATGTCCACCGCCAGCGCCAAACGCGCAGCCTATGCCGAGTTGTTGAAACAGGCCGAAGCGCTGTTCCATGGCGAGCGCGACTGGCTGGCCAACGCCAGCCAGTTCAGTGCCTTGATTGGCCAGCAAGTGCCGGAGTTGAACTGGGCCGGTTTCTATCTCAATCGCGATTACCCGAAACCGGGTAGCGAACTGGTGCTGGGCCCGTTTCAGGGCAAGGTAGCCTGCGTCCGCATTCCATTCGACAAGGGGGTTTGCGGCGCCTGCGCCCGGACGGGCGAGATCCAGCTGGTGGAAGATGTGCACGCCTTCCCGGGCCATATTGCCTGCGACGGTGCCTCCAATGCCGAGCTGGTATTGCCAGTGCGGGTCAATGGCGTGCTTTGGGGCGTTTTTGATATGGACAGCCCACGTCATGGCCGGTTTGACCAAACCGATGCCGATGGCATGAGTGCCCTTGTGTCGCTGTTCGTTCGCGCCTGCGATTGGTCATGAGCCCGTCACGGCAGTACACAACAAAGCCCGCATCAGCGGGCTTTGTTGTGTGGGGTGAATAGGGGGGAGTCGAGCGACGTTAGTGCGGGGGCTGACGGGGGCACTGACAAGGCAGTCGTTGTTCGCGTCGCCGTAGCAGCAGGTAACCACCGAGCGCCAGCAGCGCCAGGCTGCTCGGCAGCGGCACTGCAGTGGCCGACCAGCCGATCAGCAGATCGTTGTAAACCAGATTGCCGCTGTACTCGGGGTCGTTCAGCAGAACAAACTGGATGCTGCCGGCATCGACTGACGCGCCGGCACTCCAGGACAGGCCGAGATAGACGGTGTAATCACCAACGCCTTCGCCGCCATTCATCAGCCAGTCTTCATACCAGCCATCACCGTTCCAGTCCGCAGGATTGCTCTGGCCGGTGCCGTCCCACCACGTCCAGCTCATAAACTCGTTGAAGCCATGACTGCCGCCGGTCAACCAGCCATTGGCGTCGATCATGCCTTGATAGCCGTCATTGAACGTGATGGTGCCCTGCCAGATGGCGCCGGAAGCAAATTCCAGCTCCACGTATTCGATCACATCTGCCTGAGTCGGGCCGCCAAGCAACATCAGCATGGCTGCCAATCCGCCTCGTAACCGGTTCATTGCGGTTCCTCCCGTCATGCCTTCGCGAAAGAATGCTTGGCTGTTTTTTGAGCAAGCATATCGGATGCCACGGGGCTG
>DASUEK010000310.1:0-4894 GCA_036275115.1 Permianibacter sp. | reverse complement strand
GGTCACAGGAATGCAGCTCGGATATCAGCATACGAGCTAGCTCGATCTGCGCAAAATGCGGCAGCCTATTGTCTGTGCAAGCAGTAAGCAGATAGTAGTGCCCGGCAATCGAAGCCCGGCCTGCTCGTAGTGAGTTTGAATGCGGACGTTCCATGTCCAGTTCCTTATCGCGTCTAAAGCCGCTCCCACAGCGCTCCCATCAATAGTCCCCGTCTTCCGGCGCCAGTTCGATGTCGGCTTCGCCGGGATTGCTGAGCAGCTCGCCGGTGTCGGCGTTGATGGCGGGATAGGCGATCTGATGCAGGCGGCAGAATTGCGCGACGCGCGGGTGCAGCCATTCGACCAGCAGGCGTTGGTAATCGGCTTCTGACAATCGGCGCTGGTCATAGAAGCCGGCATTGCGGCGTTGCCGTTCGGCTTCGTACAGCACGATGGCGGTCGCAACCGACACGTTCAGCGACTGCACCATACCATCCATGGGAATGATGATGTGCTGATCCGCCATCGCGGCGGCGGCGTCCGAGACGCCGAATTTTTCCGCACCGACGATGATACAGGTCGGTTTGGTGTAATCGACGCTGCGGAAATCCACGGAACGCTCGCTGAGTTGGGTGCAGAGCAGTTGGTAGCCTTGCGCTTTCAACTTGCCGGCCGCGACGGTGACATCATCGTGACGATGACAATCGACCCAACGGGTCGAGCCGGCGGCGGTCGCGTGACCAAAGCGGGTGCGCTTGGTCGGCGTGACCGCATGGACATCGCCGACGCCAATGGCATCGCAAGTGCGCATGATGGCGGCAAAGTTGTGCGGCTTGTTGACTTCATCCATCAGCACGGTCAGATCCGGCTGGCGCTTGGCCAGCACGGATTGCACGCGTTTGAAACGTTCAGGCGTCATCGCTTTCTCAGTCGTTACAACAGATTCAATCCAGCACCATCACGCCTTCGATCTCGACCCGGCAGCCGCGCGGCAGTTCTTTCACGCCGACCGCCGCGCGAGCCGGATACGGCTCGACGAAGTACTCAGCCATCACGGCATTGACGTCCGGAAAGAAGCTCAGGTCAGTCAGGAACACGTTGATCTTGACGAAGTCTTTCATGTCGCCGCCAGCGGCTTGCGCCACCGCTTTCAGGTTCTTGAACACGCGATGGATCTCGTCGCGAATTTCGCCGCTGACCATCTGCATGGTCGCTGGATCGAGCGGTATCTGGCCAGACAGGTAAACGGTGTTGCCGACCTTGACGGCCTGCGAATAGGTGCCGATGGCTTTCGGTGCGTGCTCGGTGCTGATAATCGTGCGGGTCATTTTCTTTTTCCTGTGCAGATACGTCAGTTGCATATGGGTGGGCGCGGAGCTTGACCCACCCTACGAATCAATTCGATTTGCCGCCACGTTCCGGTTGAGCGCGATGGTGCCGGACAATTCGGTTCACTTCGGACATCGCCCGCAAACGGCGCATGATATTGGCCAGATGCAGACGGCCACGCACCTGCACCATGAACACGATGGTGTTGTAGCTGCCGTCGCGCGGATCGATTTCGAGGTTGACGATGTTGGCTTCTTCGTCGGCAATGGTCGAGGTGAGTTGGGCCAACACGCCGCGCTGGTTGATCACGTCCACTTCCAGTTCGACGGCGAATTCGCCTTTGACGTCTTTCTCCCACTGCAGCGGCACAGTCTTGCCCGGCTTGCTGATGAACTCGGCGGTGTTGTGGCAGGAGAACATGTGCACGGTGATGCCGCGGCCGGCGCTCAGCACGCCGATGATCGGATCGCCCGGGATCGGGCAGCAGCAGCGGGCGTAGGACACCAGCATGCCTTCGGTGCCGCGGATCGCCAGCGGCTCTTCGGTACCGGTTTCGATGCGCTTGATCTGGCGCCGTTCCGGGTCGAGCCGGTGTGCGACGGCGATGGCCGGGATCTGGCCAATGCCGATATCGGCGAGCAGATCCTCGAAGCTCTTGTGCTTGGTTTCCAGCGCGACGCGTTTGCGTTCGTCCTCCGGGAACTGCTCGATTGGTTTTTCGTGCAGCGCGTTTTCAAGCAGACGCCGACCCATCGCCACCGATTCGTCGCGGCGCTGGTTTTTCAGGAAATGACGGATATTGGCGCGCGCCTTGCCGGTGGCAACAAAGCTGAGCCAGGTCGGATTCGGCCGCGCCCCCGGCGCGGTGACAATCTCGACCGTTTGGCCGTTGCGCAGAATGGTCGACAGCGGCGCCAGCTGGCGGTCAATTTTCGCGGCGACGCAAGCGTTACCGACGTCGGTGTGAATGGCGTAGGCAAAATCGACCGGCGTGGCACCGACCGGCAACTCCAGAATGTTGCCGTTCGGGGTGAACACGTAGACTTCATCCGGGAACAGATCGATTTTGACGTTCTCGACAAACTCCATGGAGTCGCCGGCGCGCTGCTGGAACTCGATGACGCTGCGCAGCCATTCGCGTGCGCGCAGTTCGGCCGGGTTGGGCGCACTGCCGGTCTTGTAAAGAAAATGCGCGGCGACGCCGTTGTTGGCCATCTGCTCCATCACTTCGGTGCGGATCTGCACTTCGACATGCAGACCGTGCGGACCTTTCAACACCGTGTGCAGCGATTGGTAGCCATTGGTTTTCGGAATCGCGACGTAATCCTTGAACCGGCCCGGCACCGGTTTGTACAGGTTGTGCACCTGACCGAGCACGCGGTAGCAGCTGTCTTCGCTGTCGGTGATGATGCGGAAGCCATAGATGTCCATGACTTCGGCAAAGCTGCCGACCCGGGTTTTCATTTTGTTGTAGATGGAAAACAGCGATTTTTCGCGGCCGACCACGCGGGCATTGATGCCGGCTTTCTGCAGCTTGGCTTCAATGGCCTGGGCGATGCCGCTGATGATTTCCTTGCGGTTGCCGCGGGCGCGTTTGACCGCGTTGCGCAGCACCGCGTAGCGCACCGGATAGAGCGCCGCAAAACCGAGATCTTCCAGCTCTTGCCGGATGCTGTACATGCCGAGCCGGTTGGCGATGGGCGCGTAAATCTCCAGCGTTTCTTGGGCAATGCGGCGACGCTTGTGCGGCGCCAGTGCACCCAGCGTCTGCATGTTGTGCAGGCGATCGGCGAGCTTGATCAGGATGACGCGGATATCGCGCGTCATCGCCATCATCATCTTGCGGAAGTTTTCGGCTTGCTGTTCGGCTTTGCTGCCGAACTGGATCTGGGTGAGCTTGGAGACGCCTTCGACCAGATCGGCCACTTGCGGGCCAAACTGTTCGATCAGCTGTTCTTTGGTAACGCCACAGTCTTCGATGACATCGTGCATCAGCGCCGCCATCAGGCTTTGCGCATCGAGTCGAAGGGTGGCGAGAATGCCGGCGACCGCTACCGGATGGGTAATGTAGGGTTCGCCGGAGGTGCGGTGCTGGCCTTCGTGGGCATCACGGGCCAGCACATAGGCTTTGGCAACTTGCTCGACCTGCTCGGGATCGAGATAAGCCGCGATTTGCTGACGCAAGCCCTCGAAGAGTTGCATAGGGCGGGCCTGCGCAGTCGATTATTCGAGACTGAAGTCCGGGGTTTCCTCGACCACCGGCGCGACGATCTGGGCTTGCTGCACCAGCCGCTGCTCTTCCTGCTCGACGAATTCGGCGTCGATCAGACCTTCTTCAATTTCGCGCAGCGCGACCACGGTCGGCTTGTCGTTGTCCCACTCGACTTTCGGGTCCTTGCCGCCGGTGGCGAGCTGGCGGGCGCGCTTGGCCGACAACAGCACCAAGTCAAAACGGTTGCCGCATTTCTCAACTGCATCCTGGACGGTGACACGTGCCATGCCTGAACCCCTTCAACTTTCGGACTAACGACTGCGGCCCGGCTCACAAAGCCTCTGGACCGCATAAAGAATATAGCCCTGCGCTGGACGCAGGGCCGTGTAGTGTACCGAAAGCCCGGTCGGCCGGCCAGCCTGACGCTGCGTTGCAGCATGGTCAGCCGGCCCGGCGCGAGACCCCGCCCGGACCGCTTCACGCGATCTCGACCACCACCTTGCCCACCGCTGCCCCGCTCTCCAACCGGCGGTGCGCCGCGGCCATGTCGGCCAGGGCAAAGCGCTCGCCATCAAGCAGCGGCCGCAATTGGCCGGCATCGGCCAGCTGGGCCAGCTCGCGCAGTATCTCGCCATGATGCTCACGACCACGGTTGTACAGCATCGGCAGCGGCATGAACACCACATGCAGGCTCAAGCCCTTTACGTGCGCCGGGCTCAGGTCATAACTCTGGCTGGCGACGATGGTGATGACTTGGCCATTCGGCCGTGCCGCCGCCATCCCGGTGTTCAGGCTGTCGCCGCCGACCGCATCAAACACCACGTCAAAGCCCAGCCCACCGGTCAGCCGGCCGACGTAATCGGCGACCGTCTCTTCGCGATAATTGACCACCGCATCGGCGCCCAGCGCCCGGACAATCTCGGCCTTGGCTGGCGACGACACCGTGGCGGTGACGTGGGCGCCGCGCGCCTTCGCAAGCTGGATCGCGACATGACCGACGCCACCCGCGCCGCCCAGCACCAGCACCTTGTCGCCCGGCTGGACCCGGGCCTTGTCGACCAGCCCTTCCCACGCGGTGATGCCGACCAGCGGCAGCGCCGCCGCCTGCCGCCAATCCAGCGCCGCCGGCTTGCGTGCCAGCAAGCGGGCATCGGCATTGATGTACTCGGCGTAGGCGCCCGGCATACCGCGCACGCCGCCGGCGCAGCCATACACGGCATCGCCAATGACGAACTCCGTTACCCCGGCGCCGACCGCATCAAACACCACGTCAAAGCCCAGCCCACCGGTCAGCCGGCCGACGTAATCGGCGACCGTCTCTTCGCGATAATTGACCACCGCATCGGCGCCCAGCGCCCGGACAATCTCGGCCTT
>DASUEK010000309.1:0-48017 GCA_036275115.1 Permianibacter sp. | reverse complement strand
GGTTATCCGCGCTATGAAGTCTCGGCCTATGCGCCCGCTGCGCGACGTGCGCTGCACAATCTGAATTACTGGCAGTTTGGCGATTACCTCGGCATTGGCGCCGGTGCCCACGGCAAGATCACCGATCTGCAGCAGCAGACCGCTTATCGCCTGCACAAGAAAAAACATCCGAAGGATTATCTTGCTGGCAGCGGTGGCTATATCGCCGGCGAAGATCGCATCAGCGCCGACGACATGCCGTTTGAATTCATGATGAATGCCCTGCGGCTGGTCGAGGGCGTGCCGGCGAGTTATTACGGTGCCCGCACCGGCCTGCGGCTCGATGCCTTGCAGCCGGTGCTGCAGCGCCTGCGCCAGGAAGGACTCTTGCGCGACGATCCGGAGCTGCTGGCACCCACCGAAACCGGCTTGCGGTTTCTCAACAGCGTCTTGCAGCGTTTTCTGCCGGCGGAATTGAAGCGCGCCGGCAGCAGCAAAATCATTCCGATAGTGAGCGGCTGATGCAAAGCCTCGACGAGATTCTGGCCGGCTTGCCAGCATCGTTTCAACACTACGATCATTTGTACGATGCACTCGGCCTGCGCTGCCCGGAACCGGTGATGATGCTGCGGCTGAAAATGCGCCAGATTGCCGATCAGGAAACGGTATTGGTGGTCGCCGATGATCCGGCGACCACCCGCGACATTCCGAAGTTCTGCACCTTCATGGAACACCGACTGCTGCAACACCACACGGCGAGCACGCCCTATCTTTATCTGCTGCAGAAAGGGCCACGCTGAGCGCGTGACGGATCAGTATTTTTCGTAGTGGCTGATCAGCTGTTGCGGCATGTCACCGCCGGTGGCGTTGGCCCCCGGCCGCTCGCGGGTCTGCACGTGATCACGACCGGCGGCCTTGGCGGCATACAAGGCTTCGTCGGCGCGACGCATGAGCTCGGCGAGGCCTGTGTCACTGCTGGTCAGGGTGGTCAGTCCGACTGACACCGTTGGCTGGTGCTTGTTGCCAAGCTGCGGCCATTCCAGTTGCCGAAAATCCTGTCGCAACCGCTCCAGGATCTGACTCGCCACGGCAAGCCGCGTGTGTGGCAACAGCAGCACAAATTCCTCGCCGCCGATCCGGCCCATCACATCGGTTTGCCGTAACAGCCGCTTGCACAGCTGGGCGAATTGACGCAGCACATCATCGCCCACCGCATGGCCAAACCGGTCGTTGATTTGTTTGAAGTGATCAAGATCGAGCACCGCCAGACACAGCGGCAGGTCATACCGACGGGCGCGTTCGACTTCGAGCTGCGCTTCCTGCATCAGGTGGCGGCGGTTCGGCAGCCCGGTCAGTTCATCGGTGTGCGCGAGCGCGTCGAGCCGCTGACGCAGTTGCCGGCCTTTGTAGATGACGTACAACAGAAAGGCGGTCGCCAAAAGCGACAGCATCGCCACGGCAACATACAACCAGAGCCGGTGCCGCTGTTGCTGCAATGCGGCTTCCTGCAAGGCGTTTTGTTGCCGCAGCAATTCGTTTTGCTGTTGCTGACGCTCGCTGTCGAACTTGACCCGCAGTTCTTGCAGTTGCCGCTCGGACTCACTGCGAAACAGTTCGGCCTGGGTTTGATGGAACATGCGAAACGCGTTGTAGGCGTCGGCGAAGTTCTTCTGCTGGGCGTACAGATCCGAGCGGCGTAGCCAGATCTGATGCTCGACGTATTGCAGCTGGTGCTGTTTGGCAAGCAGTTCAGCTTGCTGCAAGAACTGCATCGCTTTGTCAAATTGGCGCCGTTCGCTGGCAAGATCGGCACGCGAGATGAGGGTGTTGATCACCATCGCGTGATCTTCGGCCTGCTCAAACAGCGGTTGCGCGGCATCGAGCAAACCTTGCGCTTCGGCGAGCTGGCCGGTTTCGATCGCGACATGGGCCAGTTGCTGCTCGGCATACGCAACCCCTTGCACATCGCCACGCTGGCGCGACAGATCGAGCGACCAGCCGAAATAGCGGCGCGCTTCCGGCCAGTTTTGCCGGTCGCGGTACATGGTGCCGATGCCATACACCGCCACCGACAACTTCACGCCAGCATCGATCTGTTGGAAATAACGAATGGCCTCCTGGTAATAGCGCAGGGCGTTTTCGGTATCGGCCTGTTCGGCATAGAGATTGGCGATGGTGGCGGCCACATCACCACGCGCGAGTCGCGGGTCCTGCGCGGGTGCCAGTTGATAGGCGCGCTGCAAATCAATGAGCGCAGCCGGCAGATCGAGCAACGACAGGGACAGCGTGCCACGCATCGCCAGTGCTTCGGTCAGCAGTTGCGGCGGCGCATCAGACGACGCCTCCAGGCGCTCCAGCAGGCGACTCAGGCCAGGCTGGGCTTTCGCCGCCTTGCCGAGCAGATCGAGCGCGCCGGCGCGCAGGATTTGCAGCCGCACCGACAGCGGCGTCAGCGGCAGTTCGGCACCCTGTTCGACCGCGATTAGCGCCAATCCGGCTTCGGCTTCGGTCAGCGCTTCCCGGCCGCGGGTCAGCAGCAGCTGCGCTTCGCCGGCCAGCAAGTGCCGCTCGGCGCGCGCCTCTGCGCTGGCGTCGGCGGTTACCGGCTGAGTCGCCATTTCGGCCAGCACCGCGACCGGATCGCGACCCACCTGATCAGCCCAGCGCTCGAGCGTGTCCGGCGCCGCCAGCGCGCTGGCCGAAACCAGCAGCAGCGCCGCCGCCAGCCATGTCATCCCACTCGTTACCATGGACCGCCTTGCCGGAACGGCGTCAATGCCGACGGAACTGCCGTGGGACAAGGATAGTTCGCGCTGCTGAATTCGCCGCTCACGCCAGCACTTCAACGCGCTGGCCAAGCCGGAGCAGGCCGCCGCGGCGCGGGATGGCATTGACCGCGAACATCACCTTGCCCTGCTGTTTGCGAAACTGCGCCAGCGTCCGCAACGGCTCTTGACGCGGATGCGGCTCGGCGGTGGCCGGGTCCAGTGTCGTGACCTGGCAGCGGGCGCAGGGTTTGACCAGATCAATCTCGACCTCACCGATGCGCAGGCGCCGCCAGCCGTCCTCGGCCCAGGCCTCGGCGCCGCGGATCACCAGATTGGGCCGGAACCGCGCCATGCTGAGCGGCTCGCCGATGCGCTCGCTGAGATCGGCCAGCGAGGCCTCGTTAGCGATCAGCAGCGGAAAGCCATCGGCGAAGCTCACTTGGTCGCCGGCGGCAGCGTAATCCGGGTCGACCGGCCGCACTGCTGCGGCATCCATGTAGACCACCCGCACCGGCTGACCGAGCACCGCCGAAAACCAGACCGCGCTGGCCGGGTCGGCCAGTGGCGCCTCAACCGTGTCGCCCCAGACCGTCACCGCCAGGCGCGCGGCATTGGCTGCCGGCGGTTGCAAAAGCAAGCTGGCCTGGCCCGGCGCCTGTACCCGCCAGCCGCCTGCTTCCGGTTCGGCACGCACCTGCGCCATGACAGGCCGCTCGCGCTGGCTCAGGAAACGGCCGTCGGCATCGACCAGCAGCCAGCGCCGGTCATCGCGCAGCCCGCGCGGCTCCAGTTCGGCCTCGGTCAAGGCCCGACCGGCAATGCCCTTGATCGGATACTGATACAGCGCGCTGAGCTCCATGACGGTTCCACGATGACCACAGGGAAAGGTCGGCAGCATGCCCGCAACATCGGCAGCTGTCATGTCGGCGTACGTGTGCAGGAATGAATGTTGACGTGCATGGCGCTTGAGTCAGCCGGCCACGCTGGTTACCCTGCCCGCCATTGATTGGCGACCGGCAGCCACAGCATGGACATTCTCAACAAAATCGGCAGCGCCAACGGCGATCCACGGCAATGGAATCCGCCGTTCTGCGGTGACATCGACATGGAGATCCGCGCCGATGGCAGCTGGTGGTATCTCGGCACGCCGATCGTCCGGCCGGAATTGGTGAAACTGTTTGCGCGCGTACTGCGCAAGGAAGGCGACAATTATTTTCTGGTGACGCCGGCCGAGAAAGTCGGCATTCGCGTGGTCGATGCGCCATTTGTCATCACCGATGCCGACATCCTCGATCCCGGTCAGGACAATCAGCGCATTCTGCTGACCAGCAATCTCGGCGACCAGTTTGAACTGGATGCCAATCACGCACTGATCAATCGCGGCAAGCCGGCCGATCCGCGTTACTACGTTCATGTCCGTGACGAGCTGTGGGCGCTGCTGGCCCGCGCGGCCTATTACCGGCTGACGGCGGATGTCGAATCACTGCCGGAGCCCGATGACGGATTTGGTTTGCGCAGTCACGGCCAGTGGTTCCGGTTGCTGTAAGCGACCCGCGAATCGCGCACTGCTGACAGCACGTGCGCCGTAGCACGGCATCGTGATCGTTGGCAGGGCTGCGTTACCGCGCCATGCTGGTCTTGTGTCTTGCCATCACCATCGCCGACGGAGTCGCCATCATGCACCACAGCCGTCTTGCCGGTTTCATCATCGATTGCCAAGACATCGCACCCAGCGAATCGGTACGGTTCTGGAGCGCCGCACTCGGCATGCCCGAGCGCAAATCACAAGCCAATGAAGATGCCGGTTACGCGCTGCTCGATACCGGTGCGTACGGCCTGCACATCGAAACCCAGCGAGTGAGCCACGAAAGTCGCTTGCATCTCGATATCGAAAGCGATGATGTCGAAGCGGAAGCGGATCGGCTTGAACGGCTCGGTGCCACGCGGGTGAAAAAAGTCCGGCACTGGTGGGTCATGCAGGCGCCAACCGGCCACCGCTTCTGTGTCGTGTACTGCGCCGATGTGGCGAATCGGCCGGGCGCCAATCGCTGGGACTGAGCGCGAACGAACGCCAGTCGATTACTCGACCAGCGTACGCTCGATGCGCCGATCCGGCACCAACCACATCAGCGCAACCGCGCCGTAAATGGCGCCCGCCAGCCACTGGCTGAAAAAGGCCAACACAATCGCCGCGCCATACAGCAGCAGCGACACTTTCCCTTTCCAATCGCGACCGAGCGCCCGCTTCAGTACCGAGTCGGCGCCGTGGGCGCGAACAATGATCCGCTGCAGAATGAAATACGCGATCGCCGCCATCAGCAGCACCACGCCGTAAAGTGCCGTTGGCAACGCGGCAAAATGGTTTTCGCCCATCCAGCCGGTGACAAACGGAACCAGCGACAACCAAAACAACAAATGCAGATTGGCCCACAACATGGCACCACTGACATGGTGCACGGTGTGCAGCATGTGGTGGTGATTGTTCCAGTAAATGCCAACGTAGACGAAACTCAGCACATAGCTCAGAAACACTGGCCAGAGCGCCAGCAAGGCATGGGCACTGGTGTCATGCGGGACTTTGAGCTCCAGCACCATGATGGTGATGATGATGGCGATGACGCCATCGCTGAACGCTTCCAGCCGATTCTTGCCCATCATGGTGCTAAGGCTCCCGCCGTGTCTGATTTATTTGACGAACTGGCTGACCAACTTGGCAATTTCGTTCTTGGCCTCGCCGGACAGATTCTTCTGCAGAAAATCCAGCGCCAGTTTGGCAAACGGTGCCAGCTTGCTGCTGTCAATGCCGAGCGCGGAAAACTGGCTCGCCACTTTCGCCAGCGTACCGAGATTGCCGCCGAGCATGCCACCCAACATGCCTCCCAAACCACCGCCCAGTCCGCCACCGCCGCTCGGCACCGCTTTCATCCATTCGTTTGCCTGTGGCAACAGCTTGCCGATTTCACCGAACGTCGCCGGCGTCACTTGTTCCTGCGCCGCTTTCAGCAGCGCGCCGACACCACCTTGTGCCTGCTGGCTATTGACGCCGAGTTGACTGGTCAACAATTGAATCAGATCCATCGCTCTCTCCTGTGCGCTCAATCCGCGCTTGATGTGTGATCGCGGGTGATTTTCCACCCGCCGGGAAATTTTTGCAGCATCAGCGTGAACAGACCACCGGGCTGATCCTTCTCCCGGTGCAAGGTCCAGCGGCCGAACACCATCGCGTGCTGCTCGCCGGTGATCAGCAGTTCCAGAATCTCGAATTCCAGTCGGCCCATCGCGGCGCGATCGCTGTAGCGCCGGCTGAACCGCTGCAAGGTCTCGTCATAGCCATATGTGATGCTGCCACCGGAAGCAAACCGCAGCGCAGGGCTCGGCCAGTAGCCTTGCATATAGCCCGCGATATCGCCGCGATTCCAAGCCGCTTGCTGATCCGCCAGCAGCGAGCGAATGTCGGCCTCAGGACCACTGGCGGTTGCTGCCGCGGTTGCCGCGGCAGCGGAGAGTGTAGAAAGCAGCAGCCACAAGCCAATCAGCACGCGCATGAAATCTCCCAGCAATGAATACGTGTTGGAACGGAAAGATACGGCCCCGTCACCGGTTGTCGAACAGGCATTGCAGAAACCGCGTTATCAAATGGCAATGTCGCGTTCGAGCGGCTGATCCATGCAGATAAACGATTCGGTTGACTGCACTTCGTCAATCGCCTGCAGCTTCTTGATCAGGAACTGGTGATAGTCCTCGATGGAGGCGACGCAGACTTTCAGGATCAGCGAATAGTTGCCGGTGGTGTAGTAGGCCTCCAGCACTTCCGGAAATTTCTTCAACGCCGCCAGCACCTTGTTGAGCGCCTTGGCGCTTGTCAGGTGCAGGCCGATCAGCACCGTCACGTCGAGGCCGAGCTTACGCCGATCGACGCTGATTTTGCTGCCGGTGATGATGCCAAGCTCGCGCAGCCGGTTGACCCGTTGATGCACCGTCCCGCCGGACACCTCGAGCTGGCGGGCGATTTCGAGGTAGGGCTGTTTGGCATCGGCCAGCAGGGCCCGCAGGATGGCCCGGTCCAGATTATCGATTCGGTAGTTTTCCATGATGTGGCCCGGTTGGAAATGCCATTTCCTCAATGAAAATCGGCTTTCGCATGGAAATTAACAGAAATTTTGCGAATGATTAAATAAATGATGAGCTATGCCGACCCAATTGCTAGCAAATTGATAATCGGAGTACCTCATCATGTGCGGCCTGCTCGCCGATACCGGCTCCCCGCTTGCCCTGCCCGCCTTCCAGCAGGCCCTGGCACTGCTCGCCCACCGCGGCCCCGACCAGACCACGGTACTGACCGTCAGCAGCCCGCACCCGGCCGAGGCGCCGGTAAAGCTCGGCTTCGTCCGGCTCGCCATCATGGATACCAGCACCGCCGGCCAGCAGCCGTTTGTCTCGGCTGACCGCCAGCACTACGCGCTGTGCAACGGCGAAATCTACAACCACCGCCAGCTGCGCCGCGAACTGGCCGACCATGTCTTTCAGTCGGGGTCCGATTGCGAGGTGCTGTTGCCGCTGTATGCCCGTCACGGCATCGAGGGCTTGCTGCGGCGGCTCGATGGCGAGTTTGCCTTTGTCATTTACGACGCTGCGTTGGGCCGCTGTTTTGCCGCGCGCGATCCGATCGGCATTCGGCCACTGTTCTATGGCTTCGAGAGTCAGAGCGGCCGCACGCTGTTCGCCTCGGAAGCGAAAGCGCTGCAAGCGCATTGCAGCGAGATCTACCCGTTCCCGCCCGGCCATTACTACGACGGTGAAAAGCTGGTGCGCTGGCTCGACCCGGCCGCGCCGGCCACCGTGGTCATTGACGACGAAGCGTTGGCGCTCGCCGGCATTCGCGACCGACTGACCGAGGCCGTGCACAAACGGCTCGACGCCGATGTGCCGCTCGGCTTCCTGCTCTCGGGCGGGCTCGACTCGTCGCTCGTCTGCGGCATTGCCGCCCGTGCGCTGAGCAAACCGCTGGTGACCTTTGCCGTGGGCCTGCGCGACAAACCGATCGACATGCCGTATGCGCGTCAGGTCGCCGACCACATTGGCAGTGATCACCATGAAGTCTATTTCGAGATGGACGAGGCGATCGCCGGCCTCAGCAACCTGATCCGGCAACTGGAAACCTGGGATGTGACCACGGTGCGCGCCAGCATCGGCATGTATCTGGTCTGCCAATACGTCAAACGCAAGACCGGCGTAAAAGTGCTGCTGACTGGTGAAGTCAGCGATGAACTGTTCGGTTACAAGTACACCGACTTCGCGCCCAGTGCGGTCGCGTTCCAGCGCGAAGCGCAAAAACGCGTGCGCGAGCTGTATGCCTATGATGTGCTGCGCGCCGACCGCTGCATCGCTGCGCACGGCATCGAGGCGCGGGTGCCTTTTTCCGATACCGCGTTCGTGCAGTGGGTCATGGCGATCGATCCGGAATTGAAGCGCAACACCCGCGGCATCGGCAAATGGCTGTTGCGGCAGGCCTTCGCCGACACCGGCTTGCTGCCTGATGCGATCCTGTGGCGGGAAAAAGCGGCATTCTCCGATGCGGTCGGCCATGGTCTGGTTGAGCAACTGAAAGCCTACGCCGAAAGACAATACAGCGATGCGGAATTCGGTAAGCGGGCTCAGCAATTTGAGCACTGCCCGCCGCTAAGCAAGGAGGCATTGTTGTATCGCGAATTGTTTGAGCAACACTATCCGGAACGGTCCGCGTGGATTCCGGATTACTGGCTGCCGAACAAGGAATGGGCCAACTGCAACGTCACCGATCCGTCGGCGCGGGTGTTGCCAAACTATGGGATGAGTGGCGTCTGAGTGTCGCTGGCGACAATTCGCAGCGGCGACACTGGCATTTCCACGCAACGTGTCGTCGTGGCAGCGCCAATTCACACGTCACTTGATGGCATCCTGATGAACAAAACCCGCCGATTGGCGGGTTTTGTTTTGTGACGAGCTGCAGGTCAGTCGACGGCAGCTGGCAAGGTGATCTTCCAGCTGTCGATGCGACCGACATCGGCACTGGCGCGGTCACGCACACGCAGATTCCAGGTTCCGGCCCTCGGCTTCACGCCGACGTTGACGGAATAGGTCTGGTTGATGTTGTCGGCGCTGCCACCCGTGCGATTGTGCAGGTTGTAAACGGTGCCATCCGGATGCAACAGATCGACAATCAGATCGCCGATATACGGATGAACAATCGCGACCTGTACGCTGACCGTGCCGGCATTGCCGGTGCCGGTAACCGCGATCGGGCTGCTGATGCCGGTGCTGTTGTTGTCCGGAATATTGTAATCGGTGGTGTTTTCGAAACTGGTACCACCGCCGCCACCGCCACCCGTGCTGTAGCTGACCGACAGCGTCACGCCACTGTAAGCCGAGTAGCCACGGACATTGATGTAATACTTGCCGGCTTGCGGTGCTGCGACCGTGCAGCTCTCGGCATTGCCGCCCTTGTACGGCCGGCAGTCGTAGCTGCTGGTGGTCGGCTTGCTGCCAAACCGGGTGTACAGATCGGCATCACCGGTGCCGCCGCTGATTGCCATCACCAGATTGCTGGCACCGCTCGGCACATTCACGAAGAAATAGCGATCCGAACCGCTGGCGCCGCTGAGACCACTGATCGGCGTGCCGTTGAATACTTCGGTATCGGCTGGCGGTGGCGTGGTGCCGCAGGTCACGCCGACTTGACTGAACGCATCGGTCACATCTGCCGCGCTGTAACCGCGTGCGGTGGCGGCATCGATGACACCACACGATGCCTGATTGAAGTTCATGTTGGCGGTCCAATAGTTGCGATTGGCGTCAACAAAGACATCAAAGGCTTTGCGGGTGTTCCAGCCGGCTTTGTTTGCCAACAAATAGAACGCTTTGTTGTAAACACCACTCGAGTAGTGCACGTTCATGCCAGCGGTGTAGTTGCTGGCGTGGCCAATCGAATTGCCGTCGCGGGTCGGGTCATCCATGTAACGCAAGGCACCGGCCGATTTGAAAATTTGCTCGCCGACCATCCAGTCATTGCTGCCTTTCATGTAGTACTCGGCGGCCTCGCCGGCCATGTCGGAGAAGGCTTCGTTCATGCCGCCGGACTGGTTGGAATAAACGAGACCGGAGTTTTGCTCGGTGAACCCGTGCGACACTTCGTGTGCTGCCACATCGAGACTGACCAGCGGATAGAATCGGCTGGCGCCATCACCGAAGGTCATTTGCGAGCCATCCCAGAATGCATTCTCATAGTTATTGGAGTAATGCACGCGCATGGTCAGCTGGAAGGTCAGCGGTGCAGTGTTGTACCAGTCGCGATACATGTTGTAGATCACGCCGCCGAAGTAGTGGGCATCGTTCAGCGGCGAATAGGCGCCATTGATCTGCTTCACCGTATTGCGCGGACACGTGAACTGATGAACGCTGCCGCCCGAGGTGCCCTGATTCAGGTTGATCGTTCGAACATTGGTGTTGTTCATCTGGCAGCTGGCATTGACATCCAGATAGCCGAAGTCCGTGCCGTATTCGTAGACACCGGTCTTGGTGTTGCCGCCGGGACCGGTCGCGTTCTGGTATGCAAGGGCATCCCAGACTTTGATCACCCGGCCAGTCTGGGCATCAATCAGGGCATGCGGACGCGACGGCTCGCCACCGGTGGCGACATCGGCGTTGTAACTGACGAACCAGACCAGCGTGGCGCGATCGCCGTCGACATGAATCATCAGCTGGCTTTGTTCGTTGCGATAATCGAACTGGCTCGCTGTGCGCGGCGCGCCGCGGCTGCGTTTCAAACTGGCGAGTGCGGCCGCCCCATTCAGCCGTGGCGTGACGCTGAGCAAATCGGTGCCGATTCCAGTGACTTGGCTGCCGTGCAGATTGGTCACCCGTTGCTGTGCATCGCGCACCATCACGATCTGTTCGCCCCAAACTGGAATGCCGCGATAGAGTTGCTGCCAGCGCTGGTAGCGACGGCCCTGCGCATCGCTATGCTCGCGCAGCAACTGCAGACTTTCATCGGTCGCGAGAGCCAGCAAGGCATCGGCGCGCTGCCCTTGGACAGCGAGGGCTGCCGGTGGCAACAGCGCCGCTTTGTGTTGATGCAGATCGCGCTTCTCGGCCGCGCTGGCGGAACTGGCCGCCAGTACGGCGACAATGGCAAGCCAGCCTGCGGCAGATATGGTGCGCTTGTCGGTGCGATGTTGTGTCGTTGTTTGAGTCATTGTGATAGTCCCTCTCCGTTTTCTTGGCGTATGGCAAGCCCGCTGCCGATGCCGGTCCGGAAAGACCGCATTCAGCAGTGCAAAAAACGAAGCGGAAGAACACAACAGACAGACAACGGTGCACGGCTTCGTCCTGGCGGTTTCCCGGCAACAGGACTGCGTCGGTTTGAGCCGACACCCATTTTGCTCACGTCGTCAAACCACGGCGGCGCGGCTCACAGCGGGAAAGTGAGCTGCCGCCAAGCAGACTAGGACAGCTGTCAGAAAATGCCAGCGCGGAACCCAGGGTTTTGACGGAAAATTTTGTAGCGCGGCGCTACAAACCGATACCCAACACTGTCAGTAATGACTCACCTGCAACCGCGACGTGTTTCAGGCGAACAACAGGCTCATCGCCTGCCATACGTGCAGTAGCGCCACAGCGCCTCGAACGGGCCCTGTCGGAACCGGGCCAGCCAAACGTGCGCAAACAGCAGCAGCAGCGCCCAGACCGCCACCACGATCACAAACAAAGCAAAACGATCCAGCGTGGCAAACAAACCAAAGCCATGACCATAAAACAGCGTTGTGCAGATCAGGGTTGTGCCGAGGTAGAGCGTGAATCCAGTCCGACCGGCTTGCTCCAGCCATTGTCGACAGAGCGGCGCAACGCCGGACTGTGACCAGAGCACAAACAGGCTGAGATAACCGAGCGCGGCGATCAGCGATCCGATGTTGTTCCAGAGCTGGCCAAACCCCATTGCGTGGGCAAATGAAAAGCCAGCTTCGACATTGCCGATGGCGCCGCGATAGGCCATCGCCAAACCGATACCCAATCCGAGCAGCGCACACCAGCGGTACGCCGATGCGGACCAGACGCCGGTCAGAAAACCGGAGCGATAGAGGTAAACGCCGAGCAGCATGTGTGCCAGCAAACGGATGGCGTAGAACGACAGCAACATGGTCTGCAGTTCGAGCGTTGTTGGCACACGGGTCTGCATCTGTTGCCACCAGCCGCCACGGTAATTGGCAATTTCCTGGGCGATCTGCGCCGTCGCCGGCTGCCAGAATTCACTCAGCTCGGCCAGATCGGTGGCCGGCAATTTCGGCAGTGACACGGCAAACGCCGCCAGCAGCAGCAAACTGATACCGATCAACGCCAAAGCCCACAGCAGTAATGTACGGTCGGCACAACGCAGAAACAGGTACAACACCATGCCGAGCACGGCATACGCCGTCAGGATGTCGCCCGACCACAATCCATACGCATGCAGCAACCCGATCACCAGCAGCGTAACCATGCGCCGGTAATGCAATGCTGCCACCGGCGCGGCTCGCGCCCGGGCATGGTCGACGAACAACGCCACGCCAGCGCCAAACAACAGGGAAAAAATCGTGATGAATTTTTCCTGCACCAAGACATAGCTGAGCAACCACGTCCAGTAGTTGGCACCACTCATGTCGCCATAAACCGACGGATTGCCATACGCCGAAAACGGCAGCGCAAACGCCCAGATATTGACGACCAGAATGGCGAGTACGGCGATGCCGCGACTCAAATCAAGCGAATGGTAGCGGGCGTACAGAGTTGTCGGCATGGAATGATCAGATCGCGAGGGGATTGGACTGATTGCGGAGCCAGTGCATGGGCAACCATGCCTGCACGCCAAAAAAAGGAGCGCTTTGATCTGAACCCGAATTGGATCCGATCAAAGCGCGTTTTGTGGCAATGCACTTATTGGAGAAGCGTATCGTCGTTGGAGCCGCCAACCGGAGCAACCGCTCGGGAGCCAGAGGAGACAATGGTCTCACCATTGTAGCGCCGCACATTGATCGTAAAATCATTGCCGGACAGCGCGATCGGCGCTTGCTGATACTCAAGGGTCACCAAGGTTCCGGCCGGAACGCTGGCATGAATGGCACTCGCCATTTGAACCGGTGCATCCATCTTTCGACGCAAGTTGGCACGGCGCCAGCGTTGGCGTTGATGAATCGTGCTGCTGACCTTCATCACCACCTCGCCTTCATCGGCGTCAGCCCATTCACCGTCATAAACTGACACACGAAGGCCGAAGGACTCCAGCATCCCCAACAGCGCCTGGTAGTCACCGTTGTAGATAAAATCGTGCCTCACGGTCACCGCCATCTGGCGCGCGCAACCGGCATCGCACTCATTGATGGTGGCCTCGGCAGAGAAACCATTCTGCTCGTAAACGACAAACCGCGACTCTGCGGCAGAAACGGCCGATGCCGACAGGCCAAGTGCGAACATGACTAAAGCTTTGCTGTTCATGGAGTCCTCCGTGATACCGCAGGTTTGGAGCAATGCCAGACAGCGCTGAGCCTGTCGGTGGCGTACCGGATCAGCTTAAGCCCAGTAAGGCTGCCGTACCAAGCTGACCTTCGCCTGCCCTTGACATTAACGAACGGTCGTTCTATTGTTCGTTTTCTGCGCGATCCCCTGTTTCCGAACCGACGCAATGAGCAAAGGCGAACAAACCCGTCAGCACATTCTTGGTACCGCTCTGGCCATGGCCCGGGAATGCGGTCTGGAAGGCTTGACCATTGGTTCGCTGGCCGAAGGGCTCTCCATGTCCAAAAGCGGCGTATTTGCCCATTTTGGCTCCAAGGAAGAGTTGCAGATCGCCGTGCTCAAGGAAGCCGCCGAGCGTTTTGCCGATCAGGTGTTGCGACCGGCACTGGCGGCGCCGCGCGGTCTCGCCCGGATTCGGGCCATCCTGGACCACTGGCTGGCCTATTCCGTGGCCAGCGGTCTGCCCGGCGGCTGTCTTTTCATTGCCGCCGCCGCCGAGTTCGACGACAAACCCGGCCCGGTCCGCGATTTTCTGCAACAGCAGCAAGGCCAGTGGCGACAGTCACTGCTCAAGGCCATCGGCATGGCGGTGGAAACGGGCGAGTTGCCGCCAGAAACCGATGTCGAACAGTTCGGTTTTGAAATGTTTGCACTGGTGCTGGCCTGCCATCACGACCAGCGCTTGCTGAGCCAACGCAACGCGGTCGACCGCGCCCGGACCGGCTTTGAGCGGTTGCTCGACCACCCGCCAGTCCACCTCTCTCGCCACTGATCCCCGTTTTTGGAGCCTCATCATGCAAACCGTTTTGCCGCCCACCAAAAGCACGACCGTTCGATCAAGTGATATCCCGTTGCCAGTCCAGCTCGGTTTTCAGTGGCTGGAGCGGCTGTCGCCAGCGCTGACGCTGGCAGCGCTGAATCGGGTATTCGCCAGTCCGAAACGCTATCCGTGGCCACAGGAGGAGCAACGCTGGCTGGCTCAGGCCGAACGTCGCACCCTGTATACCCGCGACATGCCGGTACCGGAATGGGATGGCAAAGCCGTGGCGGCCTATCGCTGGCGCCCCGAGGGCCGGCACACCGGCCGGGTGCTGCTGATGCACGGCTGGGCCGGCCGCGCGAGCCAGCTGCATGGTTTTTTGCCGTCGCTGCTGGCCGCCGGCAAGGAAGTGATCGCCCTCGACGCACCCGGTCACGGCCACTCGCACGGCCGTTGGTCGTCGTTGCCGCAGTTCAGCCGCGCCTTGCAGCAAACCGTGCGTCATCTCGGACCGATCGATGGCGCCATCACCCACTCGTTTGGTGGCCCGTCACTGTTGCATGCGATGGCCGAAGGCTTGCTGGTGCCAAGAGCCGTGTTGATTGCACCGCCGGTGCGCATCCTCGACTTCACCCAGAATCTGGTTCGCATGCTCGGTCTCGGCGAACCCAGCCGGCAGCGCTTGCATCAGCACTGGGAACAAAAACTCGGCGTACGATTTGCCGATTTGGATGCGGTGAAAATGGCGCCCGCCCTGCCCAGTCAGGCCTTGATCATTCACGATCTGCAGGATCGCGATGTGCCGCACAGTCGCGGCGCGGAGCTCGCCGCCGCCTGGCCACAAGCGCGCCTGCAAACCACCAACGGTCTCGGCCATCGCCGCATTTTGAAAGATCGCGACGTCATCGCCGATGCCACGGCCTTTTTGCTAGCAGACTAACGCCTCGACAGAAGCGCGGCCGCCGCTCATGGTGCGCTCAACGCCGCTTTCAGCAGCGCCGCGATCTGCTCGACGATTTTCCGTTGCTGCGCCGGATCATAGCCCTGCACGCGCGGTGTGTGGATGTGGCCGACCGGCAAACCGGGACGCAGCGCATCACGAAGCAGCAGGCTGCGATAAGAGATCTCGTTAGACAGGTAACCACCGCCACTGCCGCTGACCGCGGTGTGATACTGCAGATCGGCAAGTGAGCGCGCGCGGATCACACCGGCCTTGGTCACCACTTCACCGTTGTCGGTCACCGGAAACGGCTGTTGAATACGCAGCATGCGCGTCACCGGCAAACTGAACTCGGCAAATTCCGGACCCGCCAGCGCGTGGCCACCCAAGCGCGGCAACACCGGTCGCTCTGCGGTGCCGCCGGTTTTCAGCAGGCGATTGTCGGTGGCATCGGCGCTGCGACGACGGCCGGGAAACCGTTCGAGATCGAATCCGCTGCGACCCATGCTGATCGTTACCAGCAAGCGCAGCTGCGGATCGCTGAATTGCGGCGTCAACACGGCCTCGATCATCCCAGCATCAAAGTCGGCAAAGCGCACCGGAATCATCACCGCTTCGATCTGCACCCGGCGGCCCGCAATGAGCCACTCCTTGCCATCCAGCGCCAACGCCGCCAGACCGGACGGATTGCTCTGGTTGAAGTGCTGATCAAGCCGGAACGGATCAAATCCGGTCAGGAAAACCCGCTCGGGCGCGTCCGTGTAGGCAATCGAATTGATACCGCGGCTGGCGTACTCCAGCGCCAACCAGAGTTGCTGCTGCGTGGCCGGTGACCAGTGCCGTTCGCGCGCATACTGTTGCAGCCGCTTTTGCAGCGCCAGACGCGTCCAGTACAACGGCCGATCATCGAAGATGCGCCCTTGCTGTACATTCAGACGCACGCGTTGCCACAAATCCGTTCCGATACGCTCGGCTTGAGCGGTAGCGATTTCCTCCGCTGGCGCACTCGCCAGCAGCGCCTCCAGTGCCACGATCGGCTCCGGCAATAGCCACGAAGCGTCAGCAGGCAATTGCGCCAACCGACCGGCCTCGACCTGATCACGGTATCGCTCGTCAGCACGCGCACCGGTTGTCAGCACGAACGACAAGCAGCCGACAGACAAAATCGTCAACCATCGGCGCATGACTGACGTTGCTACCCTTTGTGTTGGCGGTTGCAAAGATCGGGACTCCTGCGTTGTGCGGCGATGACTCAGGTGAGCAGCTGCCGCTCTTCCATCAAGGCCATGACGTTGCCGCTCGGGTCTTCAAAAAAGGCCAGCCACAACGCGGTGCCATTCGCGACATGCACTTGTTGTGGCGCTTCTTTCGCGACGGTGCCGGCTTGCATCAGCTGTTGCCAGGTCGCGTTGATATCCCTGACCCGGAAATAGAGAATCGAGGCGCGCGTTTCCGGGTCGACGGCATTCGGTTGGGTCAGCATCAAGCGCACACCGGCGACATCGAAAAACGCCATGCCGGCGACGTCGAACAAGAACGGCAAACCCAGCCGGTCGCGATAGAACACCACGGCCGCTGGCAAATCCTTTACGTAAACCGCAATCTGGCCAATGCTTTGAATCGCTGCTGTTGTCATGCTCGCCTCCTTGAACGATCTTTGCCGGCCACTGCGTTAACCGGCCGATGCGCAACAGACACGGTTACGGCCGGCCGGTGTGTGATGGCCGCATCAAGCGATGTTGCTGACTCAGTGCCATCAGTTCCGGCTGTTCCGCTGACGCCGGCAGCGCGCGACCCTGCCAATAGATGGCGCCGTCAGTGATCAATGCACAGGCCGGTGCCGGTGACGGCATCATCGCCAGCGTCGCCAGGATGCTCGCGGCGGCGCGCACATCAATGGCATGCCGGGGCTGACTCATGCTCATCGTGACCGGATCGTAGCGCTCGTAGCCAGGGCCGGTGATGCCCGCCAAACGCGCAACCACCGTTTCCGGCGCCAGTTCGCGTGTGCGCTGCTCGGCCTCGATCAAACCGGCGCTGCGCGGACTCTCCGGCGTCACCGGCGTCGCGGCATCGACCCAGCCAGTCGCGTGGCTCGCATACACCGCTGTCGATGACACCAGCAACGCCCGTTTGATATGCAGGTCACCGCGCCGCACCTGAGCACACAAGCCATCGAGCAGACCCAACCAGCCAGAACCGCCGTCCGGATGCCGCGGCACCAGACAGATCAGCAGACAATCGATCGCCGTCGGCAACGCGCCGGTGCTGGCGACCAGCCCCTGTTGCGGGTCGATGCGCAGCGACAGCGGCGTGCGGCCGGCCGCCGTCATCGCGGCCGCGATACGCTGACCCAGGCGGCCACGGCCGCAAATGACATCGGTCATCTCTTGCTCTTCGCGCAACAAACAGACCGTGATGGTAGCGGCTGGCTTGCACAGCTGGCACGCACAATCGATACTGACCGGACGCTTTCCTGCAATGTTTGCAGGCCGCACGGCTGACCATAACAGCCGGCGTCATCAGGATGGTCTTACGAGTGGGGTTGCTCATCGCCATGTGGATTCCGGGTTATCGCATTGTCCGCACCCTCGGCGAAGGAGGCATGGCCACTGTCTATCTGGCCATCCAGGAAAATTTTCAGCGCGAGGTGGCGGTCAAGATCATGTCGCCGCTGCTGGCGCGCGGCGACGCCTCCTACGGCGAGCGCTTCTTGCGCGAAGCCCGCATCGTGGCCCAGCTCAATCACCCCCACATCGTCGCGGTCTATGACGTCGGCGTGCACGATGGCCAGCATTACCTCGCCATGGAATATGTGCCGGGCGATGATCTGAAAAACCGGCGCTTTCAACTGACGCTCAAACAGGCGCTTACCGCCGTCAAGCAAGTCGCACTGGCGCTCGAATATGCGCACAAGAAAGGTTACGTTCACCGCGACATCAAACCGGAAAACGTGCTGCTGAACGAAGACAGCAGCCGCGCCGTGCTGACCGATTTCGGCATCGCGCGGCCGTCCGGCACTGAAGGCGGCCTGACCCAGACTGGCACCGCCATCGGCACGCCGAGCTACATGAGCCCGGAACAGGCGCTCGGCAAACCGCTCGACCACCGCACCGATCTCTACAGCCTGGGTGTGGTGCTGTATTACTTGCTGGTCGGCGAAGTGCCGTTCACGGCTGATTCGGCGGTCGCGGTCGGCATCAAGCACGCGGTCGAACCGGTGCCGCGGCTGCCGGCCGCGCTCATCGCGTTTCAAACCACCATCGACAAAGCGATGGCCAAGGCGGCCGACAAACGCTTCCAGAACGGTGCCGAATTCGCCGAAGCAATGGATGCGTTGATCGCCACGCTGACACCAGAGCTCGAAATCGCTTGGCGGCAACAGCTGAAGCAAGCCGAGCAATCCAGCAAGGCACCGCCTGCTGCTGCCACCGTGATCAGCGGCGCCAATCCGACTGTGCTGACCCCGACGCCCGCACCCGGCTCGGCGCCCGCTGCAACACCGGTTGCCACACCCCAACGTGCCAGCACACCGCCTGCAAGCGATGGCGCGCTCACCGCCAATGCCAACGACCGCCTCGGCGGCCCCGGCAAACGTGCCGGCACGCGCACACCACCGCCGCTGGTTATCAGCCGCCCGGCGGAAAAATCGAAATTGCCACTGGTGCTCGCGATTGCCGCCGTTCTCGCTGCCGCTGGTGGAGGCTGGTATTGGTATCAGCAACAAAGCATGGGGCCTGATGCAGCCAGCGTACAGCCGCAACAAACCAGCGCATCACGTTCGACAACCGAACCGGCAGCGCAACAGCCAATCCCGCAGACACCCGCCGGCGCAACCGGCAATGAGCTGGCGGCCACGGACAACGGTGGCACGGATACAGCCGCGGCAACTGACGGCGCGCCGACCGATAATCCAGTCAGCGAGGCAATCGGCACCGAAATCACCGCACCGGGCAACACCACCAGCGACAACACCGGCGCTGGCGCCACGCCAGAAACTGCCGCTACCGACAGCACAACAGGCAGTGAAACAGAGCAAACCGCCACGGCGCCAGCCAGCGAAACTGCCGGTGAGTCGACAGCGCCAGAACCGGCGGCAGATCCCAAGCAGGCGCAAATCACCCAGCTGCTCGCCGACGCCGACAAACGTCTGAAAGCCGGCAAACTGATCGAGCCGGCCAATGACAATGCCGAGGCACTGTATAGTCAGGTGCTGCGGCTCGACAGCGGCAACAAGGCGGCGAAAGACGGCCGCAAAAATGTCGGCATCGCACTCGCCAAGCAGGGCATGGATGCCAGCAAGGCCGGTGACGGGCTGCGCGCGACCATGCTGTATGAGCGTGCCGTGGTGCTGGCGCCAAAAGCGCGCGAAGTCGGCTTGCTCAAGCAGCGAATTGATGCCGCGCGCCGTGCTGAACAGGCGCAGCCGTATCTCGACAAAGCCAAGAAATTCGAAACCGCCGGTGCACTCATCACGCCGGCTGAGAACAACGCCTACGACCAGTATAAGAAAGCCCAGAGCATCGACCCCGCCAGCACACTCGCGCTGCGCGGCCTGTCCGAGATCGAAGTACGGCTCGCCGACGAAATTGAACGCTTGTGGCGCAAGGGCAATGTCACCGAAGCCAGTGCACTCTATGCCGGCGCCAAAGAACGCTATCCCGACAGCAAGGACATCGCCGATGCCGGCAAAGTGATTGTGCAGGCCACCACGGCGCGCAAACCGAAACCGGCTGATGCACTCGACACAGAATTGCTGCGACCGGAAATTCTCGTCCTGCGCGCCGCCGGCAATCCGCTCAACAGCATTCCGGCCGAGCAAACCACGATTCTGGTGATCGGTACCAGCCTGCATGCAGCCTTCACCTACCAAAACTTCAAAGCCGGCGGCACGGTTGTCGAAGCAACACTGTATGACGACACCCACCAGATCAAACTGGGCAGCCGCAAGCTGTCATTGAATTACGATGCCGGCGAACTGCGTTTCCAGATCGACCGTCCGGTCGAAGGGTTTCCGGACGGCGATTACTTCCTCGACATCCACGCCAACGGCGAACGGTTGACCAGTCTGCCGTTCAAGATTCAGCGAGCAGATTTGTTCTGACCCGCTGCCGGCACCGTCACTCAAGCAAGGCATGACCTCTCGGCAGGCGCCCGGCGCGAGTGCGGGCGCCTGCGGTTAACGATGCCAGACGCGTCGTCGCGATAGTCGAAAAGCCAACACCGAAGCACATCGCTTCACCTTCTCACCACCGACCAAGGACGTTCCATGCGTATTGAAATCAAGTTGATCCTGCTAGCCCTTGTTGCGCTGTTTGGCACCATGCTGCTGTTCGGGAGCTGGTACACCGTTGATCAGGGCGAGCGCGGTGTGCATTTGCGCAACGGCGCCGTTGTCGGTAGCGCCGAACCGGGTCTCGGCATGAAGCTGCCGTTCTTTGACACCATCAAGAAAATCTCCATTCAGAATCTCACCGTCCAATACAACGGCGTGCAGGCCTATAGCAAGGACCAGCAGACGGCCATCATCAAAGCGTCCGTCAGCTTTCATGTGCCGCCAACCGAAGTGATCGCGCTGTACACCGAATACGGCAGCATCGAAGGCATCACCAGCCGCTTGGTTGATCGGCAAGTGCCGACCCAGGTCGAAAACGTGTTCGGTCAGTACACGGCGATTTCCGCCGTGCAAAACCGGGTGCAGTTTGTTCAGGATGTGACGGCAGCGATCCGCAAAGCCGTGGTCGGTCCGATTGTGATCGACAGCGTCCAGATCGAAAACATCGACTTTTCCGACGCCTACGAAAAGTCGATTGAACAGCGCATGCAGGCCGAAGTGCTGGTGCAGACCGAGAAGCAGAACCTGGAAAAAGAAAAGGTCAACGCCGAAATCGCCATCACCAAAGCCAAAGGGGAAGCCGATTCCAACCTGGCCCGCGCCCGCGCCGAAGCCGAAGCGACCCGCCTGCGCGGCGAAGCCGAAGCGCTCGCGATCAAAGCCAAAGCCAGCGCCCTTGCCCAGAACCAGAATCTGGTGGAACTGACCAAAGCCGAACGCTGGAACGGCCAGTTGCCGAGTACGATGATCCCGAATGCCACCATTCCGTTCCTGAACAGCAACAAGAACTGAGTTTGCAACCAAAGCATCTTCGCGATGACGCTCATGAGATAGCAGAGTGATGCTGTGAAGTGAGATCACAGCACCCCCGTTCATCTGATACTGTCATGTAGCGACGCAAGAATGACGATTCAGGCAATCGCCTGAATCGTCATTCCTCATTTGATCAGTTCCGGCCTCTGACCGGTTTTGCGGCTGCTCACCGACGCAGCCGCCGCAACAACAACCAGCCGGCGACAACAATCAGACCGATGATGGCCGCTGGTGTTTTGTTGCGAACGAACCAGTTGCCATTCATCGCTTGCTCGAACGCGATCAGCTCGTTTGGTATTGGGCCTTGACCAACCACGATCTCGAGCGCGAGCGCTTGCATGTTCTCCAGTCGCACCACTTCGAGAATCATGCTGGTGTCGGTTTCGGCGGGCACCGCGTATTGTCGTATTTGCACCAGCTGACGCAGCGCGGAGGGTCTTGCGAGCGCCGTGTTAGCGGCGTCCTCACCAAGCATGGTACGCAACGTCGGTTCATCGATGATGATCGGAGTGCCAGCCACTTTCACGGTCAAACCCTTGCCAGCTTCGACATCGGGTGTTGCCATGTTGGTGGAGTTGAAGGTCAGTGTGGCGTTGCTGAGATTGACCGGTATGCCATCAGGTAAGGCTGACAGACCAAAGCCACCGAGGCGCGATTCGTCTTGCAAGGCGCCGAGAAAATAGTAAGCCACCCAGATTGGCGCGCCGCTGCCGTCGGTCTGGAAGCCTTCCGTGTTGAACGACGGGGTATTCGCTTTCAGTGTTGTGACATCAGCAACTCGCAAATGCGTCAACAGCCGGGGCTCCTCGGCCGCTGCGCTGATCGTGCTGACGAACAACAGCAAACTCAGAACCGGTGCACACCCTTTACAGGCTCGCATCGTCGCACGACTCCTTGCGCGAATAGCGACCGCGATGCCCGTCGTCAGTTTCCGCCGGCACCCGAGATTGGCAAACTACTTGCGCGCTTTCTGGCGTGCGGCTTCGTCGTTGTAGGCCAGTTTGAAGTCATCCCAGATGCCGGTGCTGCCGGCTTTCATCATGCTGGCGGAGAGTTCGGCGTGGCGGGCGCAGTAATGATCCCAGAGCGCCGCTTTGCGCAGCGCCGGCAGGAAACCGCCGGACACTTCCTTGTCCATGGTGTCCGGTGACAGACGTTTGAGGGCGCCGTTGACGGCGCCGTGCAAGCCGGCGAGCAAGGCTTCTTCGTGATGGCGGACATCGGTCATGGCATCGCGCACGGCCGCGACCGGATCGACAATGCCGGCGGCGATGGCTTCCGACGAGAACAGCAGCGTCAGCATTTCCTGGCGGGTGGCGCCGTGTTTAATCGGGTTCTTGTCGGCAGCAACCATGATGGTGCGGTTGGCCGGGACCAATTCACTTTTCGATTCGGCCCGTTGCAGCATCAGCCGGCGCAGGCCTTCGAGCGCCTCGGCCAGCATTTCGCCATAGAGCCGCAGTTTTTCTTCGGCGTCGGCGCCGCTGCTGGCACGCAGCGGAAAACCCAACCCTTGCGACAACAATTGCAAAGCACGCTGGCTGTCGAGTGCGCCATCGGCAGCGACTGGCGCGGTGTCACGCGCCGGCTCCGGTTTGGCAACAACCGGCTGACGCACTTTCAGTTTCAGGGTGAAGGGGCCGATGGCGAGTTCATCGCCGTCGTTGAGTACGACACTGCTGCCCTGGCTGTGCGGCTGGCCGTTGACCAGCACCGGGTTGACCTGCGACAGCACATCCAGCACAAACTGATCGCCACGGCGACGCACGCCGGCGTGTTGGCGCGAGACGGTGCGCTCCGGATCCTCCAGCACCAGTTGGCATTCCGGCGAGCGGCCAATGATGCCGCCGCTGCTGTCGAACCGCGCGACCGCCGCGCCCGGCTGCAACCCGTGGGCGAACGGCCCCTGCACTGCTTCGAAGACCAATTCCATCGCTTGCTGCCCCCCATGGCTGACGGTCATCGAGGCGATGCCGTCATGATTGTCGGTCGGTCCGGTGCGAGAACGCCGGACATGTTGCACCGCATTGTGGCCGAGTCCGGCGATTCTGTCGCTGCGCCGTTGCGGGTTCAAGCGCTCGCCGCTATGGTTGCTGACAGCGTTCACAACAGGACGAATCGCACGTGGCCATGACACGACAGCTCGGCACCCGGACCGCACGGCAGGCAGCATGGCCGTGATCCGCCTGCATGCGCTGACCGACGTCGGCCGCGTCCGCACCGGCAATGAAGATTGCGTTTACGCCGATCCGGCTGGCCGCTTCGCGCTGCTGGCCGACGGCATGGGCGGTGCCAATGCCGGCGAAGTGGCCAGCCACCTGGCGGTGGACACGATCCGCGCCCGCCTGAGTGCGACCATGGCACACGCCGAGTTGCCGGTGGTCGATGAGCTGCAGGAGCAGTTGCTGATTGGCATCGAGGAAGCGCAGCGCCAGATCCGCACCCGCGCCCAGCGTGATGCCGCCTGTGCCGGCATGGGCACCACCGTGGTGGCGGTAGTGTTGGCCGCCGATCAGCTGATCGTTGCCCACGTCGGTGACTCGCGGCTGTACCGCTGGCGCGCCGGCGAGTTCCGCGCGCTGACCAAAGACCATTCGTTGGTGCAATTGCACGTCGATCAAGGCTTGCTGACCGCTGACGAGGCGCGCAGCTCCAGTCAGAAAAATATCCTGCTGCAAGTACTCGGTTCCGAACAGATGCCGGTCATTGCGACAGCGGTGCATGATCTGCACGACGGCGATCGCTACCTGCTGTGCTCCGACGGCCTCAATGATTTGCTCAGCGATCAGGAGATTGGCACCTTGCTCGGCAACAGCTGGATGGGCCAGAAAGAGCGCGCCCAGGCCCTGGTCGACGCCGCCAACCAACTCGGCGGGCGCGACAATGTGTCCGTGGTGCTGGTGGATGTCGGCGGCGATCAGGCCGGCGGCTGGCGCGACAAACTGAAACAATGGTGGCGCTAAACTGACGGCACGCAACCGACCACGCCGGTCGTCGGCGCGACACAGCGCCGCATCGGCAAGCATCTGCAGCAACCTACCATCCACCCGCGACAAGCAACGAGATCAACGCACATGAAACGCACGGTAATGGCAATTGCGCTGTTCGCCAGCCTGTCGGCAGGAGTTGCCAGTGTCGCTTCGGCTGACACCCTGATCGTGCTGAACAAAGCCGAGGCGACCGCCTCGCTGATCGATCCGGGCAGCGGCAAGGAACTGGCGCGGTTGCCAACCGGTATCGGTCCGCATGAAGTCACTGTTGCACCCGACGGCCGGCACGCACTGGTCAGCAATTACGGGTTCAAGGAGCCGGGCAATTCGCTGACCCTGATTGATATCAGTCAGGCCCGTGCCGTGCGCACCTTTTCGCTCGGCCAGTTCCAACGCCCGCACGGCATTTTGTGGCTGCAACCGGATTTGGTTGCGGTTACCGCCGAAGCCCAGCAGAGCCTGCTGCTCTTGACCGTCAGCACCGGCCATGTCACACCGATCACGACCGGCCAGCAGGTGTCCCATATGGTTGCGGTGACGCCGAATGGCGAACGCGCGTTTGTCGCCAATATCGGGTCTGGTTCGGTCAGTGCCATCGATTTGCGCGAACGCAAACTGCTGGCGACGATCGCCACCGGCAAAGGCGCGGAAGGCATCGCCGTCACTCCGGACGGTAATGAGGTTTGGGTCAGCAATCGCGAAGCGAACACGCTGACCGTGCTGGACGCCAACACGCTCGCGCTGCGCGCCACGCTGAATTGCGGCAACTATCCGATCCGGGTGCAGATCAGCCCGGATGGCCGGCACGCGCTGGTCAGCAATGCCAAATCATCCGAACTGGCGGTATTCGATGTCGCCAGCCGCAAGGAAGTGCGCCGCATCAAATTCACCGATGCCGCCGACGCCGATCAGCAAGGTCGTCTGCTTGGCAAGGCATTTGCCGCCGGCAGCGTGCCGGTCGGCATTCTGATCCCGCCGGAAGGGCCGCTGGCCTATGTCGCGCATACCAACGCCGACAAAATCTCGGTGGTCAATTACCTGACCGGTGCGGTGGTGAAATCGATCAGCGCCGGCAAGGAACCGGACGGACTGGGCTGGTCGATGTTGGTGGTATCGAAGAAGCTGCCGGGCAAAACATTCACCACGCCGTGAAGCGACATCAGCGCACGGGATTCATGCCTCGATAATCACGCGCAGGCATTGCCGCATGGGCAGCGCTGCTGGTCGTGCTAAACCGGCCGTGTAAAGCCGGTCGGAACCGGATTCACGTCCGTCATGCTGGCAAAAGCCGGCATCCAGTTTCATGTGGCAAGATGGGACCCCGGCCTGCGCCGGGGTAAAACGTGTGTATCCGATTCAGCAACACTTGCGCAACGATGAAGGGGGCATCAGCCGCCGTTGACCTGTGCGTCGAGCGCTTCCCAGCGGGCATAGGCCTGTTGCAACTCGGCATCGATCGTGGCGAGTCGGCTGCTGAGTGCAGCAGCCTCGGCGGCACGCTCGCGATACAGGGCCGGATCGGCCAGCTGCTGTTGCAATGCCTGTTGTTCGGATTCCAGTTGTTCGATCTTGCCCGGCAGCAGATCCAGCTCGCGCTGATCCTTGTAGCTGAGTTTTTTCTTCACCGGTGCCGGCGCCGCGGTGGCCGCTATTGATTCGGCTTTGCTTGCGCTGGCTTTCGCGGTTTTGGTTTCGGCTTTGCTGTCATCACGGCGCACTGGCCGCTGCCGCAACCAGTCCTGATAGCCGCCGACATATTCGCGCACGACACCATCACCTTCAAATGCCAGTACCGAGGTCGCGACATTGTCGACGAACTCGCGGTCGTGGCTGATGAGCAGCAGCGTGCCTTGGTAATCGATCAGCAATTCTTCCAGCAGTTCCAGTGTTTCGACGTCGAGATCGTTGGTCGGCTCGTCGAGTACCAGCATATTGCAGGGCTTGGTGAACAGCTTGGCCAGCAGCAAGCGGTTGCGCTCGCCCCCGCTGAGCGCCTTGACCGGCGAGCGTGAACGTGCCGGCGGAAACAGGAAGTCCTGCAGATAGCCGAGCACATGCCGACGCTCGCCGTTGATCTCGAGAAAATCGGCGCCGTCGGCGACGTTGTCGATAACGGTTTTTTCTTCGTCGAGCGCGTTGCGCAGCTGATCGAAATAGGCGATTTCAAGTTTGGTGCCGATATGCACGCTGCCGCTGGTTGGCTCGAGCTGACCGAGCAGCAATCGCAGCAAGGTGGTTTTGCCAACGCCGTTGTCTCCGAGAATGGCAATCTTGTCGCCGCGCTCGATCAGCAGATTCAGGTTGCTGACGATGTTGATCGGCCAACCGCCGTCAGCACTCGCATAACCGTAGGAAAGGTTTTCCGTTTCGATGACGATCTTGCCGGACTTGTCGGCTTGCTGAATCGCCAGCGAGACGTTGCCTTTGCGTTCACGCCGCTCCGCGCGCTCGACCCGCAACGCCTTCAATGCCCGCACCCGGCCTTCGTTGCGGGTGCGGCGGGCTTTGATGCCTTGCCGGATCCAGACTTCTTCGGCGGCAAGCTTCTTGTCGAATTCGGCGTTGGCTTTTTCTTCGGCATGCAGGATCTCCTGCTTGCGGCGCAAATAATTGCCAAAGTCGCCAGGAAAATCGCGCAGCGTGCCGCGGTCGAGCTCCCAAATCCGGGTCGCCAGCGCCTGCAGAAACGATCGATCGTGGGTGATGAAAATCAGCGTGCCGTTCCAGTCGCGCAGGAACTGCTCCAGCCATTCGATCGAGCGCACGTCGAGGTGGTTAGTTGGCTCGTCGAGCAACAGAATATCCGGCTCGGTCAGCAGTGCACGCGCCAACAACACGCGCCGCTTGAGGCCGCCGGACAGCGCCGCGAAATCGCGTTCGGCATCGAGCTCCAGCCGGGCGATCAATCGGCGCGCGTTGGTTTCGAGCGCCCAGCCATTGCTGGCATCGATGCGTTCATGCAGCCGGGAAAATTCCGCACTCATCGGATCGGTGTGGTGGTAACGCACCAGCAGCTCGGCCAGATCGCCGGCACCGGTCAGCACGACATCGAGCACCGTTCCCTGCAGCTCCTGTGGGACTTCCTGGGCGAGGCTGGCAAGCCGGACGCCGTCCTGCAGTTTGTACTCGCCGTCATCGGCTTTCTGGTTGCCGGTGAGCACCCGCAGCAAGGTCGATTTGCCTTCACCATTGCGGCCGATCAGCGCGATGCGATCGCCTTTTTCAACGCTGGCATTGACCTTGTCCAGCAGCGGCACATGGCCGTAGGCAAGGGAAAGATCACGGAGCGTCAACAACGGCATGGCGGGGTATCACAGCGGGCGGGAAACGGGGCGCAATTGTACGGGATTTGTGCAAGGCGAATTTCTTTTTTGCCGGAAGCCGACTAGGCTCTTGGCAGCCGAGTCAACAGGCCATGACAAGGAGAGGACGTTGCGGAACGGTCGGTCGTTGTTGTCGAACGGATGGACAAGATGCTGGATGTTCTGCTGCTGCCTGTTGGCGGGCAGCGTCCAGGCCGATGCCGTCTCGGTGCGGGTCGGCGGTTACCTGTTTCCGCCCTATGTCGATGTCGCCGCCAACGGCGAAGCGTTTGGGCTTGCACCGGATTTGCTGGCCGCGCTCAACCGCAGCCAGAGCGAGTTCCGGTTCCAGTTTGTGCTGACCTCGCCGAACCGGCGTTTCCAGGATTTCGCCGCCGGCCGCTTCGACATGATGCTGTTCGAGGACCAGCGCTGGGGTTGGGCCAATACGGTGATGGAACCGACCACGCCGTTCCTGCGCGATGGCGATGTCTTTGTCAGCCAGAGTCACCGCGATCCGTCCTATTTTGCCGAGCTGGCCGGCAAGCGCATCTTCGCGGTGCGGGGTTACCACTATGCGTTTGCTGGGTACAACGCCGACCCGGAGCAGCTGAAGCAGCAGTTTGACATTGATCTGCTCGACCCGCGCGGGCCCAGCCTTGATCGCGGTCTGCAAGCCGTGGCCAACGGTCAGGCCGAGCTGATGATGGTCACCGAATCGTATCTGAACTACTACTTCCAGCAACGGCCCGACCTGCGCGACCGGTTGTTGATCGCCAGCGAGCGGGACTCCGAGTACCGTCATGGCGCACTGGTGCGGCGACTGTCCGGCTTCCATGCGGGCCGTTTTGATGAGTTGTTGGAACTGCTGCGCAGCAATGGTGAGCTCAGCCAGCTCACCAACCGCTACGGCATCAGCCATCTGCTGCTGACGCCGCCCGCCCCCTGAGCCGCTGCTCAGGGCATCCGGAATTTGCCGCCGCCGCCAAGGCCACCCATGCCACCAAGCCCGCCGGGTTCCTGACCGGGGATGACAATCGACGAGGCCTGCTGGCGACGCATTTCCTGCAACTCTTCCATGGTTTGCTGCAGCGACTGCTTGGCCGCATCGGCGAATTTCTCAATCGCCTCGGCCAACGTGCCGGCCTCGATCTCAAACGCCAGCGGCAACGCACCCGCTGGCGTCATCAACTGGGTCTGGCCGGTGTAGAGCACCGCCCGGTTCATGTCGAAACTGCCGTCGGTGTTGACCGGCGTCATCACCCGGATGCTGCCGACCCGGCCGTCGGTGTAGACCTCTTCCTTGTACAGACTGGTGGTATCAAGGCGCATATCGGGCAAACGGTCTTCGGGAATCATGGCATCAGGTCCTGGGAAGTGAGGCGGCGATTATCGCAGACTTGCCCGTGCGGTCCCAACCGGTCTGGCTCAGGCGCTGTGACCGGCAGGTCGGTGATGGCGGGCCAGCCAGCTGTCGAGCGCGTTGGCAAAACGCATGCGGTCCTGCTGGCTGAACGCCGCCGGGCCGCCTGTATGCGCACCGCTGGCTCGCATCGTTTCCATGAAATCGCGGACATTGAGCCGCTGCCGGACGTTGTCGCGGGTGTACAGCTCGCCGCGCGGGTTCAGTGCCGCCACCTGTTTGGCGACCAGTTCGGCGGCCAGCGGAATGTCCTGGGTCACCACCAAGTCGCCCGGCTGGGCGTGCTGGACGATGTAGTTGTCGGCCATGTCAAAGCCGGCTTCGACCTGGATGCAGCGCACCAACGGTGACGGCGGCTTGCTGAGGTACTGGTTCGCCACCAACACCACCGGCAGGCGCAGCCGGTTCGACACCCGGTAGATGATGTCCTTGATGACGTTCGGACAGGCATCGGCATCAATCCACAGGGTCAGCGGCGGGGCATCGGTCACAACGGGATCCTCGGTGGCTGACAAAACACACCGGCCATGATGACCGCCGGCGACCGGCAAGCAAAGCCCGGCCGCCGCACTGCAAGTCAAACAACGACTGCACGCCGGTCTGGCAAACCCCACCACTGCCGCCGGAACGCTTGTCGTGATGACGCGCTTGCGGCACAGTGCCGACTGCCAACTCCGTCACACAGGATTGCTCCCATGCCATTGTGGATTGCCGACAGCGGGCTCGCCGATGCCCAGATCGTCGCCGGCATCGCCGCGGCGGAAAAAGTGCTCGCCGCCGCCGGTGTCAGCGCCGAAGCCGCCCACGCCGCCATGACCGCCATGCTCGAAGGCGAAGATGACTTCAACCGCGACGCCGCCGACGCCTGGGAAAATGCCGAGACCGCAGCCTTCCGGGTGATCTTCGCCGGGGTCGAACGCTGGCCGGAATCTGCCGCCCTGACTCTGCGTTGAACGCTCACCGGGCGTTGTTGTCGACCACAAAAGTTGGGGTTCAGCACAAAAAGGCCATCACCCGATGGCCTTTTGTTTTGCCGCAATCCGACGCCCTGTTACCGGCGCACGATTAACAAAACGCCGGCGCTCGACTATCATCCGCGCGGCGCCATGTGGGCCATTTCCTGCTTTCGGCATCGTGTCGGAAACCCTCTCTCCCTGCCTCTCCTGCGGCGCCTGCTGCGCCCATTTCCGGGTCTCGTTTTACTGGGCCGAAGCCGAGCAAAACCGGCTGCCCGTTGAACTGATAGAACCGGTCAATCCCTGGCTCGCCTGTTTGCGCGGCACTTGGTCAAACACACCGCGTTGCGCCGCCCTGCACGGCACGATCGGCAGCGCCGTGCAATGCACCGTGTATGAAGCTCGCCCCAGCCCTTGCCGCGATGTGCAGCCCGGCGATGACCATTGCAACAAGGCACGGCGCCGGCACGGTTTGCCGCCGTTGCCCCCCGCTGACGCGACAAGCAGCTGCTGAACCTCGCAAGGCGATACAGCCGTTCAAGCGCAAACAAACTGACGACAAATCAGGCAACGCGCCACTTTCGTATCTATAGTCAGAAGCACGCCCTATCACGCTCTCATTCGCTACCGATTGGGAACGTCTGCGTTGACGACAGCCAAGTCGTCGTCAAAGCCTGTCGTTGCTGTTCAAGGAGTCGCGGGCATGAAACGCACATCAGCCGGCCATTGGCTTTGCTCAGTTTTTTTGCTGAGCGCCAGCTTCGGTCATGTTGTGGCACAGGCAGTGGATACGGTGCCGCAACGGGTCAGTTTCGTCGGTGATATCTGGTGCCCCTACAACTGCGACCCGGGTGACACACAACAAGGGGCGTTGGTCGATTTGCTCAAAGAAGTGTTGGCCCGTCGCGGCATCGCACTCGAGTATCGCGTTTTGCCGTGGACGCGCGCCTTGCAGGAAGTCAGTGAGGGCCGCATCGACGGCATCATTGGTGCCGGTGTCGCGGATGGCAAACACGCGGCACTGACCGAAAAAGCCTGGCTGCAAGCAGAGCTCGCCGTCTTGGCTCACCGCGACAGTCAATTCCAGTGGCAAGGGCTCGCGAGTCTCACCGGCAAATCGGTAGTAGTGATCGCAAATTACGAATACGCGTCACCGCTGCCGGCGTGGCTTGCCGCCAATCCCGATGCGGTTCATCAATTGTCGGGCGACAACGCCTTTCGACAGGCCGTGATGCTGGTACAGCACAAACGACAGGATATTTTTTTCAGCAGTTATCCGGCGCTTCGCCGCCATGTCGCGGCCAGTCAAACACCGAACGATTTTCTGGTGATCCGCACCGGTTTGAAGACGCCGATATTCATGGGCGTGACACGCGCCAAACCCTACAGCGCCGAACTGAAGCAAATCCTGGACAGGGGTTTTGCGGCCATTTCCAGCAATGGAAAGGCCGCTGAATTGATCGCGCGGTACGAGCTTTGAAACACCACCACGCCGCGACCATGCCACGCACGTTTTCCAGCCGATTCGCTGCATTGAGTCGGTTCGATGCCAACGCGTCAGATGCGGCATGCATCGCCAGCACCGAGCTCACCGGTCATTAATTCGCACCAACGCCCCAATAACAGCCACTTTAGCCGGCCAAACCGGCGCTTGTTCAACGCTTTCGTATCAACAGCACAAGATTTCGTATCTATCTGTATTTATTATGTTTTTCTTGCAGCATCCTGACGCTTTCGCGTAAGGTCTGACCACCCAGCGAGGCCGGTTTCTCCGGCCATCTGGCCGAGCATAAGGCCGCTTTTTCCAGCCGTTTCGATGAAGCAGGCTTTGTCGTGGCTCTCCAAAAAAATCATCTCAATCAGAAGATATGGAGAGAATCAAAATGACGTTCCTCAAAACCTCCCTGTTGTTGTGTTCCCTGTTTGCCGGCGTGCTCATCAGCACACACGCCGCCGCCGACACCGTGGTGGCGGCAAAAGTGCGCTTCGGCACCAGCAGCTATTCCGCGGACTGGTACTTGCCAAGCAGCACACCGAAAGGTCTGGTGTATTTGCAGCACGGCTTTCAGCGCAACAAGGGGCATTTGCGCGCGCTGGGCAACAGCCTGATGGCACAGGGCCTGATGGTGCTCAGCGTGAATGCGAGCATGACCGGTGGTGCGGCGGGTCTGGTGCCGAATGTCGCCGCCGCGTTTGCCAACCGGACGCTGACACCACCGAATGGTTATCCCCTGCCGGACACCTTTGTGTTGGCCGGACACTCGGCTGGCGGTTTACATGTCAGCCTGGTCGGTGCTGATCTGGCGAACCGTGGCATCGCCGGTTTTCGCGGCGTGATCCTGTTTGACGCCGTCGATGCCAACAACCGGATGGCGACCGCCATGCAACGGATTGTCGACAGCAATCGCCCGGTCTACGCCATCCTCGCCAACGCCGGCAGCTGCAACAGCAGTAACAACGCCGAACCCTTGCTGAAAGCGTTGACGGGCACGTCGTTCGTCGGCTTCAAGCTGACTTCACGCAGCGCCCATACCGATGCCGAAGGCAGCAGCAGCGATTTTCTCGGCCGTGTGTTGTGTGGCACGCCGCAGAGCCACAACACGACGTATCTGCAGCAATTTGCCGGCGCCTGGGCGCTCGACATGCTCAGCAATACGATCACCGCGGATTACTATCCGGGTGGCGCCGCGTGGCAGGCGATTGCCGCTGCCAACCACGGCTATCTGCTGAAAACACCCTGAGTGTTCATCGTGTGGTCATCCGAACACACGCCGCGCCGGAACCGATGGTCGGTTCCGGCATTGTTGCTGGGCGGCTGGCTGTTGTTGACCGTGATTGTCGCCGACATGGCCGATCGCCATGCAACGCGCACGGCCGCGCCGGCGTCACGTTGGTCCGGCGCGTCGCCATTGGCAGCCACGGACAACGCGGCAAGCGATCGTGGCACCGACATCGCCGCCCTGCATCAATCCATCACACGCGCCGACGAATCGCGTTTGCTGAATGAAGCGTTGGGTAGCCCCAGTCCGGCGCAGCGTGACTGGTTGCGCCGGCACGGCTACGCCGCGACGCCGGAACATGCCGATCTCGACCCCTCCGATCAGGCGCACTTGCACGCGCAAGCGGTGGCCGGTGATCGCGACGCGATCGATCGCTACGCGGCGCTGGCAGCCATGCGGGGCGACGAGGATGCTGTGGCGTGGTTGCAGTTGAGTGCCGCCAATGGTTCGACGCTGTCGCTGATAAGGCTCGCACACTGGCATGCGCAGCAGCCCTCGCCCGAGAATCAGCTCACCGCGCAAGCCTGGCGACTGCTCGCCATGCAGCGCGGCGATCCGCTCGCCGCTTTCCTGCCTGAGGAATCCGCAACCGCCGGCGAGGTGGACGCGATCGCAGCACGTGCTGACCAGCTGCATGAACAGTTGGAAACGCTACGATATCGGCAAGGATTGGCGGCCTTCATCATCGAACCGTTTCCGACGCAGTAATCAGCGCCGTCTGAAGCAGTGAACCCGGGCACCGGCAGCACGCGATGCCCGGTTCAGCCACTTCCCACCGGCACGGATGTCACTGCGTACTTTCACCAATCGTTGCACACAGGCGTTTTTTGTCCGCCGCCTGCTTCCAGGCGAGATGGGCTTGTGGCCTCGCCTGCTCCAGCGCGTCCTGAATTTCCGTGCCTTTGATCTGGTAGTCGAGCAGGCAGCTTGAGACTTGCTGGATCGCGTGCTGCCGGAATTGTTTCAGCGCTGACTCCGAAACCGAACACAGCCTGCCGAGCGCCAGTTGGCCGCCGATTTCCTGCAACCTGACGAGCACAGCACCGCGACCGGCCAACGACTCCGGACAGCTTGCACCAGCACTCGCCACCGGTGCAAACGCACCGATCAGCATCACGAAACCGGCAACACGAAAACGAACACCGCTGAACCCCATGACAGGCCCCCTTTATTTCGTGAAAAAAACACCGCCACGCGCCAACACGGGCACGTGGCGGTCCCAGGACAAATCAGTGTTGGTCGCCGACCAGTACGTCAGCGAGCGCATCCCATAACGCCAAACGGGCATTGACCGCATGGCGTGCCGCCAGGATCAACTCCGATTGCTTGACCGGATCATCCCGCAGCAACTCGCGAATGATTCGCTCCGCCGCGGGGCCGTGATCATCGCCATCGAGTTCAATATGCCGTTTGAGGTAGTAGACAAAGGTTGGCGCGGTGATCGGATCCACCGTCCAGTCCTTCAACAAGCTGCTGAACATCATCGGAATGACGTTTTCGCGCCCGTAGAAAAAACTGCCCAGCACTTCATGGGTCGAGCCGTGACAAGCCGTTTGCAGCGTCGACAGCACGAAACTCGCGACCGGTATCGGTGCCTCCACCCGTTCGAGCGCATGCGCCACCGGAAACCCTTCGCGGACATAGCGAATGAACGTTTGAATGGCGCTGCAATCGGCCCCCACTTCCCGCATCGCCCGAAGGTAGAGATCAAAATGACTGGCATGGCCGCCGGTACCGGTTTCGTCGCTCTCTTCACCGATGACGATTTCATTGATCAGACGGGCGGCACTGGCGTTGACCGGTGGCAGCCAAGGCACGCTGACGCAGGTCAGGTCGCGCTGCAAGCGCTTGACCAGCGACATGAAATCCCAGACGGCATAGACATGCCACTGCATGAAAATACGTAACTGATGCGGGCTGCGGACACAGGTGAACACACGATGTTTGCCCAACGCCGCCATTCCCTGGCGGAGTTGATCAAAGTCGCTGATTGCGCGGTCTGCAGAGCGGCACTCTTGCACGGCTGACGACAACATGATGCCTCCTCGAAATCACCATTTGGCCTATCGACTGCATCCGTGCACAGCTTTCCGTGCTTTCATCTAAGCCCTCGGAAGCGCTGGAATTTGTGACCCACTTCACAGCGCAACAAAGCACTACGATTTCCTCCATCGCGATACAAAAAACAGAAAAATCGAAACATGACAGTTTGATTCCAAAGCTGAATGACGCGAGTCGATTCGTTGCCGCTCTTATGCTCTTCAGATTGATGATGTATCGGTTTGTATGGACTTCATTTCGACTTGTATCGAATGCCACTTTTTTGACGACTGGCAGAATTTTGCTTTCGGTGTTAGATCCCAATCGTGCGCGGATCGCAAGGTGCCGATTCGCCATGGGTCCTGCGCCAGCTGACTGGCGCTCCCGACTGCGTGCTTCACGAATGGAGGTGTATCGTGGCTTCGATCTTCAAGTTGTTCGGTGACTCTACGGCGGCGGTACCGGAGCGGGCGGCCAGCCCGGCACCGGCGGCGAAACCCGTGCCCGTCGCTACCACCGCCGGATCGATTCAGCACGATCCGCGCCTGGTCGGTGAGTTGATGCAGGACCATGTCAATCTGGTGACCCATTTCACCAACCTGATGCCGCTGCTGCGGCAAGGCGATGTCCGTGGCTTTCGCTCACAGCTGGCCGCGTTCAAAACCGAATTTCAGGGCCATATCATCAAGGAAAACGTCAAGTTCTACGTTTACCTGGAACAGTCGCTGGCCGGTGATGAAACCAACATCGAATTGATGCGGGACTTTCGCCGCGAGATGAATGCGATCAGCCGCGCCGTGGTCAGCTTCTGTAACAAGTACATGGAGGCGGAAATGCATCTGGCGGCGATGCGTCAGTTCGAACAAGAGTCGGGCGAAGTCGCCGCCGCGCTGCTGGCCCGCATCGAGCGCGAGGAGCGCGATTTGTACGCGCTTTATCACTGACCGCGTCGCGTTACTTTCTCCGCTTCCGATGGGTGTCAGCTTGCGCGGTGATGCCGTTTGTCGTAACCACGAGCGTGGTTATCTGATTGCGCCTTGAACGTAGCCACTGGCCGTTCCGGCGAGGGCGCTGCAGGCGAGGACGGTTGCAGCGCCGACAACGTGCATGCCCAAGCCCGTCGTGCCGGCGTGACCATGCCTGGTTCCGCACGGTCGGCGACAACACCCATCGGGAGCCATTTCCCAGCCCAGCGATTTGCCCATGACACAGCGACCGGGCACTCAGCCGCCAATGGCAACCCGCAGCACATTCAGACCCAGGTGCACCAGCACGGCCGCCCAGATGCTTTGGCTGCGCTCATAGGTGAGCGCGTAACCCAATCCGGCCAACGCCGCAAAAGCAGCGAACAACCAGCCACCGGCCAGGTGCACCGCCCCGAACAGCAATGCCACCCCGAGCAGGCACGGCCAACGTGACAAACGCTGCTGCAACGGTGCCTGCACCAGCCCGCGGAAAAACGCCTCTTCGGCCACGGTGGAAAAAAAATTGCTGAACGCGAAACCGAGCAGCGCAGCGAGCGCCAACGGTTGCCAGTGCAAGAAGTCCAGTGCGAACGCCAAGCCAAGTGTGAGCGACGGAATGCCGATAGCACCGAGCAGGAACTGCCGATCCCGCCACGGCCAGGCAAACCGCCACGGCAGGTACAGCATCAACAGGATGCCCAGCAGCGCCTTGCCGGTATTCAGGCTGTAGGCGCCGACCGCCAGCCGCTGAAACCCCGGCACCATGCCAAAGCCAAATGCCAGCGCCAGCGGGATCAGGACGATCAGCACCGCCGGCCAGCGGCGCCACGCTTCGAGCACGGCAAGCAGGACCAGCGTGGCCACTATCGGCCAAGGGCCGGATGCTCCGTGTGCACCATAAGCAATCGCCAATGCCGAGGCGGCGAAACCAAGGCGAAGAAACGCGTGGCTGAGGGGCGGCGGTGTGGCGATCATGGCGGCGTTATAACGTAGACATTAGTACCTGATTGTAAACAACCAGCATGCCCGGCTGTCATGGTTTCCCAGCCTGTGGCCGCGCTTTTTGTCCGTTTTTTTTACGGGCATCGACTGATGTAAGTGATTACTTTCGCAGCAGATTCCAGAGATATACAGAACGATACAAACGGAGCAGAACTTGCTACCAGCAACGGACCGCCCACCTCGAGGCGGGCAACGCTAAGCAAGGAGCTGTATCCATGAAAAATCACTTGGGAATCACCCTGCTCGCTCTCAGCATCGCCAGCGCCACGCAGGCCGCCGACTATGTGATCACCGCCGCGCAATGGGACGCCAGCCGGCAGGCGGCGGTTGAAGCCGTCGGTGGCACGGTGCGTTTCGCCCATGCCGGTGCCGGCGTCGCGGTGGTCAGCAGTGAGCGTGCCGATTTCCTTGACGCCGTCCGCAAGCAGCCCGGCATCAGTGGCGCGGCTCCGGACCGCGTTGTGCAATGGCAACAGCCGACCGAAGTCGCGCTGTCCGACGCCGAACTCGACCAGCAAACCGCCGGCAACCCGTTCACCAATCCGCTGTATGCGCTGCAATGGGCACCGGCTTCGGTCGAAGCGCCGGCGGCCTGGCAGCTCGGTTATACCGGCAAAGGGGTGCGGGTGGCCGTGCTGGATGGCGGCCTGTTCAATGCCCATCCGGATTTGGCCGCGAACGTCGATGTCGCCGCCTCGCGCTCGTTTGTGCCGGGCCAGGCGTTCAACACGGATACCGGCACGTTCTGGCATGGCACCCATGTTGCCGGCATTGTCGCCGCGCGCGACAACAACACCGGCGTGGTCGGCATTGCGCCGGAGGCGACCATCATTGGCGTCAAAGTGCTGCATGCCGGCAGCGGTGCATTTTCCTGGGTGATTGAAGGCCTTCTCTACGCCGCCGATGAAGGCGACGCCGACATCCTGAACCTGAGCCTCGGCGCCGATTTCAACCGCGGTGATCGCGACGCCGCCGAACTCGTGTCGGCGCTGAACCGCGCGGTCAATTACGCCAGCCGGCACGGCGCGCTGGTGATCAGCGCCGCTGGCAACGACGGTTACGATCTCGATCACAGCGGCAACCTGATCACGGTGCCGGCCATGTCCGGCAACGGTGTCGCCATTGCCGCCACCGGTCCGATGGGTTGGGCACTCGGCAACAACAATGCCCGCCGGCCAAGCAGTTACACCAACTACGGCCAGTCGATGATCCACGTCGCCGGACCCGGTGGTGATTTCGCCTATCCCGGCAACGAAAACTGCAATGTCGCCGGCATTGTCCGGCCGTGCTGGGTGTTCGACATGGTGCTGTCGACCTCGCGCGCCGGTTACTCGTGGGCGGCCGGTACCTCGATGGCGGCACCGGCTGCAGCCGGCGTGGCCGCGCTCATCAAGCAGCGCTTCCCGGATGCCGACGGCGCCCAGCTCAAGAGCAAACTGGCGCAAAGTGCCGATGACGAAGGCAAGACCGGCCACGATCCCTACTACGGCCGCGGCTTCGTCAATGCCCGCCGCGCGGTGAGTCAGTAACCGCGCGTCGGCATCGCCGAGATGTACCAACGGGCGCCAGCAGGCGCCCGTTTTGTTGTCGGAATGTATCAAGCGCGCAGGTATCACGCTTGGCTGCGGCTGAATCGGACTCGGTAAAACCCGCCCGCTCAACTACACTTGGCTATCACCGCGGCCGGTTGGCTTCTGATTGTGTTTGATGCGTTTTTTCACCAGCACCACGCCGTGCTGTTGCTGATCGACCCGGCAACCGGCCAGATTGTCGATGCCAACCCGGCCGCTGCGCGCTTCTACGGTTATGATCTGGACCGGTTGCGGCAACTCAACATCACCGACATCAACACCTTGTCGCCGACCCAGATCCGCGCCGAAATGCAACGCGCGAGCGCCGAGCAGCGCAACACTTTCCTGTTTCCACATCGACTCGCCAATGGCGAGATCCGCACCGTCGAAGTGCTGTCGAGCCCACTGCAAAGCAACGACCGCACCCTGCTGGTCTCGATCATCCGCGATGTCACGGCACAGCAGCGCAACGACATCGAATTGCGGCAGCATCGCGATTTGCTGCAGACCTTGATCAACAGCAGTCCGGACTGGATTTTCGTCAAGGACCGTGAGTTCCGCTTCCTGCTGGTCAATACCGCGATGGCAGCCGGCCTTGGTCGTCAGCCTGTCGACATGATTGGCCATGTTGACGCCGAGTTTTATCCCGAACGCATCATCAACGGCGACCCGGTCAGCGGCGAGCGCGGCTTCCGTGACGAAGACCGGCAGGTGCTGGCCGGTGAAACCCTGCAATGTGATCGCCGCATCGATCTGCCTGATGGCAGCTACCGCTTGTTCGATACCTGGAAAGTGCCGCTGCGCGACGAGCAAGGCAGCGTTTACGCCATTCTCGGCATGGCCCGCGACATCACCGAGCGCGCCCGCAGCGAACAGCTGAAACGCGAGGCCGAAGCGATTCTGCAAGTGCTGACCGAGGGCGTGCTGATGGTCGCCAAGAGCGGTCGCATCCTGCGCTGCAATCCGGCCGCCAGCGACATTCTCGGACTGGGCTGGGACGAACTGCAGCAACGACCGACCAGCGACCCGCGCTGGCATGTGGTCGATGAGAACGAGCAGATCATTCCGCCGGAGCAGTACTCCGATTCGATCGTACTGCGTACCGGCGAACCCTTGCACCAGCGGGTGGTCGGTTTGCGCGAGGGCGAAGATGATCCAATCCGCTGGCTGCTGGTCAACTCGGAGCCGCTCAAAGCGCCACACAGCAATGAGACCTACGCTGCGGTCACCTCGTTCGCCGAGATTTCCCAGATCAAGGCGATGCAGCAGCAGACCGCGCTGTACGCCAGTGTGTTCGAGCACAGCAACGATGCGATCATCATTTACGATCACAACACCCGCATCGTCGCGGTCAATCGCGCTTACACCACCACCACCGGTTATCGCGCTGAAGAAGTGATCGGCCGTGGTCCGGAATTCATGCGTTCTGATCGCCACGAGCCCGAGTTCTACGCTGCCCAACGGCAGGCGCTGGAACAAGAGCGGGTTTGGCAAGGCGAAGTCTGGAAACGGCGCAAGGACGGCAGCGAATACCCGGAATGGCTGACCATCAACCGGATTGTCGATGAACACGGCCGCACTCGCCATTTCATCAGCATCTGCGCCGACATCAGCCACATCAAGGCACAGCAGGCCAAGCTCGACTACCTCGCCCACCACGACACGCTGACCGGCCTGCCCAACCGCATGCTGCTGCTGGCGCGCCTTGAGCACAGCTTGCAGCGTGCTGAACGCGAGCAGCGCAAACGCGCCCTGCTGTTCGTTGATCTCGACCGCTTCAAAACCATCAATGACACGCTTGGTCACGGCGTGGGCGACCAGCTGCTGATCGCCGCCGCCCAGCGCATGGACTCGCTGGTGCGCGCCGAAGACACGCTGGCCCGGCTCGGCGGCGACGAATTTGTCGTGCTGCTCGAAGATGCCGAACAGGAAAATCAAATCCAAACGATCGCCAACCGGTTTCTGGAAGCGCTGGCAGCACCGTTTGAAATCGACGGCATGCAGTTGATTGTCACCTGCTCGATCGGCATCAGCCGCTATCCCGATGACGGCAGCAATTATCAGGAGTTGTTGCAACACGCCGACACGGCGATGTACCGCGCCAAGGCGGCCGGCCGTAACAATATCCAATTCTATTTGCCGGCATTGACGGAGGCGGTGCGCGAACGGATGCAGCTCGAACAGGCGCTGCGGGTGGCACTGGCACAGCAACAGTTTGTGCTCGAATACCAGCCACAAGTGGATCTGCTCAGCGGTGAATTGCTCGGCGTGGAAGCGTTGTTGCGCTGGCAGCATCCAACACATGGCCTGATCTCGCCGGCGCGGTTCATTCCGATCGCCGAAGAAACCGGCTTGATCGAACCGATCGGTCGCTGGGTGTTGGAGACGGCCTGCCGGCAATTGCTGGCCTGGCAGGCCGACGGCTTCACGCTGGCGCGGATGTCGGTCAACGTCGCGGTGCAACAGCTCGAACGCGGTAATTTGCCGAACGTGGTCAGCGAGGTGCTGCAGCAACTCAATCTGGAACCGGAACGGCTGGAACTGGAGCTGACCGAATCCACGCTGATGCAAGCCGAGCACGCCCAGCAATGGCTCAACGCCTTGCGCGCACTCGGCGTGCGGCTGGCGATTGACGATTTCGGTACCGGCTTTTCGTCACTCGGCTATTTGCGCCGGCTACCGATTCACCAACTCAAGATTGATCGCTCGTTTGTCGCGGACGTGCCGGGCGATCACAACGACGAAGCGATTGTGCGCGCCGTCATTGCACTCGCCAGCAGCCTCGGCCTTGACGTCATTGCCGAAGGCGTCGAGGACGAAAGCCAGGCCGGCTTCCTGTTGAAACACGGCTGCCGCGCAGCCCAAGGTTACCTGTTTGCCAAACCGATGCCGGCCGAGCGCCTGCATGCACAGTTCCGCGACGCCCGGCGCAGCCCGCTGTCAGCCGCCGATCAGTAGCCAATGCCATGACAATGCGGCTCGCGGACAAGGCGTTCAACGACTGGCGAACACATGCAGCTGGCGGGCCGTAACCCAGACCGATTGCCCCTCCTCCAGCTCGAGCATCGCAAAGCGGGCGCGTGACAACTCAACCTCCAAACGTTCGGCGGTGATATCGGTCTTCAGTTCGACGCGCACGCGCGGCCCAAGCCCCAACACGCGTTCAATGTGCGCCGGCACGCCGCCGCTCGCAGGCAGGTCGGCTTCCAGATCGAGTTCGTAAGGCCGGGCAAACGCGATGGCCGGCGCGCCATCCGCCAATGCCGCCTGATTGACGGCCAAGGCGTGTTCGCCGATCCATAACTGCTGCGCGCGGTAACTACCTTGCAATTGATTGACGCCGCCAAGAAAACGATAGACAAACGGGCTGGCCGGCGCATCGTAAACGGCCTCCGGACTGCCGCGCTGCTCGACCCTGCCGCCATTCATGATCACCACATCGTCGGCCACTTCCAATGCTTCTTCCTGATCGTGGGTGACAAAAATCGTGGTGACTTTCAATTCGTGATGCAGCTGACGCAACCAGATGCGCAGGTCCTTGCGAACCTGCGCGTCCAGCGCGCCGAATGGCTCGTCCAGCAACAGGATGCGCGGTTCGACAGCCAGTGCCCGTGCCAGCGCAATGCGCTGGCGCTGACCGCCGGATAACTGATCCGGATAACGGTCGGCATAGCTTGGCAATTGCACCAATTCCAGCAATCGTTGCACCCGCAGGTGAATCTCGTGGTCACTGGGTCGCTCGCGTCGCTTGCGCACGCGCAAACCAAACGCGATGTTCTCGAACACTGTCATGTGGCGAAACAACGCGTAGTGCTGGAACACAAAGCCCACCTGTCTGCTACGCGCCTGCCGGTCGCTACTGTCGACACCGTCGAATTGCAGCAGCCCGCTGTCCGCCTGCTCCAAGCCGGCAATGATTCGCAGCAGCGTCGTCTTGCCGCAGCCAGACGGTCCGAGCAGGGCAGTGAGCTGGCCAGTCTGAAAATCCAGCGAGACCCGATCCAGTACCGTCTGCCGGTCAAATTGTTTGCTGATGTCTTGCAGCGATATTCTCATGGTGAAGTTCGTATCCATCAATTCAGGTCAGGCGATGGCTCGCGCGGCTCGGTCTGTTGTCGGCGCTGCTCGACCAAGGTCGTGATGAACAGGGTCAGCAGCGCGAGCACGGTCAGCAGCGAGGCGCAGGCGAACGATGCCGCGAACTGGTATTCGTTGTGCAGAATCTCGACATGCAGAGGCAATGTGTTGGTTTCGCCACGGATATGTCCCGACACCACGGAAACGGCGCCAAACTCGCCCATCGCTCGGGCATTGCAGAGGATGATGCCGCTGATCAATGCCCATTTGATGTTGGGTAGCGTGACTTTGCGAAACAGCTGCCAGCCGGAGGCGCCCAGGGTCATCGCAGCCTCTTCCTCGTCGCGGCCCTGCGCCTGCATTAACGGCACCAGTTCGCGCACGACATAAGGCAGCGTGATGAACACGGTCGCCAGCACGATGCCCGGCAGCGCAAAAATGATCTGCACGTCATTCGCCTGAAGCCAACTGCCAAACCAGCCTTGGGCGCCGAACAGCAGCACGAACATCAGTCCGGCAACCACGGGTGATACCGAAAACGGCAGATCGATGAGCGTCAGCAACAGATCCTTGCCGCGGAAATCAAACTTGGTGATGGCCCAGGCGGCAAACAGACCGAACACCGTATTGAGGGGCACGGCGATCAATGCCGTGATCAACGTCAGCAAGATCGCGGAACGCGCATCGGCCTCGATGACGGCGGCCAGATACAGATCCCAGCCGCGACCAAACGCCTCAATGAAGATGGACAACAACGGCGCTACCAGAATTCCAAAAAACAGCGTCGTGGCCAACACGATCAGTGGCCATCGGATCCACCATGGTTCTTGCAGTAATTGCGACGGTTTGCGAATCACAGACATTGGCAATCCATCCTCGTCAGCGTCGCTGGAAGCGGTTCAAGCGCCGTTGCTGCTGATTGATCAGCAGTAGCAGCAAGAACGATATGGCCAGCATCAGGACCGCAAGCGCGGTCGCGCCAGCGTAGTCGTACTGCTCCAGCTTGATATAGATCAGCAATGGCGCGATCTCCGACACTTTTGGCACATTGCCGGCGATGAATATCACGGAACCGTATTCACCAACACCGCGGGCAAACGCCAGCGCGAAGCCGGTCAAAAGTGCTGGCCGGATCGCCGGCAGCACGATGCGCGAAAAGATTTGCCAGCGGTTGGCGCCCAGCGATGTTGCTGCCTCTTCGACACTGGCATCGATTTCGGCCAGCACGGGTTGCACGGTGCGCACGACAAACGGCAGGCCAATGAATAGCAGCGCGATCACGATACCGGCGGGCGTGTAGACCACATCGACGCCAATTTTTTGCAGCTGGCTGCCAATCAGGCCGTCGCCCGCATAAACGGCGGTCAACGCAATGCCCGCAACAGCCGTTGGCAAGGCAAACGGCAGATCAATCATCGCATCCCAGAACCGGTGGCCAGGCAGGCGGTAGCGGACCAGCACCCACGCCAGCAAAGTGCCGACAACTACGTTGGCGAGCGCTGCGACCAGCGCCGTACCAAAAGAGACTTTCAGTGCTGACAGCACCCGCGCATCGGTCAACAGCCGCCACCAGCCATCGACCGGCAGCGTCAGCGATTTCAGCGCAACGGCCAGCAACGGCACCAACACCAGAATGGCGAGATAGAAACCGGTGCAGAACAGTGCCAGCCGAAAGCCGGGCAGAACCCGGCTCGGTCGCTGCCGCAGCTGGTGCGGTTGTGGCGGCAGCTCGCCGGTCGGCGCGTTACTGCGAATGGCTGATTTGGTCAAAGACACCACCATCGTCGAAGTGAGTTTTCTGGGCCTTGCGCCAACCGCCGAAGACATCGTCGATCTTGACGAGCGTGATGGGAGGGAATTGCGCCGTGAATTCGGCAGCCACCTTGGCATCGGTCGGCCGGTAGAAATTTTTGCCAGCGATACGTTGGCCGGCTTCGCTGTAAAGGTAGTTCAGATACGCTTCGGCGATGGCGCGGGTACCGCGCTTGTCGACCACTTTATCGACAAGGGCAACCGGCGGTTCGGCCAGAATCGACACACTCGGCAAGACAATTTCGAATTTCCCCGTCTGGAGCTTTTTGCCGATCAGAAGCGCTTCATTTTCCCAGGCCAACAGCACGTCACCCTGCTTGCGTTGGGTGAAGGTGACGGTCGAACCGCGTGCGCCGGTATCCAACACCGGTACATTGGCGTACAGCTTTTGCACAAACGCTTTGGCGCTGGCTTCATTGCCACCCGGCTGTTTCAGCGCCCAGGCCCAGGCCGCAAGATAGTTCCAGCGGGCACCGCCAGACGTTTTCGGATTGGGCGTAATGACTTTGACGTCAGGCCGGACCAAATCGCTCCAGTCGCGGATCTTTTTCGGGTTACCGGCCCGCACCAGAAATACCACCGTCGAACTGTACGGGGTAGCGTTGTGCGGGAATTTGGTTTGCCAGTTCTTGGCGATCAGGCCGTGTTCGGCAATCGCGTCGATGTCGTAGGCGAGCGCCAACGTCACAACGTCGGCCGGCAGGCCATCGACCACAGCGCGCGCCTGCTTGCCCGAACCGCCATGCGACTGCTTGATGGTAAGCGCCGGTACACCTTGTTTGGCGCGACTGGCGTTGAAGGCCGCGTTGATCTCTTCGTACAGCTCGCGGGTCGGGTCATATGACACATTCAACAACGTGGTTTCTGCTGCGGGCACCGCGCCGCCAAATAGCGACAAAATCAACAGGATATGTTGCAAAATCCGGTATCGGGTCATGACGTTTTCCGTATCAGTTCAGCAGGGATGGCGGCAGCCTAGCAAGCGCCTGCGGCAAGCCAAAGAGCATCCGGTTCTGGCGTTATGCCAGGGTGACCGAGCAACCCACGGCCGATCCAACCCTGGCGCTGGTCGGCAACACCACTGCGGTGTTGCGTCGGAGACCACCCAAGCGCGTGCGAGAAAGCGTGTTCCCCTGCTCAACGCAGGCTTCGATTGACCTGCCATTGTGGCGAGCCGATCGCAATGCCCACTCACCCCCCGTAAGGCGCCGGCGCAGTGGCGAATGCCTGCGCCGTCATCACAGCGAGCCATGCTGCACTGACATTTCGCGCTGGGCGGCACATTGCCTCAGATCGGCTTCAAGGTGCGGACCATGCTGTCGGCATTGCGCGTTGCGTCGCCGCCGCGGTATTGCGATTCCACGACGATGTCGCAGCGCATGCCTTTGCCGAACACACCGTACGCACTGACATAGCGATAACCGGATGGCCCAAGCTTTTCGGTCATTGGCCGTTCGGCGCGCGCGACCCAAACGGTTCCGGCCGCGGTCTGCCATTCCTCGCGTTCCGGTGGTGCCTTGCTGCGCGTACGGTTACGCGCTGCGTTTTCGGACCAGGCCGCCACATCGCTGGCTTTGGTGTTATGGACCGCGGCGCAGTAGACCGTCAGTTTCGCCCATTCCGGTTGCGGTGACTGAAACGTCAGTGAGACATCGTCATTGCGGATGTTGCTGTCCATTTCCTGCCATGGCGACAGCCGCGTTAGTCGGTAGCGCTGGCCATTGATGGTGAAGTCGCGGGCATAGTCCGGGGTACTCACGGTAGCGGGCGCGGTGCGCAGCAATTCGTTGCGGCATTCGCGCAGCGCCTGTTTGCGGAGATTTTCGGCACCCAAACCATATTGGTAACCGATATCCACCGAGCGTTTGTACAGCGGATCATTGGCTTCGCTGCCGAGCTCGGCGAGAATTTTGACTTTGCCGATACCGCGACTGTATTTCTGTGCCGTGTCATAGGCAATTTGACCCGCCCGTTCACAGCGGGCATCGCCGGAAAGCACGGCAGGCGCACGGGTGACCGCCTTGCTGTTGCTGTCGCACGGCTGGTCCGAGAAACGGACACTGCCATCGGCGCCGGTACAGCGATAGATATCGGCCGCAACGGCCGACGACGACGCCCATTCGAGCACCAGCACAATCCCCGCCAGCCACCACGCCATCACCGTTCTCCCTTCCTGAATGGATGGGCTGCGATCCTGCCACAGCGGGACCATAGTCTCGACGGAATTTGCCAGCTGCACATCAGCACAGGTAAGGTTTCTGCCTGTCTTCCTGCCGCCGGACGATTCGCCGATGTCGCTACGCTTTAATGCCTTGCACGCCGCTGCCATGGCACTGTATCTCGCCCTGCCGTTCACGGCGCCACTGGCCGTCGCGGCCGAGAGCACACCGCAGGCGCGCTTTGAACTTGCCAATGTGTTCTCGCCAGAGCTTGGCAAGCGCGGCATGGTGGTCAGTGAGGAGGAGCTGGCATCGCGGGTCGGCGCCGACATCCTTGCGCGTGGCGGCAATGCCGTGGATGCGGCGGTCGCGGTTGGCTTTGCGCTGGCGGTGGTACTGCCGGAAGCGGGCAATATCGGCGGTGGCGGTTTCATGCTGGTGCATCTGGCCAAGCAGGACAAAACCATCGCGATTGATTACCGCGAGCTGGCGCCGGCCGCCGCGCACCGCGACATGTATTTGAAAGCGGATGGCAGTGTCGATCACAACGAACTCGGCTATGGCTATAAGGGCGTCGGCGTGCCCGGCACTGTCGCCGGCATGGCGCATGCGCTGGAAAAATACGGCACGCTGAAATGGAAAGACGTGATCGCACCGTCGATCAAATTGGCGCGCGACGGCTTCATCCTGAAACCCGCCCATGAAGAGTCGTTTGTCCGCGCGCGCGGCCGCTTTCTGCGCAACCCGGAATCGAGCCGGATCTTCCTGAAACCGGACGGCAGCGATTACCAATTCGGCGACAAGCTGGTGCAGAAAGATCTGGCCTGGTCACTGGAACAGATCGCCAAAAAAGGCCCGCAGGCATTTTACGGCGGTGAAGTGGGCCAGCGGCTGGTAGCCGACATTCAAGCCAACGGCGGCATCATGACGCTCGACGATCTGAAAAGCTATCAAGTTGCCGAGCGCGTGCCGGTGCGCGGCGCCTATCGCGGCTACGAAGTCGTGTCGATGCCGCCGCCGTCATCCGGTGGCATTCACCTCATTCAGATTCTCAATGTGCTCGAAGGCTATCCCATCAAGGAGTGGGGCCTGAACAGCAGCAAGACCATGCACGTGATGATCGAAGCCGAGCGCCGCGCCTACGCCGATCGCTCGCGCTATCTCGGCGATCCGGATTTTTACACGGTGCCGGTCGCACAGCTCACCGACAAGCGTTACGCCGAAACCATTCGCAGCAAAATTGATCTGAACCAGGCCACGCCATCGGCACAAGTTGCGCCCGGAGATTTGAGTGGCTACGAGAGCCCGCAAACCACCCATTACAGCGTCACCGATCAATGGGGCAACGCGGTCGCCAACACCTACACGCTGAACTGGAGTTATGGCACCGGCATCACCGCCAAGGGCACCGGCATTCTGCTGAACAATGAAATGGATGATTTTTCGGCCAAGCCCGGCGTCGCCAATGCCTACGGCCTGCTCGGCGAAGAGGCCAATGCGGTGGCGCCGCGCAAACGGCCGCTGTCGTCGATGACGCCGACCTTTGTGTTCAAGGACGGCCAGATCCTGCTGGTGACCGGATCACCGGGCGGCAGCACCATCATCACCACCGTGCTGCAGATGGTGATGAATGTGGTCGATCACGGCCTGAATGTTGCGGCTGCCAGCGCGGTACCGCGCTTCCATCACCAATGGCAACCGGACCGGGTCCGGCTTGAGTTTGGCTTCTCGCAAGACACCATCGACGCGCTGAAAGCCAAAGGCCACGACATCCGCATCGGCTCGCCGCTCGGCACCACCGAATCGATTCAATTTGAGAAT
>DASUEK010000308.1:0-18501 GCA_036275115.1 Permianibacter sp. | reverse complement strand
GCGCTTGCCAGTTCATGCGTCACCACCTTGTGCGGCCTGTTCATGCAGCCACTGCTGCAACATCAATTCGGCCGCCAGACTGTCGACCGATTGGTTCTTGAGCAGTTTGTAGCCGCCGTGCTCAAACAACTGCTGACGCGCTTCCTTGGTGGTCACCCGTTCGTCGACGCCGCGCACCGGCAAACCAAAGCGGCCATGCAGCCGGTTCATGAATTTGCGTGCATTCGGCGTCACCGACAACTCGCTGCCATCGATCGCCAGTGGAATGCCGACCAGCAACAAATCCGGTTGCCACTCCTTCAGCAATTTCTCCAGCACGGCCCAGTCCGGAATGCCATCACGCGCGGCGATCGGCGCCAGCATCTGGGTGGTGCCGGTCAGCGTCTGGCCGGTGGCCACGCCGATGCGCTTGAGGCCGAAATCGAAGGCGATGACGCGGGTCACGATCATGGCTTGTAGCGCTCCAGCAGCTCATCCAGCACATCACCAGAAATGACGCTACTGAGCTCGCGGCCATCGGTACAGCGCAGGTTTTCCATCAAATTGGCTTGCGCCGACATTTTGCTGATCAACGCGACTGCAGCGTTCTCGGCGCGTTGTTCGGCTTCACTGCGCGTGATCGACACTTGCAGCAGCGGTTGTCGCAGCTGCTTGGCGCGGTTCAGCGCTTGCTCGCGCTCCGCCGCATTGTCCAGCGGCGGCAACAACGGGCCCGCATTGGGCAACAGCATGGCGTGTGCCATGATGCGCTCTTCAAACGTACCGTACATCTGGTTCAGCAAGGTCCGGGCATGCAGCTCGACAACCGCTTCCCGATTGGGAAAACTGGGTTGCCGGCTCTTTTCATCCCACTTGCGCTCACGGTTGACCCGGAACTCGGCGATTTGCCACAAATATCCCAGCGCGCCGGTGACACGCCCTTGCACACCTTGTTGCAAGTAGCGTTCGGCCAGCACCAGTTGTTCGCGCATGGTCGCTTCGTCACTGCTGCCATCGCCGCGCAGATATTCTGCAGCCAGTCGCGCGCCATAGAGGGCGGCGGCCAGCACGTCGCCATTGTCGGCGGTAGTGCGCAGCATCTCGTTGGTGTAAGCGTTGTAGGTGGCGGGAGCGTTAACACCGTTCGGGTCCGATTTGTCCCAGCTCGGACTGATATCCGGCGGATGGCGCTCATGCCAATCGGCGGCGCCGGACAGAAACAACTCGGTCAGCTCCCGGCCAAAGCTGCGATCAAGACGGTCCAGCAACTCAGCCTTGGCGCCTGCAGGATTGCTGCAATCAATCGGCGTGGCGATGTCTTCTGTGGTGTTGGCAGTCGCCGCCTCCGCCATCGACGCTTGATGCAGTGATGCTGCACCGCTCGCGTCGGTTGGGGTACGGGCATCAGCGTGATGTTCCGTCTGCTGCAACACCGGCACCACCGCCGGTGCCCGAAACGCGTTGTCCAGCAGCAGCCAAATCGACAACGGCACGGCAAGCAGCAAAAGCGCGATCAGCCAGCGGCGGCGGTTGCGCTCAGCCATGACCGGCGGCACCCGACAGCAGACTGATATCGATACCGATCAGTTTTGCGGCTTCGTTCCAGCGTTGGTCGTACGGCACATCGAACAGGATGCGCGCATCGGCGGGCACCGTCAGCCAGGCGTTGTCGAGCAGTTCCTGTTCCAGTTGGCCGGCGCCCCAGCCGGCATAACCGAGCGCGATGAACGCATCACGTGGGCCCATGCCTTGGGCCATCGCTTGCAGCACGTCTTTCGAGGTGGTCAGGCTGGCGGCGTCGCTGACATTCCAGGTGCTGATCCAGGCCGAGCCCGGACGGTGCACGACAAACCCGCGATCGGTTTGCACCGGGCCACCGACCAGCACCGGTTGTTCGGTGTCGCGGGTGCTGATCGGCAGCGCCAGATGCGCATACAGTTCGCCGAGCGACACATCGGACGGGCGATTGATGACGATGCCCATGGCGCCGTCAGCGTTGTGCTCGCAGATCCAGGTAACGCTGCGCTCGAAATTCGGATCATCGAGCGCCGGCATGGCGATCAGAAAATGATTGGCAAACGATTGCGGCGTGTGCGAACTCATTGGGCGCTGAATCCATTACCGGGCTCGAAGCGCCAGGTGCGGATGATTTGCAGGATGTCGGTGTTTTTGCGCACTTCCGGCGGCAGCGGTGCGAACGGTGCCGCCAACCGAACGATGCGTTTGGCCGCGTCATCCAGCACGCGGTGGCCGGAGGATTGCAACACCCGGACATCGCGCACGGTGCCATCGACGTTGACGTCGACGCGCAGAATCAGCTCGCCAAACAGCGCGCGGCGGCGCGCTTCATCCGGATAATTCAGATTGCCGATGCGCTCGATCTTGCGTCGCCAGGCATCGAGGTAAACGGCGTCTTCGGCGCTGGCGGTGCTCGGCGAGACATTGCGCCGTTTCGGTTCGCGCGCTTCGCGTTCGGCCTGTTCGGCGAGTTCGGCTTCGAGCGCGGCGATTTGCAGGCTGCGCTCGACCATGGTCAGCGCATCGATGCTCTGTTCAGTCGGTTGCACTTCGGCTGTCGCGTCGTGCGCCGCCTGTTGGTGATCACCTTTGCTGGCGGTGATGGCGCGCTGTTTGGCGGTTTGTGGCACGGCGCCGCCTTGCACCGGCTGCATGGTGGGGCGCGGATCCGGTGCCGGCATTTGGGCCTGACTGGTGCTGCGCGGTGGCTTGGCGGTTTTGCTGGTGCCGCCACCTTCCTGATTGGCCTGGGCGAGGAAGTCGGCTTTCTCGGGTTTTTTCTCGTTGTAGTCGGAGGCGAGGATCACATCGAGGGTGATCGGTTTTTTCGGGTCGAGCAGTTCCGGCGCGACAAAGCCAATGCCGAACAGAATCAGGGCGTGTACGGCGGCCGCCAAAAACACCGAAAACGCCATCCGGTCGGCAGTACCGGGTTGCGGGCTTTCGGCAAGGGCAGGGGCGACAGCGGTATTCATGGCAATGGCGGTGCTCAACGGGTGCTTAAAAAAGGAACAGTGGCAAACGGTTCACGGTACCAGCCGCCATTTTGCGCGTTCGCTTGGCTCGGCCTCAAGGCGAAGCGCCAGCGCTTCGGTGACTTCGATCACGCCTTGTTCATTGACCACGAGTGCCAGTGGTGTCGCCAGGGTGTCGGCATAGCGCCGCCAGTCGTTGCCGGCGATGAGCAATACCTTGCTGGCGACTTGCAGTTGCTCACCGTCGTGACCGATGACCGTGGCGGCGCGGTTGCCGCGCGCCGGGTTGCCGGTGCGTGGATCGAGAATGTGGTGGGCGCTGCCGCCATCATCCGTGCTGTGCCGGCGGGCGTAATCGCCGGAGCTGAACGCCATCTCGCCGTGGCGCAGTTCCATGGCGGCAATCACCTGTTCCGGTCCGGCGAGAATGCCAATCTTCCACGGCCGGCCGTGGAAATCGCCGAGCACGCCGATGTCGCCGCCCAGATTGATGAAGGCGCTCGGTACGCGATGGCCGCGCAGATCTGTCAGCAGGGCATTGAGTGCATAGCCCTTGCCGATGCCACCCAGATCCAGCTGCAACGCCGGATCGCGGCTGCTGATCTGGTTGTCGACAATGGCCAGCGCCTGCATCGAGGGCAGCCGGTTCGGGTCGATGGCGGCCGGTGCCGGTCGTGGCGCGGTTGGATCGGCGCTCTGGAAACCCCAGTCGGCCAGCCGCTGACCGAGGCCCGGATTGAACAGGCCGTCGCTGAGGTGGCTGTAGCGCTGGCTGCGCTGCAGCAACCCCGCCAAATCAGCGGCCACCCGCGCCGTCTCGCCGCGGGCGAGCGCGGCATTGAGGGCGGTCAGCTCGGACGGCTGCCAGGCGTGCCAGCGTCGGTGCCAATCGGCCAGCGAGGCATCGAGCCGCTGAAAGGTTTCCCGGGCTCGGGCTTCGCTGGTGTCCGGCAGCTTGATCTCGATTTCGGTACCGAAATGCTGCAAGCGGGTCTGTTGGACCGGGGCCGGCTCGCAGCCGACCAGCGCCAGCAACACCAGCAGGCCGGCCCGGCGGGCGGACGAATGAGCTGCCATGGCGCCGTCCGGGCTCAATCGAGCCCGAGCCCCGCCAGAAACTCGCTGGCGAGATCGCGGCCGGTGGCGGCGGCAATTTCGCGCAGGCAAGTCGGGCTGGTCACGTTGATTTCGGTCAGATATTCACCGATGACGTCGATTCCGACGAAGATGAGTCCTTTTTCGCGCAATTTCGGCGCAATTTGTTCGGCAATCCAGCGATCTTTGCTGGTGATCGGCTGGACCACTCCTCTGCCGCCCGCTGCCAGATTGCCGCGCGCCTCGCCGGCCGCCGGGATCCGGGCCAGGCAGTGGTCAACGACCTGACCGTTCAGGATCAGGATGCGCTTGTCGCCAGCGCTGATTTCCGGGATGAAGCGCTGCGCCATGATGGTCTGCTGGCCGCGCTGGGTCAGCGTTTCCAGAATCGAGCCGGTGTTCGGGTCGCCCTGATCGATGCGGAACACCCCGGTGCCGCCCATGCCGTCGAGCGGCTTGACCACGATCCGGCCATGTTCGGCCAGAAAACCACGGATGCGGGCCATGTCGCGGCTGACCAAGGTCGGCGGCGTGCACTGCGGGAACCAGGCCGCATAGAGCTTCTCGTTGGCATCGCGGATGCTGGCCGGCCGGTTGATGACACGCAGGCCGTTGGCTTCCGCCAAGTCCAGCAAATAGGTGCTGTACAGGTATTCCTGATCGAACGGCGGGTCTTTGCGCATCAGCAGCAGATCCAGCTGCGTCGCCAACGGCGCGTCCACCGGCTCGCCGAGCGCAAACCAGCCGGTCGGGTCGTCGCGCACCGTCAGCGCCCGGCCGCGGCCGCAGACGGTGCCATTCAGCAGGTAGAGGTCGGACTGCTCGAAATAGACCAGTGACCAGCCGCGCGCCTGGGCGGCCAGCAGCAAGGCGAAGCTGGTGTCCTTCTTGATATTTATCTGCGCGATCGGGTCCATGACCACGCCAAGTCGCCGCGACATGACTAGACTTTCCTGGGTAAGGGTTGCCGGATTGTAGCCAGAAGCCGGACTTAAGGCTTGTCTGAACTTTATTCGCTAACTCCTTCACTGACCGACCAAATCCGGCTTGGCCGGACCAGGAGCCTATGATAAAAAGCAGGGTAGGGGGCGTGTCCGTCCCGAGCCCATTTTGACCGTAGCAGCCAGCCAGGCGGAGAACCGAAGGCGATGGAAGCGGATTTCAGCGGCCTCAAGGCCATGATCATTGATGACAGCAAAACCATCCGGCGTACCGCCGAAACGCTGTTGAAGAAAGTCGGTTGCGAAGTCATCACGGCCGTCGATGGTTTTGACGCGTTGGCGAAAATTGCCGACCACCGTCCGGACATCATTTTTGTCGACATCATGATGCCGCGTCTCGACGGCTACCAAACCTGCTCGCTGATCAAACGCAACCGTACGTTCAAAGAAACGCCGGTGATCATGCTGAGTTCGAAAGACGGTCTGTTCGACAAAGCGAAAGGCCGCATCGTCGGTTCCGATCAGTACCTGACCAAACCGTTTTCACGTGATGAATTGCTTGGCGCCATCCAGCGCCACGTGGTTGATGCACGTGCCACACACTGATTTTTCTGAATTGTTTTTGCAGTAAGACCGCTGATTGTGGCGGCAGCAAATTGGTAAAGGGGTAGTTCCATGGCACAAGTACTGATCGTCGACGATTCGCCGACTGAAACCCATCTGCTGCGCGAGATGCTGGAGAAGAACGGTCACAGCGTCATCACGGCAGAAAACGGCGCGCTCGGCGTCAAAGTGTGCAAAGAAAAGAAGCCGGATCTGGTGCTGATGGACGTGGTGATGCCGGAGCTCAATGGCTTCCAGGCGACGCGCCAGCTCAGCAAGGATCCGGAAACTGCCCATATCCCGATCATCATCGTCACCACCAAGGATCAGGAAACGGACCGGCTCTGGGGCCTCAAGCAAGGCGCCCGTGATTACCTGACCAAGCCGGTCTCGGAAAAAGCCCTGATCACCACGCTCAAATCCCTGCTCGGACAAGGCTGATGAGCACTGCCGTCGACCCGTATCTGGTTCTTGCCGATCTTGACGTTCGCTGTCGTCAGGGCGGTGCGAGCAACGCACCGCGCATGGACGAACAGGGTGACGGCTGGAGCGGTGTCGCGTTCATCCTGAACGGCGTCCGCATGGTGGCGCCGCTCGGTGAAGTGACCGAAATCCTGCACTTGCCCACCGTCACCAAAGTGCCGGGGGCGAGAGCGTGGCTGCGCGGCGTTGCCAACGTCCGCGGTTCGCTCGTGCCAATCGCCGATTTGCCGATGTTCTTTGGTCGCCGCCAAGGTGCCGCCGGCAAGCGTCAGCGTGTCCTGGTGGTCAACCAGGATCAAAACCAGATCGGCATCATTGTTGACGATGTGCTCGGTCTGCAGCACTTCACGCCGGATCAACGGCAAGACTCTCCCGGTGATATCGACGAAGCGTTGCGGCCGTTTGTGCTCGGCGCGTTCAGCCGGGACGAAAACCTGTGGCCGGTATTCAGCCCGCAGACGCTGAGCCGCCACGCCAGTTTCAAACAGATAGCTCTTTGATTTTGTACTTGAGGCGCGCGTTGAAGTTTGTGCTTCAGGCGTTGTAAACCACACCAACAAGCAGTCGGGAAAAAGACATGAATGCTCCATTGAAAGGGCCTTTGGGCACTGAGCAGCGCAGCGGCATCGGTGGTCTGGTGACCACCCTGGGCATCGTGCTGATACTGGGTGGTGCCAACGCGTACTGGGGATTCCGCGAAAGCAACTTCGACGTGACGCGGGTGCAAAGCGCCGAAGAGCTGCGGGTGTTGTCACAGCAGCTGGCAAAGAACTCCTCGGAAGCGGCGCGGGGTAACGAAGCGGCGTTTACCCAGCTCGAACAGGTGCGTAACCAGTTCGACGGCCTGTTCAATCAGCTGGCAAATGGCAATCCGCGTGACGGGTTGCCGCCCGCCGCGCCGGATATCCAGAAAGCCGAAATTGCCCAGACCAAAGCGCTCTGGGAAGAGGTCAAGACCAACGCCGACACCATTCTGAAAGCCAAGGACACCGTGCTCGATCTGCACGGTGTGGCAGCCGATCTGGCGCAGAACGTGCCGCAGCTGCAGTTCGAATACGAGAAGGTGACCGACATCCTGGTCGAAAATAACGCGCCGCAGGATCAGGTCCGACTCGGTACCCGCCAGATTTGGTACGCCGAACGTATCGTCCGCTCGATTCAAAAGGTGCTGGCGGGTGGTGATGACGCACCGCTGGCGGCAGAAAACTTTGGTCACGACGTCGACCTGTTCGGTCAGACCCTCAACGGTATGCTCGATGGCGACGTCGTCATGGGCGTGCGCCAGGTGACCAACAAGGAAGCGCGCGACGCATTGAATGAAATCGCCACCATGTTCACCGGCGTCAAGGACAACGTGTCCTACATCATTCAGTCGACTGGTGAGCTGTTCAAGGTGCACGAAGCCTCGAACAAGATGTTCACCCAGACCACTCAGTTGCTGGATCTGTCGCGTAACCTGTCGAACGCGTTCCGCGGTTCGGCCGGCACCCGTATCCTCGGCCACCCGCTGATTTCAGCTGGCGCCGGTGTGCTGGTCGTCATCCTGCTGATCCTGTTGTACTTCTCGCAGCGCAAGGCCGAGAAAGAACGGCAGAAAGCCATCGAAGAACAGCGCGACCTCGAGAAGCAGCAAAACGAACGTAACCAGCAGGCGATTATCCGTCTGCTCGACGAAATGGGTGACTTGGCAGACGGTGACCTGACCGTTAACGCAACCGTGACCGAAGACTTCACCGGCGCCATCGCCGACTCGATGAACTTCGCTATCGACCAATTGCGTTCGCTGGTATCGACGGTACAAAGCGCGGTGGCCCGAGTGTCGAACGCCACCGACGAAACCCGTCAGGTCGCAACCGAACTGGCGCAAGCGTCGCGTAACCAGGCGCAGGAAATTACCGGCGCCTCGGCCGCTATTAACGAAATGGCGGTGTCGATCGAGCAGGTGTCGGCCAACGCGGTCGAATCGGCCCAGGTGGCGGAACGGTCCGTGCAAATCGCGAAGAACGGTGCCGAGGTCGTGCGCAACACCATCCGCGGCATGGACACGATTCGTGAACAGATTCAGGAAACCTCGAAGCGAATCAAGCGTCTGGGTGAATCGTCACAGGAAATCGGTGACATCGTGTCGCTGATTAACGACATCGCCGACCAAACCAACATTCTGGCGTTGAACGCGGCGATTCAGGCGGCGATGGCCGGTGAGTCAGGCCGCGGCTTCGCGGTCGTCGCCGACGAAGTGCAACGTCTCGCAGAACGTTCCTCGAACGCAACCAAGCGAATCGAGGCACTGGTGAAAACCATTCAAACCGATACCAACGAAGCGGTTATTTCGATGGAAAGCTCGACCGCAGAAGTGGTGCGCGGGGCCAAGCTGGCGCAGGACGCCGGTGTGGCACTGGAAGAAATCGAGCGCGTGTCCGCCGACTTGGCCGAATTGATTCAAACCATCTCGAACGCCGCGCGTCAGCAAGCCGCGTCGGCCGGCCATGTTTCGAACACGATGCATGTCATTCAGGAAATCACCAACCAGACGTTGCACGGTACGCAGGTTACTGCCCAGCAGATCGGCAAGCTGGTGGAACTGGCCGATGAACTGAAAGGCTCGGTCGCAGGCTTCAAGTTGCCTGGCCGTTAATCGGTGTTGGATCAGGCGTTGCCGGAGACGGCCGCGATGGTTTCAGGAAACCGGTCAATGGGCGAAGCGGTGCTGCGACAGGCGCCCGATATGGGCGCTGCCGAGTTTGCGCGCTGGCAGAAATTGATTGAGGTGCGCACCGGCATTCATTTGCCCGAGCATCGCAAGCCGTTTCTGATGCTGGCGCTGTCGTCGCGCATGCGCGAAATGGCCGTTGAGGATTACAACGACTATTTCGTCAGCCTGCGTGACGGCCCGCAAGCGGCGTTTGAGTGGGCCTGTCTGGTCGATCTCCTGACCGTGCATGAAACCCGCTTCTTCCGCCACTCGGAATCGTTCGATCTCGTTCGCAGTTACGTTCGCAATCTGCTGGCGCAACACACCGATGCACAGAAACGCAGCGTGCAGGCGTGGAGCGTTGGCTGCTCGACTGGCGAAGAGGTCTACAGCCTTGCGCTGCTGCTGCATGAATTGCAGGACGAGACTGGCCCGTTCTATTACGGCGTCACTGGCACCGACATCAGCTATCCGGCTCTCGCCAGTGCCCGTGAAGGCATTTATCACCTGCGCCGGTTGATCGGTCTGACCGATGGCCAGCGTGAGCGGTTTTTCCAGGCGGTTGGTGACGACTATTACCAGGTGATGCCGGCGGTACGTCAGCGCACCTGTTTCGTGCAAGGCAATGTGCACGATTTGCGGCACGCACCGAACCAGTTGTTCGACATTATTTATTGCCAGAACCTGCTGATTTATTTCCAGGCCGAACGCCGGCGCGAGTTGTTGAACCAGTTGGTGGAACACTTGCGTCCGGGTGGTTTATTGGTGCTGGCACCGGGCGAAGTGATCCGTTGGCATCACCCGTCCCTGACCAGAATTCAGAACAAGCAGTGCTTGGCATTCAGCCATCGCGGTAACAACCCGCAAGCGGAGTAGGCATGGCCGACAATTACGATCAGCTCGCCCTCAAATGGGTGCGCGAAGAAGTCAACAAAACGCTGGACCAGGCCCGTCAGGCGCTGGAAGCGTATGCCGAGAACGCCGAAGACAGTACCCAGATCCGGTTCTGCGCCAGCGCCCTGCATCAAGTGCGCGGCACCCTGCAGATGCTGGAGTTTTATGGTGCGGCGCTGTTTGCCGAAGAAATGGAATACCTCGCCGAAGCGATTGCCGAAGGCAAGGTAAAGAATCCGCCGCGGGCGCAGGAAGTGCTGATGGGCACCATCCTGCAACTGCCAACCTATCTGGAGCGGGTGCAAGCCGGTCAGCGCGATCTGCCGGTGGTCTTGCTGCCGCTGCTGAACGACCTGCGTTCGTCGCGCGGCGAAACCCTGCTGAGCGAAAGCGCGATCTTCACCCCGACCCTGCACGGCGTGCAGACGCCGGTGCGGCCGGCGCTGCCGGACCAGCCGCACAACAGCGAAGAATACAAAGAGTTCGCCAAGAAACTGCGCCACCACTATCAGCGTGGTCTGCTGGGCGTGCTGCGCAATCAGGAAGTGAAAGAAAGCCTGTTGCGGCTCGGCAAAGTGGTCGAACGGCTGGAATACGGTTGCACTAACACGCCGATGGCGACGCTGTGGTGGATCGCCGGTGGTTTCATCGAAGCGATCGCCGAGAACGACGTTTACAAGAACGCCTCGGTGCATGCGCTGCTCGGCCAGATCGACAAGTACCTGAAGCAGCTCGGCGAAGAAGGCAGCCTGATCCTGAACAACGAGCCGCCGGCTGAGTTGCTCAAGAACCTGCTCTATTACGTTGCCTGCGCCCAGCGCGAAACCGACCGCATCAAGGAACTGCAGACGGCTTACGATCTGCGCTCGGCTCTGCCGACCGCCACCGATCTGGAAGCCGAACGCCAGCGCATGACCGGCTCCGACGCCGGTGCCATTCGCACGGTGCTGCAGGCGCTCAACGAGGATTTGGCCGGCGTCAAAGACGGGCTCGATCTGTTTGTGCGCAGCAAGACCCGCAGCCCGCAAGATTTGCTCAACCTGTTGCCCACGCTGCGCCAGATTGCCGACACGCTCGGCATGCTGGGTCTCGGTGTGCCGCGCGACTCGGTGCGGCAACAAGTCAACGCACTGCAAAAACTGGCGGACTCCGGTCAGGCTCCCACCGATGCCCACGTCATGGACATTGCCGGTGCCTTGCTGTTTGTCGAAGCGAACCTGACTTCGGTTGCCGCCAACGCGGCTGCGATGGCGGCGGAAGACGCCGATGCGATGGCGCCCGCCGCCGCCGGCAACGATGAGGAAATCGCCGCCGAAGCGCAGTTCGATGCCGCCCGCGATGTGCTCATCAACGAATGCCGCGGCAACTTGCAGAAGTGCAAGGACAGCATCATCGATTTCATGGCGTCGAGCTGGGATCACCGCCTGCTCGAAGGCGTGCCGAATTTGCTGGTCGAAGTGCAGGGCGGTCTCGGCATCATCGGCTTGCCAGACGCCGCGCAGATGGTCAGCACCTGTCAGCGCTTCCTCGCGACCCGTGTGCTCGGTTCGCAAGGCGTGCCGAATGCGACCGTACTCGATGCGCTCGCCGATGTGCTGACGTCGGTTGAATACTTCCTTGAATCTTTGCAGGAAGCCGGTGGCCAAGGTCTGGAATCGGTGCTCGCCGCGGCGCGTGAAGCGACCGCCGTGATCGATGCCGAACTGGCGAAAGCGCCGGCCCCGGCAGCAGCAGTTGCCGCGCCGTCTCCGGTTGCCGAAGCTCCAGTCGCAAAACCGGCACCCGCGCCGACCCCGGTGCCATCAGTCGCGGCCACCGACAGCGACATGATCGATCAGGAAGTGATCGAAATCTTCATCGAAGAAGCCGGTGAGCAGCTCGCCACCATCATGGAAATGTTGCCGGCCTGGCTGGAAGACGACGAAGACAAGGATTCGCTGATCACCATCCGCCGCGCCTTCCATACGCTGAAGGGTTCAGGCCGCCTGGTCGGCGCCAAACTGCTCGGCGAAATGGCCTGGTCGATCGAGAACATGCTGAACCGCGTGCTCGATCACACCATTCCGGTAACGCGCGAAGTGCAAAACGTGGTGCAGGAAGCGGCGCAAGTGGTGATCCCGGCGCTGCGTGAAGCTTTCACCCTGCAAACCGAACCAAAAATTCGGCCCGAGCCGTTGATGGCGCGCGCCGACGCGCTGTCGCGCGGCGAGTCGGCGGCAGCCGCTGTGGCGGCGCCGGTCGCACCCGCTCCGGCGCCGGTTGCACCGGTGGCGCCGAGCGAACCGTCGCACGACGAAATCATTGCCGAGCCGGCGCTGGCCATGCCAGCGACCCCGGTTACGCCGGTCGAAGAGCCCGTGTTGTCTGTTTCGGCAGAACCGGAATTTGCCCTGCACGAAGACTGGGAAAGCGCAGCGCCGGCGGAGTCGATCGAAATGGTCGAGCCGGTTGCCAGCGCAGCGCCGGAAAGCTTTGGCGAACTGGTCGATAATCTCGAACTCACCGATGTGGCGACGCCGAGCTTCGATGAACCGCTGCCGGTGCTGAGCCTGGATGAGCCGGGTGCCACCGAATTGACCGAGCTTGCCGCTGGCGAGTTCGAGCCCATGCTGGAAGACAGCGGACTGGAAGAAACCGTGGCAATGGAACCGGCCTTGCCGGTGGCCAGCGTCGACGAAGAGCCGGACAACACGCTGTATGACATTTTTGCCGGTGAAGCCGGTGGTCATCTCGATGCGATCGATCGCTACGTCGCCGACATGGCGCTGTCGCCGTTCTCGCCGAAGATCAACGACGAACTGATCCGGGCGCTGCACACGCTCAAAGGCAGCGCTCGCATGGCGCAGCTCGACAGCATCGCCGCCGTCATCACGCCGCTGGAAAAGCAGGCGCGGGAACTGCAAAACCGCGACGCCAATGTGCCAAGCGAATTCCTGGCCTTGCTGGTTGACGCCAAGGCCGCGCTGGCCGACAGCCTGCCGGCGTTGCAAGCTGGCCAGGTACCGGATGCGGTGCCGCTGCTGGCATTGGCCGCGCGCGCCGAAGCGCTCGAAATGGTCGAGCCGAGTGCCGCCAGCAAAGCCAATGAACGCGATCCGGAATTGCTGAGCCTGTTCCTCAGCGAGGCGATGGATCTGGTGTCCGATGCCGATCTGGCCCTGAACAACTGGCAGCGCAATCCGGCCGACGCGCAAGACAGTGGCAATCTGATCGAGCTGATGTCGGCGTTGAAAAATGCTGCCGACACCGCCCGCTTGCCGCAAGTCGCCCAGCTTGCCGACGAGCTGGCTGCACTCTATCAACGGGCCGCCGTGAGCGCGCAGCGCGACGCGGCGTTCTTCCAGCTCGCGCACCGTGGCCAGTCGTCGTTGTTTGATCAGCTCGATCGCGTCGCCGCCGACCAAAGCACTCAGCTCGCGCCCGAACTGCTGGACGCCATTCGCAACTGGCCGGGCAGCGTCGGTGCGCCGCAGGTACAAGTCGGCGAAGGCTTCAGCCTGCGCGAAGTGCCAGTGGCTCCGCCTGCAGTGGAACATGCGCCAGTCGAGCCGGAGTTGGTTGAAGAGCCGGTGGCTGAATGGGTCGCGCCGATCGTTGCAGAAACACCAGCGGCGATCGAAACAGCGTTCGAGATCGAACCGGCGTTGCCGGTCGTCGAAACCGTCGAACTCGAAACTGCTGCGCCTGCTGACGCGAGTGATGGCGAATTTACCGAAGCGGCGTTCGCCGGTCCGGTCGATGAAACCTTCACCCCGGGTCAGTCGCTGCCGGTGTACGAAGAAGGCGATCACGCCCAACCGATCGCTGTCGACGAAGACGGCGAAGAAATTCTGCAGATCTTCCTCGAAGAAGCCGACGAGATTCTCGACAGCATCGACGAAACCCTCGGTGCCTGGTCGGTCAATCCGGAAGACATCAGTTCGGTCGCGATCCTGCAGCGTCATCTGCATACGCTCAAAGGCGGCGCCCGGCTATCGGATCTGAAAGAACTCGGTGATTTGTCGCACGAACTGGAAAACCTGTTCGAAGCGATCACCGACGGTCGCGTGCAAAGTTCGCCGGTGTTCATCCGGGTTGCACAAGAAGCACGAGATCGCTTGGCGGCGTTGGTGGCGGAAGTGCGCAACGACCGCAGCCAGACCCGGCCGAGCGCATTCTGGCGTCGGCTGCAGGCAGCCATTGCGGGGCAAGATCCGTATTCCGGGGCCGCACTTGCGGCAGCACCGGCGGCTACCCGGAAACCGTCGGCCGCGCCGACACCGGAATCCGGCCTTGCACCGGCGGCAAGCAAGCCTATTACGCCGGCCATGCCACAAGCCGAACCGGCCCGCGTGGTGCCGTTCCCAAGCAAAGAGAAGCCGGTTGCCGAACCGGCTCGCCCGGCCGCGCAGCAAGGCGAATTTGTTCGCGTGCAAGCGAACGCGCTGGAGTCGCTGGTCAACCTCGCCGGCGAAACGTCGATTTTCCGCGGCCGTCTCGAACAGCAGTTCGTGGTGTTGCGGCAGAACTTGCACGAAATGGAACAGACCGTGGCCCGTTTGCGCGAACAGCTGCGGGTCATGGAAATTGAAAACGAGGCGCAGATCCAGCACCGCCGCGAAGCCGTCGGTCAGGAATACGAAGAATTCGATCCGCTTGAATTCGACCGCTACACCCGCCAGCAGGAACAAACCCGTCTGCTGTCGGAATCGGCCGGCGACTTGCTGAACCTGAAAGAAGCGCTCGACAACCTCGCGTCCGATTCGGAAACGCTGCTGCTGCAACAGGGCCGGGTCAACTCGGAACTGCAGGACGGCCTGATGCGGACCCGAATGGTGCCGTTCTCCTCGGTCGTGCCGCGCCTGAAGCGGATGGTGCGCCAGATCGGCGAAGAGCTGGGCAAGGGCGTGGAGTTGTCGATTCACGCCGACGGTGAAATGGATCGCACCGTGCTCGAACGGCTGATTGCGCCGCTCGAACACATGATCCGTAACGCCATCGACCACGGTATCGAGCGACCGGAAAAGCGCGCCGCCACCGGCAAGCCGGCAACCGGCCGGATCAAGATCCGACTGCTGCGCGAAGGCGGCGAAGTCGTGGTCGAAATCGCTGACGACGGCGCTGGCATCAATCTCGGTGCGGTCAAGCGCAAGGCGATCGAACGCGGCCTCATCACCGAGCAGTCGCAGCTGACCGATCACGAATTGATGCTGCTGATTCTGGAGGCCGGTTTCTCGACTGCCGAACAGGTTACCCAGATCTCCGGCCGCGGCGTCGGCATGGACGTGGTGGCATCGGAAATCAAAGAGCTTGGCGGCCGCATCGACATCGATTCGGAAAGCGGCAAAGGTTCGCGCTTCACCGTGCGCTTGCCCTTCACCGTGTCGGTCAACCAGGCACTGATGGTGCAGGTCGGCGAAGACATCTACTCGATTCCGCTCGCCAACATCGAAGGTATCGTGCGGGTGTCGCCGTACGAGCTGCAGACCTATTACGGCGATGAAGCGGTGCGTTACGAATACGCCGGCCAGCCGTACCGGATGCGCTACCTCGGCACGCTGATCGACCACAACATCCAGCCGCGTTTCGAAGGCGTGTTCAAGCCGGTGCCGGTGCTGCTGTTGCACGGCTCGGAGCATCCGGTGGCGCTGCAAGTCGACGAACTGCTCGGTTCGCGCGAAGTGGTGGTGAAATCGGTCGGTTCGCTGCTGTCCACCATTTCCGGTCTGTCTGGCGCGACGATTCTGGGCGATGGCCGGGTCGTGCTGATTCTCGATCTGCCGGCGTTGCTGCGCCGTGCCGATGCGGTGCAGCCGGTCGAAGAAATTGTCGAAGTGGCAGAAGAGAAGCAGCCGCTGGCCTTGGTGGTCGACGACTCGATTACCGTCCGCAAGGTGACGGCCCGTTTGCTCGAGCGGCACAACTACCGCGTGCTTACCGCCAAAGATGGCGTCGATGCGGTCAACGTGCTGCATGACCACAAGCCGGACATCATGCTGCTCGACGTTGAAATGCCGCGCATGGACGGGTTCGAACTGGCCGGTATTGTGCGTCACGATGATCGCCTGAAAGGCGTGCCGATCATCATGATCACCTCGCGTACCGGTGACAAACACCGGGCGCGTGCCGAGGAAATCGGCGTCAACCGTTACATGGGCAAACCGTTCAACGAAGTCGAGCTGCTGAACACCATGTCGCAGTTGCTGGGCCGCAGTTGATGTGCGGCCCGAACTGAGCACACGGTTGTGAAAAGCCAGGCATTGCGGATCGGCCTCATCGGCAGCGGCGATGACAGCAGCAGCAAGCTGCTGCGTTTGCTGACGGAACAGGGCATGCAGATTGTGCATGCCTTGCTGCCGAAAGAGTTGACCGACGCCCATATCGCCGCCAGCGATCTCGATGTCTGGTTGCTCGATCTCGACGACAGTCATTGGCACAGTCAGCTCGACGAGCTGATGGATCGCTCACCGGTACCCATCTTCTTCAATGAACACCAGTCCATTGAAGGTCAGCAACATCTCGATTACTGGTGTCGCAATCTGATCAGTCGGATGTTTGAGCTGGTCGCCGATGTGCCGGGTCTGCCGCCGACGACGGCAGCGATTTCGGCACCGACCCCAGCAACAACCGCGCGCAGCGGCGAAACGCTGAATCTCGCCTTTGCCCAGAAAGCCGAAAGCAAACCCTCCGATGATCTGAATGTGGTGCCGAGCGCGCTTGATCCGGATTTGCTGCAGGAAATGGAAGAGCTTGAGCAGCTGTTGCAACGGCAGTCAGGCAAACACGCCGATGCGCTCAGCGATCTTGATGCCGAATTGCCATTGCCGGTCACAACGACGGTTGCGGCGAGCAAAACCGCTTCAGCTTCCGAACCGAAACCGGCGAGCACGCCAGCACCAACGGACAAGCCTGCCGGTACGGACAACGCCGCATCGCGCAGTGCCGCCTTATTCGCGCAGGCGGAATTCAGTCTGCGCGAACCGGCATCGGCGAAATCCAGTGACGTGGCAGCAAACGCCGGTATCGAGGCGATGCCGGATGACCCGATTGCCGCCGCCAAAGCGCGTGCTGCCAAAATTCAGCAAGCGGCCGCGGCCGCGCGTGCGAGCGTCGGCGCGCCTGCGGAGTCGGCTGCGGCTCCGGCCAATTCGGCGAATAAACCGACCGCTGCTGCGGCGCCAGCAGCGCCAACCGCCACCGCACCGAAAGCGACTGGCCAAGCAGCGGCGACGCCGAGCGGCAACAGCATCAGCGCAAAATCTGCGGGAGCGGCTCCGACACCGGCGCCGCAGAATGCGACTGCTGCCGCGCCGGCAACAAACGCGAGCGCCCCGGCGACGGCAAGCAGCAAACCGGTAACACCAGCCGCAGCGCCGGTTTCCGCGGCTGGCACCATTCCAAAAGCCACAGCGGTCTCGGCTGATGCGACACCTGTTATCGCACCCGCAACAACACCAGCAACAACGCCGGTAACAACACCGGTAACAACACCGGCAACAACTCCAGCAGCAACAAAACCGACAACACAGCCCGCAAGCCAAGCGCCGCTTGCGTCGGCGCCCACGGCTGCGGTGGAGCAGAAGCGGGACGCTGCCCCGGTGTCAGTGGCTAAAACCGCTGCGGACGCCGCTGTTGTCAAACCGGATGCCGTGTCGCGGCTCGCCGCCGCAACGCCGGTAGTGCCGCCACCGGAACCTCACGATTGGCCGCAATTTCCCCCGCCGATCGAGCCGACCCCGACAACTCTGGAAGCGGATCCGGCGTTCGCGCCGATGCAACCGCAACCGGCCACCGGGCCGATGCGAGAGCCCGCCAAGCCGGCGCCAGTACAATTGGTGCGTGCCGCGCCAGCCAGCAAACCTCCGCGACCGTCCGCACCTGCGGCAACGCCGGAATTGCCGTTCGCTGAACCGGTGCCAACGCTGACGGCGATCAGCGATGACGCGCTCGAATTCGAAACCGTGGCGTTTGAACCGGCCGAAGGCGACGGCCCCGCGATGGCAGGTGACGAGCATCCGGAACTCGATGTGCCGATGCTGGAAAGCGTGGTGGTTGCCAGCGACTTTGAAGCCGTTGAAGCACCGGCACCGATACTGCCTTGCGATCTGTGGGTGCTGGGCGCATCACTCGGCGGCCCGGCCGCGCTAAAGCGATTCTTTGCTGCGCTCAATCAGCCGCTGCCGATCTGTTTTCTGCTCGCGCAGCATATCGATGCCCACTTCCTGCCGGTGCTTGGCAAGATTCTGGAACAGGCCAATCCGTTTTACCCGGTGCAGGTGCTGGCGCGACCGGGCCTCATCGAGCCCGGTACCTTGCTGCTCGCGCCGATCGAAAAACGGCTGCGCTTTCTCGATGCCGGCCAGATCGTCAACGGTGCCCGCAGCTGGACGCCGCCGTATTCACCGTGCATCGACGATGTGCTCAGTGATGTCGCGGCCGCCTATCCTGGCCAGGTGCATGCGATCGTGTTCAGCGGCATGGGCGAAGATGGCGTCAACGGCGCCCGCGCAGTCGCCGATTGTCGCGGTGAAGTCTGGGTGCAGGACGCCGACAGCTGCGCCAGCAGCGTGATGCCGGATGCAATCGACAAGGCTGGTCTGGCGCGATACCGCGCCACGCCGGAAGATTTGGCAGCGCGCCTGATGGCGCGCTATAACCCTGCAGTCGGCGGCCAACATCTGGCCTGAACTGCAGCATGACATGGCGTTGCCAGCACCCGCGTGGCGCGACCGTGAGGTAAAACGATGGAAACCCGTCAGAACGAAATTTACTCCCTGCTGATGCCGGCCGCCGGCGACAGCGTGCTGCTGCCCAACATCGCGGTCGCCGAAGTGGTGCCGTA
>DASUEK010000307.1:0-20091 GCA_036275115.1 Permianibacter sp. | reverse complement strand
TACCGTATTTTCACGTCGGAGTCGGTGTCGGAAGGCCACCCGGACAAGGTCGCTGACCAGATTTCGGATGCTGTGCTGGATGCCATCATTGCCGAAGACAAGTACGCCCGCGTTGCCTGTGAAACCCTGGTCAAGACCGGTGTTGCCATCGTTGCCGGTGAAGTGACGACCTCGGCCTGGGTCGATCTGGAGCAGATCGTCCGCGACGTGATTTGCGACATCGGCTACACCTCGTCAGCCGTTGGCTTCGATGGCTCGACCTGCGGCGTGTTGAATGTCATCGGCAAGCAGTCGGTCGATATCGCCCAAGGCGTGGACCGGGCCAAGCCGGAAGATCAGGGCGCTGGCGATCAAGGCCTGATGTTTGGCTATGCCAGCAACGAAACCGATGCGCTGATGCCGGCGCCGATCCTGTTCTCGCACCGGCTGGTCGAGCGTCAGGCCGAAGCGCGCAAGACCGGCTTGCTGCCGTGGCTGCGTCCGGACGCGAAATCGCAGATCACCTTCCGTTACGAAAACGGCAAGCCGGTTGCAGTCGATGCCGTGGTGCTGTCGACCCAGCACAACCCGGAGGTCAAATACAGCGATCTGCGCGAAGGCGTGATGGAACTCATCATCAAGCATGTGCTGCCGGCCGCATGGATTCACAAAGACACGCAGTTCCACATCAACCCGACCGGTTCCTTTGTCATTGGCGGTCCGGTCGGTGATTGCGGGCTGACCGGTCGCAAAATCATCGTCGACTCCTATGGCGGCATGGCACGTCACGGCGGCGGCGCGTTCTCCGGCAAAGATCCGTCGAAGGTGGATCGCTCGGCCGCGTATGCCGGCCGTTATGTCGCCAAGAATATCGTTGCCGCCGGCCTCGCTGATCGCTGCGAAATTCAGGTGTCGTACGCGATTGGCGTGGCCCTGCCGACCTCGATTTCGGTCAACACGTTTGGCACTGGCAAAGTCAGCGACGACAAGCTCGTTGACTTGATCCGCCGGCATTTCGATCTGCGCCCGTATGGCCTGACCAAGATGCTGGATCTGCTGCACCCGATCTACCGTCCGACCGCCGCTTATGGCCACTTCGGTCGCACGCCAGGCGTCATCGAGTACAAGGGCAAGCAGTACAACACCTTCACCTGGGAACGCACGGACAAGGCCGACGCGCTGCGGGCCGATGCCGGTCTGAAATAGTCCTTGCGCTGACTGTCAGCAAACAAAAAGCCCGCGACTGCGGGCTTTTTGTTTGCACCATTCATCGAATCGACACAGGCACGCGCTTACTCCAGCGCCGGCTCGGCTGACGCCACCGAACGCTGCTGCAGATAGTGCTGGGCCTGCTCCACCGACAACGGTCGTGCTTCCAAGTAGCCTTGCATTTCGTCACAGCCTTGGGCGCGCAACCAGGCTTTCTGCGCCTCGGTTTCGACACCTTCGGCGACGGCGTTGTAACCAAGGCTGCGCGCCAACGCGATCACCGTTCGCGCAACCGATTGGCCGGTTTCGCTGTGCAGTTGCCGAACGAACGCCGCATCGATCTTGAGCACCGACAGCGGCAGGCTTTGCAGATACGACAGCGACGAATAGCCGGTGCCGAAATCGTCCAGCGCAATGCAAATGCCAAGCTCGGCAAGCGCACGGATCTGCGGCAATGCCCAATCGAGGTTTTCCATCGCGGCGGTTTCGGTGATCTCCAATTCCAGTTGCGAGGGCACCAGACCGTGCCGTTGCAAGCTGTCGCGTAAAAACGCGATCAAACCGGCATCGGCCAGTTGCCGTGGCGACAGGTTGATGGCAATGCGGCCAAACGCAAAACCGCTGCGCTGCCACTCGCCAGCCTGCGCCAACGCGGTGTCGGCGATCCAGCGGCCGAGCTCAACGATGTAGCCGGTTTCTTCGGCCACCGGAATGAACTCGACCGGGCTGATGTGATGCTGACCGTCATGCCAGCGGCACAAGGCTTCAAAACCGGCCACGGTGCCATCGGCGAGACGCACCCGCGGTTGATAGAGCAAATGAAACTGGCCATCGGCCTTGGCGTCTTCCAGACGCGAGGCCAGTTCCAGCCAGCGTTTGGCGCGCACCGGTTGCGCCGCATCGAAGCCGGCGATGCCACGACGCTGGGTGCGTTTGGCGGCAGCCATCGCCAACTCGGCGTTCTGCAGCAACTGCGCCGGCTCGCAACCATCGTCCGGGTAGCTGACGTAACCACCGGTGGCGGACGCATGCAGCACCACATCGTCTTTCAACGAAAACGGCGCCTGGAACGCGGTCAGCAACTCGCGTGCGCGGCTCAGTCCATCGCGTTCGCCGGGCAGGATCACGACAAAGGTGTCACCCTGCAGACGGGCCAGCACCTCTCCTGATCGCATCGCCGCGTGTATGCGGGCACCCACCGCCGTCAACAGCTTGTCACCGACCTCGTGACCAAACACCTGATTGACCCGCTTCAAGGCATCCAGACCCAGCGCAACCACGGCGCCATGACCACCATCGATTTGTCGCGCCAACACTTGCTCAACCGCACGCCGGTTCGGCAGCTTGGTCAACTCATCGTGCTGGGTCAGCCACTTCAGCTTGTGAACCTGCGCCTCCTGCACGCTGACATCGCTGATGAAGGCCAGCGTATGCGCCTCGTCATCCCACTCCAGCGGCGCCAAGGCCACCGACACAAAAAAGCGGCTGCCATCGAGTCGCTGCGCTTCCAGTTCCGGGCGGGCACTCATGGTGATGTTGCGTGCCTGTTGCTGATACCGCTCGCGATGGCCGGGATGACGGTGACGGATTTCACTAGGCACCAACTCATCGACCGAACGCCCGACCAGCTGGCCCGGCGTCGCACGAAACAATTCTTCCGCGGTGCGATTGCTGCGCACAATGCGACCGCTGAGATCGGTCACCAGAATGCCGAGCGGCGCGCCAGCAAACAGCGCGTTCATTCGCTCCAGTGCGGCGGTGCGTTCGTGCTGGGCACGATCCAGCTGGCGATATGGTCGCAGCAAGCGCGCTTCGATCACCGCCAGCAGCAGGAACACTTGACCGGCGATCTTGGCGACATGGCCGGCGGCATTGCCGAGACCATCGACCTCGCGGTATTGGGTAAACAGCAATTCGCCAATCGCCAGCACCAACAAGCCGGCGGCCATCTTGTCATTTGGCAAACTGTGATCACTACGGCGGGCGACATAAACGGCGAGCACGAAATAGCTCAGCGTGATGCACCACTCCAATACGACCTTGAGAGGCGTCAGGCCTTCACCCGGCACATACAACGCCGGCAAGCGATGCGGCATCAGCAGACCGATGACAGTGACACCGATGCCATACGCGAGCAGCGCCAGCGCAGCCATGCGCTGCTGGTGCACCGGCACCAGTGTCGCCAGCACCGACAGCACGATGGTGAAGCGCGCCGCCAGCCAGAACACGATGGCCTTGTGCGGATCATTGGCGGTGATGAGCGCCGGCATGCCGGCATACGACGCGACGTGCAACATGTCGAGCACGGCCGCAACCAGAAAACCGACCGCGAACACCCGGTGCCGACTACTGCCTTCGGTACGAAACCACGCCATCAGCGCGATGAGCAGGCTCATCGCAATCGACAGCTGCTCCACCATCACGTGCAGCGCGGTGAAATGGGGTACCCGCAGTTCGGTGCCATGCAAGGCCTGGGCGGCGATAACCAACAGCACCAAGGCGCACAGCAAGGCGGCGACACGATAACTGCGTCCGGAACGGCCATCATTCTGCTTGGATGGCGCCGAAGCGAACCAATGACGGTGCAACAAGGGAACGATTTTCTGCTGGCGAACCGTGGCTCTAACCATAGCAGCCTTTTCGTGCAACGGCGGCGCACCAGCCATCAGGCGATAACAGGGTATCGGCTAGAATGCTCGCCATTGCCACTTGAACCAGCCGCCCGTCATGGATGAGCAAACCCTGTTGGATGAAATAGCCCGCGACGTCCGGCCGCTGCTCGGGCAGGGGCGCGTTGCCACGTACATTCCGGCGCTCGCCGCCGTCCAGCCGCAGCAGTTTGGCATCGCGCTGGCAAGCGTTGACGGCGCGCTGTGCGGCGCCGGCGACTGGCAGACGCCGTTCTCGGTACAGAGCGTGGCGAAGACCTTTTCGCTGGCGCTGGCCTTGGCGCAGGACGGCGAGCGGCTGTGGCAACGGGTCGGGCGTGAACCCAGCGGCAATCCATTCAACTCGCTGGTGCAACTCGAATACGAGCACGGCATTCCGCGCAATCCGTTTATCAATGCCGGGGCGTTGGTGGTGGTGGATCGGCTGCTGACGCTGACCGGCGACAGCTGGGCCAGCGTGCGCGATTTTTTGCGCACGGAAACCGGGAATCACCAAATCGATTTTGATGGCGAGGTCGCCAACTCCGAAGCCAACTATGGCCACCGCAACGCCGCCCTCGCCCACTTCATGGCGAGCTACGGCAATCTGGAAAACCCGGTCGGTGACGTGCTGCGCCACTACTTTCAGCAGTGTGCGCTCAGCATGAGCTGCGCCGAGTTGGCGCAAGCCGGTTTGTTTCTCGCCCGCCATGGCCTGCGCGCCGACGGCAGCCGGCTGTTGTCACGCAGCGACGCCAAACGGATCAACGCCGTGATGCTGACCTGCGGCACCTACGACGCCGCCGGTGAATTTGCTTATCGGGTCGGCCTGCCCGGTAAAAGCGGCGTTGGCGGCGGCATTCTGGCGATTGTACCGGGACGGTATAGCTTGTGTGTCTGGAGCCCGGGGCTCGATAGTCACGGCAATTCGGTCGCCGGCGTTGAGGCGTTGGATTTGTTTGCGACACGGACCGGGTTGTCGGTGTTTTGATTGGCTCAATGCAGGACATATGACCGGCATTAGTGCGAGCCGCTACGCGGATTCGCACCCAGGCGTGCTTCCTCACCGCAAACCTGAGCATCGGCAAATTGGCCCGATTGCAGATCTTAACCCCCTCACCACTCGTAACAGGCTGACCGGACTGCGGCCGCCGGTTTACAATGGCCGCCCCGCCGTGGTCATTGACTATGGCGGCCCTGCCTCCCGTTCGAGGGGCGCTGCAACGGCTGGCCGTTCTGATACGGTCGCGCCGCCAGGCTTGAACGGGGCAACTCGATGCCATTGCTTACCCGGCATCGGTTTCAACGGCGCCCAAAGTGAAACTTCAACTCAGTTAACTTTGGGAGACGTCGCCATGACGAACTTTACCGATTTCCACGTCGCCGACATGGGCCTGGCCGCTTTCGGCCGCAAAGAAATCCGCATTGCCGAAACCGAAATGCCCGGCCTGATGAGCGTGCGGGAAGAGTTTGCCAAGCAGCAGCCGCTGAAAGGCGCGCGCATTGCTGGCTCGCTGCACATGACCATCCAGACTGCCGTATTGATCGAAGCGCTGGTCGCACTGGGTGCGGAAGTGCGCTGGGCCTCGTGCAATATTTTCTCGACCCAGGATCACGCTGCCGCCGCCATCGCTGCTGCCGGCATTCCGGTATTTGCCTACAAGGGCGAAACGCTGGACGACTACTGGGAATACAGCCACAAGATTTTCACCTGGCCGGGTGACCAGCACGCCAACATGATTCTCGACGACGGCGGCGATGCCACGCTGCTGTTGATGCTCGGTTCGCGGGCCGAAAAAGATCGCAGCGTGATCAGCAGTCCGACCAACGACGAAGAGAAGGCGCTGTATGCCTCCATCGCCCGTTACCTCGACAAGGATCCGAACTGGTATTCCAAGCGCCTGGCCTGCATCAAAGGCGTGACCGAAGAAACCACCACGGGCGTCAAGCGCCTGTACGATCTGGAGCGCAAAGGCGCGCTGCCGTTCCCGGCCATCAACGTCAACGACTCGGTGACTAAATCCAAGTTTGACAACCTCTATGGCTGCCGCGAATCGCTGGTTGACGCTATCAAGCGCGCGACTGATGTGATGGTCGCCGGCAAGATCGCCGTGGTCTGCGGTTATGGCGATGTCGGCAAGGGCTCGGCGCAATCGCTGCGCGGTTTGGGCGCCACCGTCTGGATCACCGAAATCGATCCCATTTGCGCACTGCAAGCGGCAATGGAAGGCTATCGCGTGGTGACCATGGATTACGCCTGTGACAAGGCTGACATCTTCGTCACCGCCACCGGCAATGCCGATGTGATCACGCACGATCACATGGTCAAGATGCGCAACAACGCCATCGTCTGCAACATCGGCCACTTCGATTCGGAAATCCAGGTCGCGGCGATGAAGCGTTACGAGTGGGAGAACATCAAGCCACAAGTCGATCACATCATTCTGCCGAGCGGCAACCGCATCATCCTGCTTGCCGAAGGCCGGCTGGTGAACCTCGGCTGCGGCACCGGCCACCCGAGCTTTGTCATGTCGAACAGCTTCACCAATCAGGTGATGGCACAAATTGAACTGTGGACGCGTGGCAAGGACTACCAGAACAAGGTCTATGTGCTGCCGAAGCATCTGGATGAAAAAGTAGCCCGTCTGCACCTGAAGAAAGTCGGCGCCGAGCTGACCACCCTGACCAAGGCCCAGGCGGATTACCTCGGCGTCAAGCAGGAAGGCCCGTACAAGCCGGAGCATTATCGGTACTGATGCGTGCGCGCATCGGCATAACGCTGTGTGCGAACGTAGCGAACAACAAAAAGGGGCCTTTCGGCCCCTTTTTGTTTGCAGGTGATGTCGATACAAGAACATCAGAATTGCACGGTGATCGGTTTTTCCTGGCCATCGCGCAACACCTTCACCACCTTGCTCTGGCCCGGTTGATTGCCCTGCAGCAAACGGACCACATCAGCGGCCGCGTGCACCGGCTGATCCCCAATCGCGATGATCACGTCATTGCGGAAAATGCCAGCTTTCGCGGCCGGCGAATTCGGCACCACCTGCTCGACAATGGCGCCGGTCTCACGCTTGTAGAACAGCTGATCCGGTCCACTCAGGTTGGCAACCGCAACGCCCAGCTGGCCCGGCTGCACGGTGACATTGAGAGTGGTCATGCCGGCGCCGTAAGCACCACCGGAACCAGCCGAGGCGACGGGCGCCTGACGTTCCGGTGCTGCCGTTTCCTGATAAACCACCTCATCAGCCGAACCAAAGGCACCGAGCCAGAGCGCCGGCAGTAAAGCCAGCGCCGCCATCAACCGGGGCATACGTTCGCGCATGTCGACGGCCCTCATCATATCGGCGTGGCCGACAACCACAGCATCCAGCTGTACCAGGTCTTGTCTTCGTAACGGGCGCCGTAATCGTCATTCCAGGAGTTGCGCCAATCCATCATTTCGTAGGCCACCGAAATGCCGCCGTATCGGGCGTTGTCAATCTTGTCCTTGGAAACGCGCACGTAGTAAGACTGGCTGCCCGGACCGAACGCCGCGTTGATGGCCTGGTTGAAGATCATCAAGCCGTATAGCGGCTTGTCGACGCCTTGGATGTAAACCATTACCGGCTTGGCACCGAGTGCGCGCGCTTTTTGATACTGGTTGGCGAGCGTTTTCTCTTCAAACGTGGTCGACCACAGGTTGAGCATGAACGGCGTGCGGAACTGTTCGCCGCCTTTCAGCGTGAAGCTTTCATCGACCGCCTTGATGGTCAGTTCTTGATTGACCAGCGTACCGTAGTTGATCGGCCGCAGACCGCGATCAGTGGTGTTGATGTACGTAGGGCCGGACGCGGCACCGCCGAGCACCAGACCAACTGCCGTGCAAGCAGCGAAAACGAGGCGCAACGCGCGCGACGATTGCCAGAGTTTTTTCAACACAGTGTTCTCCCCATTTCAAGTGTGCAGCGTGTTGTGTGATGTGCAGGCGGCGCTGTTGCGGCGCCGGTTTTTCTTGTAGCGATGGTTTAGCGGACGTAAATCAGCGCGCCGTCGCCACGGCTTTCCAGATTCAACAGATTCGGATTGTCACGGTTCAGTTCGACCGTGCCGGCTGCCACCGGCCACAGGTACACCGCCGACGGGGTTCTGGCATCCGTGAGGTATTCACAGCGGATGGCGAGCTGGTCGGCACCGAGCTTGCGACCGGCATCGTCTTCGCCCAGCTTGCGGCCACCGGCATCTTCGCCGAGTTTGCGACCGGCGTCGGCATCGCCCAGTTTGCGGCCGGCATCGTCTTCGCCGAGTTTGCGGCCACCGGCGTCTTCGCCGAGTTTGCGACCGGCATCGGCATCGCCGAGCTTGCGGCCACCGGCATCCTCGCCGAGTTTACGACCAGCATCGGCATCACCCAGCTTGCGGCCGGCATCGTCTTCGCCGAGCTTGCGGCCACCGGCATCTTCGCCGAGTTTGCGGCCGGCATCGTCCTCGCCGAGTTTGCGGCCGGACTGATCGTCGCCAAACTTGCGCGGATTGAGGCAGGCATCAGGAATGCGCCAGCGGTAGCCGTTGACCGACACATGCCAATCGGTATCGGCAATGGTAAGCGTGAGTGGAGCAGGTTGCGCGGCCAGCGCCAGCGAGGAACAGCCCAACGCGGCGGTCAACGCCACCGCCAGCACAGCAAAACGCATCAGCGCACCTCTCCTGTAGCAGGGACGACAAGCGCGACCAGCCCGGCCGCCGCGCTCAACCCCAAATCGATCCAATCAAAATAGCCGGGGATCAAGGATAGCCACTGACCCAGCTCCCAGCCAATTGCCGCCAACACCACGACGGTACCGGCTACGCGCAAACGTAGCGACCAGATCAGATCGCGCATGCAACAACCGGCCAGCAGCGCCCAGACCACATCCGGCGCGCGATCGCGCCAGTCAATGAGAGTTGGCAACCACTCCGCCGGCAACAGCGGTGGCGCCGGCAACCGCAGCCAGAGCTCAAGCCTTTCCTGACCGGGGCTGAGCCAGTACAGCGCAGTCGCCAGCGCGCCGAGCAGCACCAGCAGCCCCCAGACTGGCCAGCTGACCGGCGCCTGCGGCGGTTGCAACAAGGCCCGCAGCAGGCGACTCATCCGCGCCATTGCCGCGCCACGTTGTCGAGCAGAATGGCAGTAGCGACGCCAGCATTGAGCGATTCGGCAGCGCCAAAACGCGGGATGGTGACCCGGTCGGTAACGTGCGCCGCCACCGCGGCGCTGATGCCGTGCGCCTCGTTGCCAATCACCAGCAGGCCGCTGTCAGCGAACGACAACCGATGCACATTTTCACCGTCAAGAAACGCGCCGTAGATCGCTTTGCCGTGTCGGCTGGCCAGAAACGCCGGCAACGCCGTGTAATGCAGCTGCACACGCAGGAACGAACCCATACTGGCGGCGATCACTTTCGGGTTGTACAGCTCCGCCGTTTCCGGCGAGCAGATGATTTGGCGAATACCATACCAGTCGGCAGCGCGCAAAATGGTGCCGAGATTGCCGGGGTCGCGAATGTCATCCAGCACCAGCGCATAGCCGGTATCCGGCACCACCAGCGGCAACGGTGGCGGAACAGGCAGCACGGCCAGCGCGCTGTCGTTCTGCTCATAGCTGCCCATCTCGGCGAGTTCCGCCGCTTTCACCAGCACCGGTGTCAGTGCGCGTTGCTGCAGCCATGGCACCAGCTGCGGCAGATACGCCTCGGTGCAGTACACGCTCTGCACCGGCCACTCGCTCGCCAGAACTTCCTGCACGCTTTTGCCGCCTTCGACCACAAACAGGCCGTGCTCACGCCGGTGCTTTTTCTGTTGCAGCGATTTGATCAGTTTGAGCGTGTTGCGGGTCAGCATCCGGAATTCCTGTTCAATTGACGCACTCAGAACGACGAGCCAGGTTGCTGCAGAAACGCCAGCTCTTCCGCGGTCGACGGTCGGCCAAGTTGGGCATTGCGATGCGGAAAACGGCCGAACCGTTCGACAACGACGCAATGCCGTTCGGCAAAATCGAGAAAACCTTGGCAGGCTTGCTGCCACTCTGGCGGCACCTGCCGGCACAGCGTGGCAAACAGCGCCACACTTTGCTGTTGATCGGCCCAATGTTCGGAATGTTCAAACGGCAAATAGGCAAACACCCGTTCAATCGGCGTCAGCGTCTGGTCGGCCTCACTTGCCAACAACTGCCGTGCCAGCGCGCGGGCCGCCTCGTCATGGGCAAACGCCTCGGCCGTGCCGCGATACATGTTACGGCTTAGCTGATCGAGCAGAACAATGCGCGCCAGCAACGCGCGCGGGCTTTGCATCGCCACATGTTCGCCACGCTGCTCAGCGTGCAACAAGGGCTCGAAGCGATGCCGGATCTCGGCATCGACCGCCGGATTCTTGCGCCACCAGAGTCCGGCCTGCTGTGCGGCAATGGCCGGATCATGCAAACCCGCGCCACCGGCCGGGACGCCGAACCAGAACTGCAGCAGCGCTGCCAATTCCGGCGCGATGGCCGCGTCAGCGCTGCCTTCATCCGTTGCCATAACCGCATTCCTGGAATCGTTCGCCATCGCCCCTGCTCTGCTCAGCCCGCGCGTATCGCGGGGCCGGTACTGGCCGGCATTGTACGCCAGCATTGATACAATAGCCGCTCTGCCGGCAGCGGCACGCCGACGCCCTGTGCCGGCATAGCGAGGATAACCACCATGTCGATGAATCAGGCGTTGATGCGGCGCGATCTGCGCCACCTCTGGCACCCCTGCACCCAGATGAAGGATCATGAGACCTACCCGGTCACGCCGATCAAACGTGGCAACGGCGTTTGGCTGGAGGATTTCGAAGGGCGCCGCTACCTCGACGCGATCAGCTCGTGGTGGACCAATATCCTCGGCCACTGCAATCCGACCATCAATGCCGCGATCAAGGATCAGCTCGATCGCCTCGAGCATGTGATCTTCGCCGGTTTCTCACACGAGCCGGCGATCGAGCTCGGTGAGAAACTCAGCGCCATCACGCCGCCGGGCCTGACCAAACTGTTTTTCGGCGACAACGGCTCCAGCGCCATCGAGATCGCGCTGAAGATGAGCTTTCATTACTGGCTCAATCAGGGCCGGCCGGAAAAGCGCCGGTTCGTCGCGCTGCAAAACGGTTACCACGGCGAAACGCTCGGCGCGCTAAGCGTCGGTGATGTCGCGCTGTTCAAGACCACCTACGCCCCGCTGCTGATGGACGCGATCATGGTGCCGTCGCCCGATTGCTATCACCGCGAACCGGGCGAAAGCTGGGAAGCGTATTCGCGCCGGCAGTTCGGCCACATGGAGCGCGTGCTGGCCGAGCAGCACGACGAAATCGCTGGCGTCATTCTGGAGCCGTTGGTGCAATGTGCAACCGGCATGCGCATGTACCACCCGATTTACCTGAAGTTGTTGCGCGAGGCCTGCGACAAATACGGCGTGCACTTGCTTGCCGATGAGATCGCGGTCGGATTTGGCCGTACCGGCACGATGTTCGCCTGCGAGCAAGCCGGCATCAGCCCGGATTTTCTCTGCCTGTCGAAAGCGCTGACCGGCGGTTACCTGCCGCTGTCACTGGTGGTGACGCGGGAACGCATTTACGACGCGTTTTACGACAGCTACGAATCGCTGCGCGGCTTTTTGCACTCGCACAGCTACACCGCCAATCCGCTCGCCTGCCGCGCCGCCATCGCCACCATCGATCTGCTGCAACAGGACAACTGGTTGGCCCGCAACCGCGAAACGGCAAAGCTGTTCTGGCAATTGTGTGAAGATCTGCAAGACCACCCGCATGTTGCGGAGGTGCGCCAGAGCGGCATGATCACTGCCATTGAGCTGGTCAAGGACAAAGCCGCGCGGACATCCTTTCCATGGCAGGAGCGGCGCGGCATGCGCATTTTCGAACACGCCTTGCAACACGGTGCGCTGCTGCGGCCGATTGGCGGTGTGGTGTATTTCATGCCGCCGTATGTGATCAGCCCGGACGAAGTGCGGCAGTTGGTGCAGGTGGCACGCGACGGCATCGCCGTGGCGGTGCGGGACTGAATCAGGTCAGGGCGTTCTGGCTGACTGGCGCGCCTGAATCCGACGGATGGCGGCGTTGATCAATTCCACGTCGTCGGCGCTGACGGTTTTGCGGCTGAACATGAACACGACGTCGGATTCAAACAGCGGCGTCGGCAGTATCGTCAACGGCAGTGGCGCATTCCTGACAATGTCGTTGGCGGCATCTTCCACCACCAGCAGCAAGGACTCGGGCTTGCGCAGCAACATGCCACGGGCGCTCGGCCAACTTTTGTAGGCACGAAACCGATCCGCCTGTTGCAATTGCGCTTTGATCGCCGGCCAGTCCGGTCCGTAGTAACCGAAATGCGGCCCGATCACCGGCCGCTGACTGCTGATCAGATCCACCATCCGCTGCAAGCGGCTCTCGGCTGCGACGGCCTGATGCGCCACCACGACAACCCGTTCGCGGGTGTACGGAATCGAGAAGCGGGCAAACTCCAGCCGTTCCGGCAACGGCGTCGCCGCGCTGATGAAATCGATCTCGCCAATTTTCATCGACCAGATCCGATCCAGAATGCGCTCCGCCTGGGGCAACACAATTAACCGACAACCCGCCTCGGCAAATACCTGCTGTACCCAGGCGGTGTCCTGCGGCACCTCGCGACTCATGGTTTTGAATTCGCGCGTGCACACCGCCTGCGCGCCAACGGCCCACAGCAACACCACGGCACAGCAAAGCCTTAGCATGAGCGGCCTCCAGCAACTGCACCGCGCACAAACCGGAACTGCGACTTGCGTACCGGCCAAACCGATGCGTTGCTACCTGCAGTATAGCGGGCCTGCGCGGCCCGTCAGACAGCATCCTTCGTCAACGCAACAAGCCGAGTTTCAGCGCATCGACGACGTGTCGGCCGCTGCTTATCGCGAGGCTTGCGCTACCGGCGTCGTGGGTTGCTGCAGTTGTTGCTGTACCCAGCGATTCACTTCCGCTTCCAGCACCGTCAACGGTACCGAACCCAATGCCAGTACGTGATCATGGAAAGCGCGTAGATCGAATTTGTCCGCCAGCTTTTGCTCAGCCTGCGCGCGCAGTTCGCGGATTTTGATCTCGCCGAGCTTGTAAGCCAGCGCCTGGCCCGGCCAGGAAATGTAGCGGTCAATTTCCGTGGTGATTTCGTGTTCGCTGAGTGCGGTGTTGTCACGCATGAAGGCGAGCGCCTTGTCCCGGCTCCAGCCTTTCGCGTGCATGCCGGTGTCGACCACCAAACGGGCGGCACGCCACATTTCATAAACCAGTCGACCGAACTGCTGATACGGCGTTTCATAGATGCCCATTTCGACGCCAAGTTTTTCGCTGTACAGGCCCCAGCCTTCGCCGTAGGCGGAGATGTAGGAATAGCGACGGAACGGCGGTTGTTCGCCCTGTTCGCTCGCCAGTGCGTTTTGCAGATGATGGCCGGGCACAGCCTCATGCAGCGTCAGCGCCGGAATGGCCCACAGCGGCCGTTGATCGAGTTTGCTGGTGTTGACCCAGTAGAAGCCGGCCTGTTTCGGATCGTTGCTGCCGACATAGCGACCGGTGGTGTAAGTCGGCGCGATATCGGCCGGTACCGGCGCAACGCCATACGGTTGCCGCGGCAACACGCCGAAATACTGCGGCAGCTTGCCGTCGATTTTCTTGGAGAAATACGCGGCTTCGTTCAGCAGCTCACGATCCGTTTTCGGATAGAACTGTGGGTCGCTGCGCAGGTGCTGAAAGAACGCTTTGAGATCGCCCTCGAAACCCACCTCGGTGCGGATGGCATCCATCTCGGCGCGGATGCGTTGGACTTCATCCAGACCAATCTGATGGATGGCGTCAGCACTGAGCTCGAGCGTGGTGTACTCGTAGATCTCGGCGGCGTAATAGGCCTTGCCTTGTGGCAGCTTGCTGGCGGCAATGCTCTTACGTGCCCGCTGCAGGTATTCGCTGCGCATGAATTGCAACAGGGCCTGATAGGCCGGCACGACCTTTTCGCTGATCACGGCCACGGCACGGGCGCGAATGGCGGCTTGGCTGGCTGCATCGAGGCTGTCCGGCAATTGTTTGAACGGCACGTAAAACGCGCTTTCGGTGGCATCACTGACGATATGCTTCTCGATGCTGGCATCCCGACCGGTCAACACGACTTGCGGCACGCTGAGGCCTTTCTTCAGGCCTTGCCGCATCAGCGCAGTCAGTTGATCGAACTGGCGCGGAAGCTGTTCGAGCCGGTCAAGATAGCGTTCGCAATTGGCAATTGGTGCGCACTGGACATAGTCACCACTACGGGCATGGTCGGCCCAGAACTGGGTATCGCTGGTGAACGGCATCAAGTAGCCGCCGAGAGCATAGTCAGCAATGCCATTGCGGATTTGATCGGCAAAGATGCGGTAATTGATCCGGCTGCTGTCAGAAAGTGTGGTGGCGTCAATCTGGTCCAGTTCGCGGGCAACCTGTTGCAGGAATTCTACGCGGGTTTTGATCGCCGCCTCGCTCCAGTCGGTCAGCCGCCGCTCGGCGTCCTTGTCGCCCAGGCTCGCGGCCAGCTCCGGGTATTGCTGCAGTCGGAATTGCCACTCTTTTTCGTACAGCGCCTGAAACGCCGTTTCACTGTCCGCCGCGAGCGGCGCAGCGGTGGCCAAAGCGAACCAGACAGCAGAGAGAGCGACAGCAGAACGTCGGAACATGGCGAGCATCCATCAGCAACAAGAGCGCTGGCAATGGTGCCACAAAGCCTGATGGCTGCAATGTGCTTTTTCAGCGGGCCATGCCACCGATTTGGTGCGCCAGATAGGTGGCGTACTGGTCGGTCATGCCGGCAACATAATCGAGCACGCGCATGTAGGCCTGATACAGCGGTTGCCCGGTCGCGGGCGCATTGCCCCCCATCAGATCGAGCACACGCCGGTAGCGGAAACTCGGGTTGCCGGTTTTGTGCTGTTCATGGACGGCATGACAGAACACGTCGAGCAGCGTGCCGATGGTCGAGAACGCGCCGATTTCCAACTCGGATTTGCGGGCGTTGCGAAACACTTTTTCGTAGGCGAGTTTCTTGCCAGCCTTGACGCCGGCCGCGACATCGTCATCCCCATCGAGCAGCAGTTCGCCATGGTATTCGCCACGCAGCATCGCGTCCTTGTGCCGGACGAACGCGGCCAGCGCCGACACCAGCATCCGTTCCATCGCGCGGCCACGGAACGCACTGATGCGGCGGCGCGGGCTGAGCCGGCTGTCCTGCGCGTATTCGTGCGGTGTTTCCCAACCGCATAGCTGCAGCAGGATTTGTTCAACGGCCTCGTACTGCAGGATGTTCAGCTCGAGCGCGTCTTCGAGATCGAGAATGGTGTAGCAGATGTCATCAGCGGCTTCGAGCAGGAAGCAGAGCGGATGCCGACAGAATTTGTCCGGCGCGAGCGGCAGCAAACCGAGCTTGCTGGCGATTTCATTGAACAGCAATCGCTCACTCTGGAAACAACCGAATTTTTCCTTGGCGCCGGCGTGGCTCGATGTCCACGGGTATTTCATCAAGGTGCCGAGGGTCGGATAGGTCAAGCGCATGCCACCTTCGAACTGGTGATACTCGGTTTGGCTGACCACCCGAAAACCGTGCGCATTCGCCTCGAAGGTGCAGAGATCGTCGCGCTGTTCCGGGCTCAACTCGGCCAATAACTCACCGCCGCGATGACGACGGAAAAAATCGCGCACGGCATATTCGCCGGCATGACCAAACGGCGGATGACCAATGTCATGAGCGAGGCAAGCCGCTTGCACAATTGCGCCCAGATCCGCTGGCGTGATCCACGGCGGCAATTCCTCTTCGATGGCCTCACCGGCCATGATGCCGAGACTGCGGCCGACTGAACCGACTTCAATGCTGTGGGTCAGCCGGGTATGGATGTGATCATTGAGTGACAGTGGATGCACCTGGGTTTTCCGGCCCAGCCGGCGAAACGCGCTGGAGAACACGATCCGATCGTGGTCTTTGTGGAAATGCGAACGACCCGGCTCCGGCTCACCACTCAATTCGTGATGCGCACGATGCGGCGTCAGCAACCGACCCCAATCCATCATCTCGATGACTCCCGCTCCCGCCGCCCGGTGGTTCGTGCCGGTCAGCGCAACTCCTGCAACCACTGCTCGACTTCGGCGATGGTGCGCCGTTCACGCCGGGCCCGGTGTCGGCAAAACGCCAGCCACAGCAACAAGGTCACGGTCACCAACAGGCCACCGCTGAACGCAGCCATGCCCAACACCTTGGGCGGATAGAGCCACACCGCCAGCAGATTCCACAGCCATGCCAGTGCGATCGCGTAAGGCAACACGGCGTTGCCGAACCGGATGGTGCGCAGGGTGCCTTCGGCGCGCGTTTTTTTCAGCTCCAGCAGCCCACGGACACTGTCTTCCGAGGCCCGGAAACTGCCGGTGCGGGCGCGCAGGTTGAACCAGGTCAGCAACGGCGCCAACACCGCCCACAACCAGCCCCACAGTTGCCACAGCGTAGGCAAAGGCTTGAACCACTGCCAGTAAATCGCCAGTGCCCACACCATCAAGACGACGGCAATCTCGACACCAATGAGCGCATAAAGGCGCAAGGTATGCCAGCGGGTACTGCGTTGCAGCGTCGGCAGGTCGATTGCTTGCGCCTGCCAGGTCGTCGCCAACTGCAACCAGTCATTGCTGTCGGTCATGCCTGTTCTCCGCTCACCACATTCTCCGTTTCACCGAGCGCGGCCATCAGTTGCTTGCGGGCCCGTGACAATCGCACGGCAACGTTGCCAACCGATATGCCGAGCACACCGCCAATTTCTTCGTGCGACAGCCCTTCGAGTGCCAGCGTGACCAGTTCGCGTTGCACCAGCGGCAACTCGCGCACGGCATCCAGCAGGCGCTCACTGCGTTGCTGCAGACTGGCCTGCCGCTCCGGGCTGGCGCGAGTGTCAGGAATCGCCTCGTCGAGCGGTTCGCGCGCCAGCTCGCGTTGGTGCTGCAATACATGCTCGACCGCCCGGTTATGGGCAATGCGCAGGACAAACGTTTTGACACTGGCCTCACCGCGGTAACGCGGCAATGCCTGCCATACCGCCAGCAGGATCTCCTGCACCAACTCGTCCCGCCGGGCCGGATTGCGTTCGAACGCCGACGCCACACGGGCGATGGCGGCACCGTGTTGCGACAACACGGCGTTGAACGACAATGCCTGCGACTCCATACCGACCTATCCCGTAGTGCGAGGTCGGCGATTGTAGCGCATGCCATCGCGGGCATCGTCGACTGGATTCAGCGGCCCTGCTGTCGATGTCGCAACGCCAGCAGTGGAAAAACCAAGCCGACCGGCAGGAAGCCGTCGGCTTTGCTCCCCATCAACAACACCGCGCCAATGCTGGCTAAACCTCGACTGGGCGTCGAACAGAATGCCGCGTGCACGCAGTCTTCCATCTCTACATCGAGCCCGCTGCCAACCCGGCAGCGGGCTCGTGACGCAAGACTCAAACACCGAGCACAAATTTCTCGCTCTTGAGCTTCCAGCTGGAGAAGGCAACACAGAGCAGCGCCAGACCCAGCGACACACAGGCCGTGGTCAGGAAGGCGGTGACCGGCACCGCATTGCCTTTTGCCAACTCCAGCATCAGGGTCTGCTCGGCCAGCACCGGTACGGCGTACATCCAGCTCTGCGTGTTCAGATCCAGCATCGGCACAACCACCGCCGGAATCAGCGGCAGCATCAGCGCGAAGCCGACCGAGGTTTGTGCTTCCTTGAACGATTTCGAGTTCATCGCCAAGGCGATCTCGAACGCCGATGCAAACAGGCACAGTGGCAGCGAGACCGCGATCAGCAGCAGTAAACTTGGCAAGCCCAGCCGCCACGACAGACTGATCTCTTCCAGCGGCATCGAGGTCAGCACAACGTGGCCGACGATCAATTCCAGACTTAAGCCCACGGCACACAGCAATGCACCCGCGAGCCACTTGCCGACAATCAGCTCCAGCGGTTTGACCGGTTGTGCCAGCAGAATTTCCAGCGACTTGCGCTCGCGCTCGCCCGCCGTGGTGTCAATGGCGAGGTTGAGACAGAAGTAGAAAGTCGCGACAAAGAAGATGCCGAAGATGGCGCCGACGATCTTGCCGGAACGCGACGCGCTGGTCGCGGTGTCGTATTCCTGCACCGGCACCGGCGCCAGCACGGCCGGTGACACGCCATGGGCCAGCAGACGGGCCTGCGCAATGCTGTTGCCATACGAGCGCAGCACCTGCTCGATACGCTTGAGCTTGGATTGCTGATCGGCCGCCGAGTCGGACCACAGCTCGATCGGTGACGGCCGCAGCGCTTGGTACTTCTCGGCGAAATCGCTCGGGATGCGGATCACCGCCGCCTGCTTGCGCTCGCGCAGCAGTGCGGTGATCGCCGCTTCATCCATGTCATCGCGTTCAAGCACGGTGACGCCCTGCTCTTTCAGCTGCTGCATCAGCGTCGGTGCCTGGCTCGCGCCTATCACCACCACTTCGTTGGTTTCCCGATCGACCTTGGTGGCTTTTTGAATGGCGGTGTTCAGCACCCCCCACATCATCAGCGGGTAGATGAAAACGAACAGCGCCAGCATCATCAGCGAACGCTTGTCGCGCAGCGCGTCGATGACTTCCTTGCGCCAAATGACAGAAAATCGGTTCATGCTGCAATTCCTTCTTCCGTGCCGATCAGGCTGACGAACGCATCTTCCAGGTTGCTGATGCCGGTCTGTTCGCACAGCGCCGCGGGCGAACCCTGGGCTACCGACTTGCCTTTGGCAATGACGATGACGTCGTCACACAGATGTGACACTTCCTGCATCACGTGCGTGGCCATGATGATGCAGCAGCCGCGTTCACGCAGTGCTTGCAAGGCGCGACGCAGGGCGCGCGTGCTCATCACGTCGAGACCGCGGGTCGGCTCATCGAGCAGCAGGTTGCGCGGCCGGTGCAGCAGCGCCCGTGCCAGCGCCACTTTCAGGCGCTGACCTTGCGAAAAGCCGGTGGCGCGGCGCTCGATGATGTCCTGCATGGCCAGCAGTTCCACCACATCGGTTGTCGCGCTGTCGATATCGGCGCGCTTCATGCCATGCAACTCGCCGAAATAGCGCAGGTGCTCGCGGGTGCTGAGCCGCTCATACAAGCCGACCTGATCGGTCAGAATGCCCATGTTCTTGCGTGCCGCGATCGGATCGACCGCCGGATCGACGCCGTCGATGCTGACGCTGCCCTGATCCCGCTGCAGCAAACCGAACAGGATGCGCAGCGCGGTGGTCTTGCCGGCACCGTTCGGGCCGAGCAGACCGACGATTTGGCCGTCATTGGCGTGGAAGCTGGCACCGCTCAGCGCCTGCACTTTGCCGAAGGCTTTTTGCAGATTGTCTACCTTGATCATGATGAATCCTTACGGGGTCGGGCCGGCAACGTTGATGACGAACGGCGGCAACGGAATTTCACTGACACAGCTGCCATCGACCGGTTGTTCCGGCGCATCGAGAAACTCGCGCAACAGGCGCGGACCGCAGCCAAGATGCGACAGCCCGTGACCGACCGTTTTGGCGATGATGTGCTGGGCTTTGCTCATACTCTGCATCGCCTGTTCAGCACGGTGTGGCGGGGTGACGGGATCAAGCGTGCCGGACAGCAGCAACGCCGGCGTGTCGAGTGACGTCGGCTCCACATACGGAATGACCGGCACCTTGATGTGCTGACACCATTGCGGCCACTGCTTGACCTGCAAGCCTTTCAGGAACGAATTGCCGATTTCGCTGGCGGTAATGTCTGGCGTCAACCGCGGCATGTCTTCCGCGCAGGCCACCGCCAGCGTCAGGCCAACCGCCATGGTGTCGGCGCTCCAGTCCGATTGCGCGTACATCTGCGCGATGAACGGCTTCCAGTTGCCTTTGCTCGCTTCGGTCACCAAGAACGGAATACGTGCCGACATCTCGGCGCTGTACAACATGGTCCGGATCGTTTCGGCAAAGCCGTTGTACGGCAGCGTGAACTCGCGCGGCTCGGTGGTGCGTGGATGACGGAAACTCAGCTGGACATTGCCAGCGGCGACGTTGTCGGCGAGCAGTTTGAAATCAGCCGCCAGGGTCGGGAACGCGGCCTTGCAGCTCGGCGCCGCCTCGCAATTGTCGAACACCGCCTGCAGTGAGGCTTGGGCATCGGCGCCCCAGACCGCGAGGATCTGTTGTGGCGACGCCACCGAATCGAG
>DASUEK010000306.1:0-6516 GCA_036275115.1 Permianibacter sp. | reverse complement strand
GGCAAATCGATCTTGTTCAGCACCGGCAACACTTCGAGATTTTGATCCAGCGCGGTGTAGCAGTTGGCCAGCGTTTGCGCTTCGACGCCCTGCGCTGCATCGACCACCAGCAGCGCGCCTTCACAGGCAGCGAGCGAGCGGCTGACTTCGTAGGAGAAGTCGACGTGGCCTGGCGTATCAATGAAATTCAGCTGATAAATCTGGCCGTCTTTGGCCTTGTAGCGCAGGGTGACGCTTTGTGCCTTGATGGTGATGCCGCGCTCGCGCTCGATCGGGTTGTTGTCGAGCACCTGGTCCTGCATCTCACGATCTTCCAAACCGCCGCAGCGCTGGATCAGGCGATCAGACAGGGTCGACTTGCCGTGGTCGATGTGGGCAATGACGGAAAAGTTGCGAATCTGTTGAATGTACGACATGGAAGTCCGGGTACCAGGCCACCGGCTACCGGCCGGCGTCGCCAAAATCAGGTTCAGGTCAAAAAACCATTGCGGCGGACCACCTCGGCCCGCCGCAAGTCGCTGATTTTACCCTAAAACCCGTGCCGATACCGACTTGATAGCCAGCCAACGCTCATTCCGGTATCCGCAGGGTCAGGAACCGGGCCCCGCCGCGGCTCAGAACATGCACCGCCACCGGCTTGCCGCGCGGCAGCTTGCTGACCAGCTCACGGAACTGCGCGACCGACTCGACCTCACGCCGGTTCAGCGACAGGATGATGTCGCCCGGACGGATGCCGGCATCCGCCGCCGGACCATCCTCGACTTGCCGTACCAGCACGCCGTTCTCGATCTCCTGCTCCTGTCGCATCTCGTCCGGCAGCTCGGACACCACCACGCCGAGACGCACCTGACCGCTGCCGCCCTGCTCGCTCGCGGCAACAGTGTCGTCAGCCTTCTGCTCGCCTATGGTCAGGTTGGCCGAGCGCAGCTTGCCATCGCGCAGGTATTCGACTTTGACCACCTTGCCCGGCCGCAAGCTACCGACCAGAAACGGCAGCTCGCCCGACTTCTCGATGGCCTGACCATCAATCGACACAATCACATCAGCCGCCTTGATGCCGGCCTTGTCGGCCGGGCCGCCCTTTTCGGTCTGGGTTACCACCGCGCCGCGCGGGCGGTCCATGCCGAAACTGCTGGCAAGCTCGTCCGAAACATCCTGATAGCCGATCCCAATGAAACCGCGGGCGACTTTTCCGGATGCTTTCAATTGCTGCGCGACATCCATCGCCAAATCAATCGGAATCGAGAACGACAAGCCGATGGAACCGCCGTTCGACGACAGGATCTGCGAGTTGATGCCCACCACCTCGCCATCAGCGTTGACCAGCGGACCGCCAGAGTTGCCTCGGTTGATGGCGGCATCGGACTGGATGAACGGCACATACCGGTTCCACGGCAGGCTGCGGCCCTTGGCGCTGACAATGCCGGCCGACACCGAATGCTCGAACCCGAACGGCGCGCCAAACGCCAGCACCCACGCCCCCGGCTTCAGCGCATCCAGCTTGCCAATCTTGGCGGCCTTGAGGTTCTTGGCGTCGATCTTCAACAGCGCCACATCCGTGTCTTCGTCCTGACCGATTTTCTTGGCCGGGAACACCCGACCGTCTTTCAGGTGTACCTTGATGGATTCGGACTCGGCGACCACATGCTGATTGGTCAGCACAAAGCCATCAGCCGAAATGATGAAGCCTGAACCGCTCGGTCCGTCACGCAATCGCCCCGCAACTTTCACCTCGGTACTGATCGACGTGACAATCGGATTGATTTCCTCCACGAGTGGCGAGAAATCCGGCAAATTCACCGAAGCACGGGCAGGAATGGCCAGCAGGCAAGCTGCGGCAAAAACGATCGATTTCAGCAATGAACGCATCTTCCGTTTACACCTGTTCACTTGAAAAGAAAACCAACGACCGCTTGGATAGGGCACTGGCAAGACTGTTCCGCAACATGACGGTTTGTCAGCCAGCGCATGGTAAAGAAGTATGTCAGGGAGGGGCACTACCGTTGTAGTCAGTTTGCGCGCTCTGTGCACTCGGCTCCGGAGAACAGGCCGCACTGGCAACGCCAATCAGAGCGGCTGTCACGCCTCGGTGCAGCAGCAGATGCCGTCGCAACAGCAGCAACGACAACAACAAGCTGAGCAGCGCAGCCAACGCCTGCACCGACTCCGGCCACTGCAACGCCGCCGCAATCGCCACTGTCGTCAACATCACCAGCAGTGGCGCGGCATACAGACCCAGACTGGATCGCTGCAAGAGCTCTGCTGCAACCGTCAGCCGCACCTCATCACCGATACGAAGCGAAGACGCTAATGGTGACGGCAACCACAGCAATGTCGAAGACGATGCGTGCCGTCCGAACAGTTGCGCACCACAGCCCTGACCACTGGCACAGCGCGCGCAACCTGCCCGGCTGACCGGCACCAAACCCAGCCGGCCATCACGGATCGCGGCGACCTGAGCGCGTTGCTCAATCAGGGGTTGCGACGCCATCGTCGTCTCCGACCGGTTTGTGGTGCTGACGCCAGTCATCTGCGTGCGGCAGTTTGTCGCGGAAGATTACAAGGGTTTGTCCGCCGCCGCCTCGGCGGCGCCGGCTTTCGCCGCGGTCACCGACCCGGCGATACGGCGCGCGGTCTGGCTCGGAATGTCGCCGACGACCGTAACGCGGCGCTCATGATTGGCCGTTTCAACAATCGTCATCGCACCTTTGCGCCAACTGCGCTCCATGCTGGAAATGCCAGGAGGCGGTGTCGACACGTATACCGAAATCGACGCCACGCCATCAGAAAACAGCAAATGCTGCACCGGTGTCACGCTGTCTTTGCGCTGCTGCAATTGCTGGCTGCGCAAGGTAAATCCCTCCGGCAACCAACCGACTTGCCACGCCACCGACTGCGCAGATTCCGCCGCCGTCTTGGCTGACAACACCCGGACTCCGTCCGGAGCCTTGACCTCAAAGCCGACCCGCAGATCGGCCTCCGGAATCGACTCTTTCAGCTGCAGCGACACCACTTGCCACTGTTCGAGGATTTGACCGCTGCGACTGAGCAAATCCGAGCGCAGCAACAAGCCACTGGCATTGTCGACCCAGAGCCGATAGCCATACCGCTCGCCATCGATCGAACGGATCACAATCTCGCGGGCATCACGCCCGGCAATGCGGGCCGGGCCGCCGTCACTGAGCTGATAGTGCTGGCCCATCTGCTGCAAATTGCCGAGCAGCGCCCGAGTCCACACCACATTGCCATCAGCCTTGTCGAGCATGACCGGCTGGGCACCGGCCAGATACGCGGTGATGGTGTCGTCCTCGCGGATGACTTCGCGCGGCTGGCCATTGAGGTGCACCAAGCGCTCGCGTTCACGGCCGTCGTCAAGCGCGTGGATCAAGCGCATCGGTTCGATCTTGCCGTCACGGATGTAAACGAACGACATGTCGTAATTGCGCTCGCGGAAAGCGCGCACCATGCCATCAAGCAAGGCTTTCGGGTCCGGCTCGACAGCCTCTGCCAACAGCGGTGACAGCGACAACAGCAGCACCGACAGCGACCGACTCCACGCTCGCATGCTGAATACCTGCATCAAGGTTGATCCGGCTCCGACACGGCCGCCGGCTGGCTGCCACTGGCATTGGGCTCAGCCGCCACCGGCGCTTCTTCGGCCGCTTCCTCCAACGGGATTTCGATACGGTCCGACACCACCCGGGCGTACGGCAACATCACATTCAAACCGTTGGCGGACACCGCTTCGGTGTGGTTGATGAGCATGTCTTCCAAACGCGCCCGCTCGTCATCGACCAGCACCGGCGCATCGGCGACCTGACTGACCGGCGCGGCCATGACCGGCATCGGTGCGACGTCGGCCACGGCGGATTCGACCGTCGGTTGTTGCACGGTCTGGAAACTGACGATGGCAACCGCAAACACCGACGCCGCCACCGCAAAACCGACCGCTTTCTGCCACGTGGTCATCGCCCGCGGTCGCGGCGCCAACACCGTCGGCTCGTCAGCGAGCGCCGCACTGATGCGGTCGCTGAGATCGCAGTAGTGTTCGGGCAGCTCGTTTTGCACGGCATCGCGAATGAGGTGGTAACGGCCCCAGACCGCACGCGCAGCGGCGTCCTGACTCAGGCTGTCGAGCTCGGCCTTGGCCGGGATTTCACCGTCCATGAAGCAGGACAGTTTCAGGCCTTGCTGTTCCGACACGCTCATTCGATCACCACTCGGTTGTTGCTGATTGGACGTCATAGTGTTCTGCCAGCCCTCAGGTTTCCATCAACGGCGCGACCCGGCGATCCACCGCGTCGCGTGCCCGGAATATGCGAGACCGCACCGTGCCGATGGGACATTCCATGACCTCGGCAATTTCTTCATAGCTCAAGCCGTCAATTTCGCGCAACAGCAGCGCGGTGCGCAGTTCTTCCGGCAATTCGGCGATGGCGGCATCGATCTCGCGCTTGAGTTCTGCCGTCAGCAGCAATCGTTCGGGGCTGGCGTTGTCGGTTTGACCGGCCAGATCGGCCAGTTGTTCCGGCTCCAGGCCATCGACGCTGGCGGTCTGTGGCCGGCGCGATTGCGAAGCCAGATGATTCTTGGCGGAGTTGATCGCGATGCGATAGAGCCAGGTGTAAAACTGGCTGTCGCCACGGAAATTGGGCAGCGCACGATAGGCTTTGATAAAGGCCTCTTGCGCCACATCGGCAATTTCCGAGCGGTTGCGGATGTAGCGGCTGATCAGCGCCATGATGCGTTGCTGGTATTTGCGCACCAGCAAATCGAACGCGCGCTTGTCGCCACGCTGCACCCGCGCGACCAGTTCCGCGTCGGTTTCAGGCCCGGTTTTGTAGTCGCCCATACTGGCTTACGTGATTTCCCAAACGGCCAAAACGGGCCATAAATTGGTGGAGTGAGACTGGGTGTCGGGACGCAAGTTCCGGCCACATCAAAACTTTGCCGGATTCCGCCCCACCGGCCGCCAGCCAGCGCGTAAAATGCCGGCCCGGCGGGCTCCAGTCGGAAAAGACTATTCTGGGCCAGTCATCGCAGCGGCGCCAGCCTCGTATAAGCGGCCGTTCTGCCGGCCTCGGCCGGTTCTTGTTGGGGATGTTTCATGACGGCGCGTCAACACGCATTCGATGTTCTGGTGATCGGCTCAGGTGCAGCCGGGCTGTCGACCGCGCTGCGACTCGCCCACCGCGGCAAAATCGCCGTACTGGCCAAGGCTGCGGTGACCGAAGGCTCGACCTTTTATGCCCAGGGCGGCATCGCTGCCGTGCTGGATGACAAGGACAGCGTCGAGTCGCACGTGCAGGACACGCTGGTGGCCGGCGCCGGCCTGTGCGTTGAGGCAACCGTGCGCCACACCGTCGAGCGCAGCCGCGCCGCCATCGAATGGCTGGTGGAACAGGGCGTCAGCTTCTCGACCGAGCCCGGCCTCGACGGCCAGCCGCAATGGCACCTGACCCGCGAAGGCGGTCATTCGCATCGCCGCATCGTGCACTCGGCCGATGCCACCGGCCGGGCCGTGGAGACCTCGCTGGTCGATGCGGTCAAAAATCAGCCCAACATCCATTTGCTCGAACGCTACATCGCCATCGATCTGCTGACCACCCACAAGCTTGGTCTACCCGGCAAACGCTGCGTCGGCGCTTACGTGCTGAATCTGGCGAGCGGTGAAGTGGAAACCATTTCGGCGCGTTTTGTCGTGCTCGCGACCGGCGGCGCCAGCAAGGTTTACCTGTACACCTCGAACCCGGATGTCTCGTCCGGCGACGGCATTGCCATGGCCTGGCGCGCGGGCTGCCGGGTCGCCAATCTGGAATTCAACCAGTTTCACCCGACCTGCCTGTATCACCCGCAGGCCAAGACCTTCCTGCTGACCGAAGCGCTGCGCGGCGAAGGCGCTTACCTGCGCCGGCCCGATGGCAGCCGGTTCATGCCGGAATACGACGACCGCGCCGAACTCGCGCCGCGCGACATCGTCGCCCGCGCCATCGACAATGAAATGAAACGGCTCGGCGCCGACAGCATGTTCCTCGACATCAGCCATCAGAGCGCCGAGTTCATCACCAGCCATTTCCCGACCGTGTATGAGCAGTGCCTGAAGTACGGTTTTGATCTGACCAAGCAACCGATCCCGGTGGTGCCGGCCGCACACTACACCTGCGGCGGCGTGCTGGTCGATCTGCGCTCGCGCACCGATCTGGAACAACTTTATGCGGTGGGCGAAGTCGCCTGGACCGGCCTGCACGGCGCCAACCGGATGGCGTCAAACTCGCTGCTGGAATGTCTGGTATTCGCTGAAGCGGCCGCCGAAGACATTCTCGCCGAATGGCACCGGGTGCCGGCGCCGCCGGAGTTGCCAATCTGGGATGAAAGCCGGGTCACCGACTCGGACGAACAAGTCGTCATTTCGCACAACTGGCATGAACTGCGTCAGCTGATGTGGGATTACGTCGGCATCGTCCGCACCGACAAACGCCTGGAGCGGGCCCAGCGCCGCATTCAGTTGCTGCAGGA
>DASUEK010000305.1:0-22200 GCA_036275115.1 Permianibacter sp. | reverse complement strand
AGCCGATCTGGAAGCGCAGATGGAGGCCGAAGCAGAAGCCTCTGCAGCGCGCCGGCAGCAGGTGTTGTCCGAGGTCGACAAGTACAAGGCGCTGATTTACAACAAGGTCAAGCGCAACTGGATCGTGCCGGCCAACCCGGTCGGCGAATGCCGGGTGCAGGTGCGCTTGGGGCCGGGCGGTATTGTGCTGGATGTCAGCGATGGCATTGGTGATGCCGTGCTCTGTCGTTCGGCCGTAGCTGCGGTACGGAAAGCCGAACCGCTGCCGGTACCAACGGAGCCGGATGTGTTTGAAGAATTGCGGGTCATCAATTTCAAGATGGATCCGAAGGACGCCAATTGAGCGGACGCACCAGACGCGGTGCGTGAAAACAGGAATCGTGAAAACAATGAAGATGCGTTTTTTGAAATGGTTGTCAGTGCTGGTGTGGTCAGCTGCTACGTTGTCCCCGGCGCACGCGGCGCTGGAAATTGTTATCACTGAAGGCATGGACGATGCGCGTCCCGTCGCGATTGTGCCGTTCCAGTGGAATGGCACCACGGTTGCGCCACCGCAGGACATGGCAGAAATAATTGCGCGTGATCTGGAGCGCAGCGGCCGGTTTCGCCCGATGGCAGTTGGCGACATGCCGGAGCGGCCGTTTGTTGCGGGCCAGGTCAATCTGGCGGCGTGGCGCAACAAAGGCATCGAAGCGGTCGTCGTCGGCAAGATGATGGAGACGGCGCCAGGCCAGTTCCAGATTGGTTTTGAGCTGATCGACGTGTTCAAGGGCCGCGACAAGAGCGCGACCGCCATGGGCAGCAGTGCCGTGATTGAAGCGCGCCAACATCTGGTGCCGAGTGCGGGTGTCCGCATGCACGCGCACAAGATGGCCGACATCATTTACGAAAAGTTGACCGGCGAACGTGGCGCGTTTGCGACCCACATTGCCTATGTGAATATCGATCGCAGTGATCGCCTGCCATACAAACTTTTTGTCGCCGATTCTGATGATTACAACCCGCGGGTGATCGCCTCCAGCACCGAACCGCTGATGTCGCCGGCGTGGGCCAAAGATGGCCGTCGCTTGGCGTATGTCAGTTTTGAGAAAGGTCGCTCGCAGTTGTTTGTGCAGGATATTTACACCGGTCAGCGGCAAGTTGTTGCGGCGTTTCCGGGCCACAACGGCGCGCCGGCGTGGTCGCCGGATGGCAGCAAACTGGCGATGTCGCTGTCGCACGAGGGCAATCCGGAGATTTACGTGTACGAGGTCGCGTCGCGGCAATCCCGGCGTATCACCACCACCGGCATCGGCATCATTGACACCGACCCGACTTGGTCGCCGGACGGTCAATACATCGCCTTTACGTCGGACCGTGGTGGCAAGCCACAGGTCTACCGTGTGCATCTGGCGTCAGGGCAGACCCAGCGGATGACCTTTGAGGGGGACTACAACTCCGAGCCGGAATACAGCCCGGACGGCAAGAAACTGGTCATGATCAACCGGACGGCAGGGCAATTCCGGGTCGGCATCCAGGATTTGGCCTCCGGCAGCCTGCAAGTGCTGACGGATACTCAATTAGATCAATCACCTAGCTTGGCACCGAACGGCAGCATGGTAATATACGCGACCCTTCACAGGGGGCAGCAGGTGCTGGCGGTCGTTTCCACGGATGGCCGCTTCAAAGCCCGGTTGCAAGCGCGCAAGGGTGAAGTGCGCGCACCGGCGTGGTCGCCGTTCCTGGATTGAGTTTGTGGTGCCCGGCCATGCGGCTGGGCATTTGTGCTTGTTTTTTGGTCTGTTCCTTTTAGGCGGGAGTCTAACAATGTCGATTTATCAAATGGGGAAGAACGTCGTTCTGGCTTTGGTCGTTGCCGGCCTGGCTGCTTGCGCCAGCAAGCAAACTGAAACCGACACCAGCGCCAGCAGCAATGCCGGTACTGATACCACCACCACCCAGCCGATTCAGCAAGGCCCGAGCGCTGAAGAGCTGGCTCGTCTGGCTGACATCGAAGCCCGCAAAGCGCGCGTCATTTACTTCGAATTCGACGATGCCAACATCAAGCCGGAATACCGTGACCTGCTGGCCGCCCATGGCGCCTTCCTGGCCAAGAACCCGGGCCTGACCGTTACCGTCGAAGGTCACTGCGACGAGCGCGGCACGCCGGAATACAACGTTGGCCTCGGCGAGCGTCGTTCGAATGCCATCAAGCAAGTGCTGCAGAGCTACGGCGTGCAGGCTTCGCAGATCAAGACCGTGTCGTATGGCGAAGAAAAGCCGGCCAACCCGGGTCATGACGAAGCTGCCTGGGCGCAAAACCGTCGTGGCGTGCTGTCCTACGAAGGCTAATTGATGTCGATGCAACAAGTGAAAGCGGTGGTTTCGGCCACCGCTTTACTGTCATCACTGCGACCGCTGTTCTGCGCTGTGGCGCTGACAGCGGCCGTTGTCCCGGCCGCGCACGCGGCAGCGCCCGTTGTCAGTGCTGCGACCGAGCAGCAACAGCGAGTGCAACAAAGCGCAGTTCAGGTTCAGCAGGAACAGCAGCGGGATCGGCTCATTGCCGACATGCAGATCCAGATCACAACGCTGCAAGAAGAAATCCGGATGCTGACTGGGCGCGTTGAAGAGCAAGACCACAAGATTTCCCAACTGCTGGAGCGGCAGCGCGAGCTGTACCGCGACATTGATCGCCGGTTGTCCGGTGCCAGCGGTGACGCGACCAGCAATGAGCCGGCAACGGTCAATACCGTGCCATCGTTGCCGGAGCCTGCAGCGACCGAACCGACCGTCGTCGCGACACCGGTCGTGACCGAGCCGGCCAAACCGAGCAAAGCAGCCAGCAGCAAGGACGTCGAGGCCGAACAAAAAGCCTACGATGCCATTTTCCCGCTGGTGCGCGCCAAGCAATACAGCGAAGCCGCAAAGGCCTATCTGTCGTTCTTGCAGCAATACCCGGATGGCCGCAATGCGGCGAATGCCCGCTACTGGCTGGCGCAGGTGTATTACGTGCAAGCCTCTTATGAAGAGGCCGAGACCCAGTTCAAGCTGGTGTTGAGCCAATACGGCGACTCACCAAAAGCGCCGGATGCCATGCTCAAACTGGCAGAGATCGAGAAACGGCGTGGTGCCAATGCGGCCGCCAAAACACTGTTTCAACAAGTCATTCAGCGGTATCCCGGCAGTTCGTCCGCGCAGGTCGCGCAGCAACGTCTGCAGGAATTGCGTTAACCCTTCTTCTGGACTGGCGGCACGAGCCGCCAGTTTTCTGTGACAGCCATGACCCGTTTGCGTCTCACCGAAATGTTTTTCTCGTTGCAAGGCGAGGCGCGCACGGTCGGCTGGCCGACGGTGTTTATCCGGCTGACTGGCTGCCCGCTGCGGTGCGGCTATTGCGACAGCGAATACGCGTTTTACGGCGGTGAATACCACGATCTTGATGCGATTCTGGCCAAGGTGGCGGAGTGGTCGCCGCGTTTTGTCTGCGTGACCGGCGGCGAGCCGCTGGCGCAGAAGGGTTGTATCGACTTGCTCAAGGCGCTGTGCGATGCCGGCTATGAGGTGTCGCTGGAAACCAGCGGTGCGCTCGATATCAGCGAGGTTGACCCGCGGGTGTCACGGGTGGTCGACATCAAGACGCCGGGCTCCGGCGAAGTCGACAAAAACCGCTGGGCCAACCTGCCGCTGCTGACTGCGCATGACCAAATCAAATTCGTGCTCTGCGATCGCAAGGATTATGACTGGGCGCGCATGGTGCTCGACCAGCATCAGCTGCACAAAACCTGCGATGTGCTGTTCTCGCCGGTGTTTGGTTCGCTGGCGTACCGCGATCTGGCCGAGTGGATTTTGGCCGACAAACTGCCGGTACGAATGCAGCTGCAGTTGCACAAACACATCTGGGGCGATGTGCCCGGCCATTGAGTCGGCACCCCGCCATGTGATCGATTCGTCAGCGGCCGTCGCCGCGGCGAACCCTCCTCTTGTGAATATCAGGAAACTGCGTGATGAAACCGCGTGCCGTGGTTCTTCTGTCTGGTGGTCTGGACTCCACCACCTGCCTTGCCATTGCCAAATCGCAAGGGTTTGATTGTTATGCGCTGAGTTTTCGTTACGGTCAGCGTTCGCAACAGGAAGTGGTGTTCGCCGAACGCATCGCCAAGGCCATGCAGGTGCGTGAACACAAGATCATCGATCTGGATCTGTCGCAGATTGGCGGTTCGGCCCTGACCGACAGTTCGATCGCGGTGCCGGAATCCCCGACCAGCGGCATTCCGGTGACCTATGTGCCGGCGCGCAATACCGTGTTCCTGTCGATTGCACTTGGCTGGGCCGAAGTGCTCGACGCTCGCCACATTTTCACCGGCGTCAACGCCGTCGATTATTCCGGTTATCCGGATTGCCGGCCGGAATACATCGCCGCGTTCGAGCGCATGGCCAATCTCGCCACCCGCGCCGGCGTGGAAGGCCATCGCCTGCACATCGAAACGCCGCTGATCGCATTGTCGAAAGCGCAGATCATCCAGACTGGCCAAGCGCTCGGCGTCGACTACGGCCTGACCGTGTCCTGCTACCAGGCCGATGATCACGGCCGTGCCTGCGGTCGCTGCGATGCCTGCCGCTTGCGTAAGCAAGGCTTCGCCGATGCCGGCGTTGCCGACCCGACTGGCTATCACGCCTGACACCGGCGCGAGGAGAGGCCGGCGCTGCCGACAAGGCCGTGTCATTGGCATCGCCAGCGGCCAAGCGCGAATTAGCGCTGCTGACCCGGAAGTCTGTTAATCCCGGAAGCGCATTTGGGCGCCGGTTCACATCGTCATCGCGTTGACTTGCTTAGCATCAGGCCTCCACCCAAGGAAACGGGAGGCAACATGCAAGGCAAGGAAATGCAGGTCCGGGAACGGACCCATCAGGCAGCGCATGCGCGCACATCACAGTGCTGGTTCAGAGCGGTGTCCCGCTCGCTTGTTGGTCACGGCGTTTGCGCCGTTTTTGCAATCAGCTTCATCTTCCCCACCGTCAGCGTGGCCGCACTCCCCGCCGGCAGCGCTGATGAAACCCAGGTTGGCTGGGAAATCACGGCAGATCGCTGGCAGCGCTTTTTGACCGCCAGCCGTGGTCGCTATCAGGCGTTGGCCGAAAAAGCCGGCGTGCTGCAAGGGTTTGCCATCGAGGATTGCGTCGCCGTGCAGCTGTCATTGGCTGAGCGGCGCGAGTGTCTGCGCAGCGATGTGTTTGCCCGCACCGCGATGGAGCATGACGGCATGGTGCTGGACGAGTACGCCACCGTGCTGCACTTGACGGTTGCTTCCATGCCGCAGTCACCGATCAGTGCCCAGCAGCGTGGCCAGTTCCAGCGCTTGCGTGCCGAGTGGTGGCCGGCCTGGCGCACGGCCAGTCAGTGATGAGGTTTGTCATGAAAAAGGCCGCTTATCGCGGCCTTTTTTGTCTTCTCGTTTGCTGTTGATGGCGAACGACCACTGGCTATTTCTGTTTGATCATCGGCCGTTCCGGCAGCCCCCACTCGACATGGAATTTCTTGCCGCTCGGTTTGTCGGTACGCTCGAAACTGTGGGCGCCGAAATAATCGCGTTGACCCTGCAACAGGTTGGCCGGCAGCACGGCAGTGCGGTAGCCATCGTAATACGCCAGCGCGGAGGCAAGCGCTGGTACCGGAACGCCGGCCAACGTGGCATGGGCAACCGCCTGGCGCCAGTTCCGCTGGTAGCGGGAAATTTGTTCGGCGAAGTAGGAATCGAGCAACAGGTTGTCGAGATCTTCCTTGCGTTCGTAGGCATCGGTAATCGATTGCAGGAATACCGCACGGATGATGCAGCCGGCGCGCCAGATTTTGGCGATTTCGGCAAAGTTGAGTTGCCAGCCTTGCTCCTTCGCCGCGGTTTTCATCAGATCAAAGCCCTGCGCGTAGGCGCAGATTTTCGCGCAGTACAGCGCGTCATGAAGCTGTTCGATGACGGTCTCACGTTCGCTGGCAGGCACGCGCTCGGGCTGGGTAGCTGTGTCAGTACCGGCCAGCAGCTTCGCGGCCTGCAGGCGCTGATCTTTCAGCGTCGACAGCGAGCGGGCGTAAACCGCTTCGGCAATCGTCGGTGCCGGGCAACCGAGTTCGAGGCTGCTGACGGCGGTCCACAGGCCGGTGCCTTTCTGGCCGGCCTTGTCGAGGATCACGCTGACCAGCGGCGCGCCGGTTTCGCTGTCGCGGGTGGCCAGCACCTCGGCGGAAATTTCGATCAGATAACTGTTCAGCAGGCCGTCGTTCCAGCGTCGGAACACGGCGGCGATTTCCTCATCGGTCATCGCGAGTGTGTCGCGCATCAGCTGATACGCTTCGCAAATGAGCTGCATGTCGGCGTATTCGATGCCGTTGTGCACCATCTTGACGTAATGGCCGGAGCCGGACGGACCGATGTAGGCGGCACAAGGCTCGCCGCGGGCGACGATTTCACCCGGTGCTTTTCGTTCAATCGGCCGGCCGGTTTGCGGATCGACCTTGGCGGCAATGGCTGTCCACATCGGCTTGATCCGGGCCCAAGCGTAGGGGTCGCCGGATGGCATCAACGACGGACCAAAGCGGGCGCCCACTTCGCCGCCGGAAACTGCGGTCGAGAACAGGATGAACTTGCCTTCGTACTCGCGCTCGCGGCGTTGGGTATCGGTCCACAGGCTGTTGCCGGTGTCGACCACGATGTCGTCGGCCTGCAGGCCGGCATCGATCAGTTTGTGGCAGACATCATCAACCGGATTGCCGGCCGGCACCGACAAGACAATCAGATGCGGCCGAGCCAGACTCGCCAGCAGATCGGTGTAGGAATTGCAGGTGAACACGCGCGCTGGTGCGTCACCGCGTTCGGCGGCATCTTGTGCCAGCAGGGCATCGAGCTTGCTCTGATCCAGGTCGAAGGCGATGACCGTAAAGCCGTTGTCGACCAGATTCATGATGAGGTTCTTGCCCATCACGCCGGTGCCGACAAAGCCGATATCGCAGGGCGTCGCGGTTGCTGCCATAAAGAATTCCTCAAGCCGTGGGTCGCGTGGCATCCTGCGCGGGCGACGACAGGGAGCCGGCTTCATGCCGGCGTGGTTGCAAAAAAGGGGGTGGCAGCAAACGCTGGCGCCGCCCACTTTCGGGCGGCCATCGCTGTCACATCAAAACCGGCGCAGTGTAGCCAAACCGGCGTGTGCCTGCCGGCGCGCGTAAACGATCTTTCTCAACGGAGCAGGTGACATGACCACAACCCGCGATGACTCTCTCAAGGTTGATGGTGCACGGCGTGCGTTTGTGACGGCGACCCTCGGCGCCGGTTTTGCCGCGGCCGTGACGCCGGCCATCGGCAGCACGGTGATTCAGACCGACAGCAACGGGTTGGACGCTGGTGAAACCCGCATTCGCGCCGGCGACATCGATATGCTGGCGTACTACGCCAAGCCGCAAGGGGCGCGCCAGGTGCCGGTGGTGTTGCTGGTGCAGGAAATTTTCGGCTTGCACGAACACATCCGCGATCTGGTGCGGCGACTCGGCAAGGCGGGCTATCTCGCGATTGCGCCGAATCTGTATCAGCGTCAGGGTGACCCGACAGTCGTCAAGGACATCAATCAGCTGGTGCAGGAGATCGTGGCGAAAGTGCCGGACGCGCAAGTGTTCCGCGATCTGGATGCCGCTGCCGTGTGGGCCGGTGCCCATGGCGGCGACATCAACAAGCTGGCGGTGACCGGTTTCTGCTGGGGCGGTCGCATCACCTGGCTGTATAGCGCGTACAGTCCGGCGGTCAAAGCAGGCGTTGCCTGGTATGGTCGCTTGGTCGGCAAGGCCACTGACTTGCAACCGCTGTATCCGCTCGATGTCGCTGCGCAACTGCACGCGCCGGTGCTCGGTCTCTATGGCGAAGCGGATGGTGGCATTCCGCTCGACTCGGTGGAAAAAATGCGGGCAGCACTGAAAGCGGCCGGCAAGCCATCGGAGATCATCGTGTATCCGAAAGCGCCCCACGGCTTCAATGCCGATTACCGGCCAAGTTATGTCAGCGAGTTTGCGGCGGATGGTTGGCAGCGGATGCTGGCGTGGTTCCGTCAGAACGGTGTCAGTTGATGCAGTTGTGGGAGCGGGCTTTCCCGCGATTTGCCGCCAGCACGATTCCGGTGCGCTTCGCGTAGAACACGTCGCGGGCAAGCTTGCTCCTATAGCTGCGCTCACAGTTTTGATAGGCCACAACTCCGGTGCTGAGAAAAATCGCTGGCGACGTGCCGCTTCCGCCATATCTCGCCCGCTGGCTTGCGGCTAAGATGCCGCTCCTGCTGCTGCACTGGTGATTCAAAAATGAACGCCGCAACTTGGGGCCTGTACGGCCTTGCTGTGCTGATCTGGGGCTCGACTTGGCTGGTGATCACCTTTCAGCTCGGCAGCGTGGCGCCGGAAGCCTCCATCGTGTACCGGTTTGCGCTGGCTTCGGCGCTGCTGTTTGGCTGGGCGCTGCTGCGGCGGCTGCCATTGCGCTTCGACCGGGCGGCGCATGGTCGTTTTCTGCTGCAGGGCGTGTTCCTGTTCTGCATTAATTTCATCCTTTTCTACCACAGCGAACGCTTCATCAGTTCCGGTCTGGTGGCGCTGATCTGTTCCGGCATGGCGTTCTTCAACATGCTGGGCATGCGACTGGTGTTCGGTCAGCCGATCAAGCCACTGGTCGCGCTCGGCTCCAGCATCGGCATTGCCGGCATCGTCGTGGTGTTCTGGCCGGAGGTGGCCGGTTTCTCGGCCGGGGCGACCGGCTGGTTCGGCATCGCGCTGGCGACCGTCGCCACGTTCAGCGCGTCCTGCGGCAATCTGGTGTCGGTCAGCCAGCGCCGGGCCAACCTGCCGGTGGTGCAGTCGACTGCCTGGGCCATGCTCTACGGCACCGGCCTGACCGCCGCCTATGCCGTGCTGGCTGGTATCCCGTTCGGCTTCGATCCGTCGTTGAAGTACGTTGCCTCGCTGGCCTATCTGGTGGTGTTCGGCTCGGTGGTCGCCTTCATGAGCTACCTGACCCTGATTGCCCGGGTCGGCGCCGACAAGGCCGCCTACGTCAACGTCACGGTGCCCATCGTGGCACTGCTGCTGTCGGCGCTGGTCGAAGGCTTCCGCTGGCAGCTGGTGACCTTCATCGGCATCGGCCTGTCCTTGCTTGGTAACCTGCTGGTCATGCGGGCCGGCAAGCGCTGAACCGGTGCGTCCGCGCAGTCCGGCCCCGCCGGCCCGGCGCCGGACGGCGGTACCGAAGTCCCTGTTTTTGGCTAGGTTTTGCCCGCCGACCGAGGGTATAATTCGCCGTTTTTCCGGGCAGGCCCTCCGGGGGCTGGTCTTTTCTGCAGGTTTTTGAACGTCCTTTTGGAGTTTTTCATGGCTGTTGAACGCACCCTTTCCATCGTCAAGCCGGATGCTGTTGGCAAGAATGTCATCGGCGAAATTTTCACTCGCTTTGAGCGTGCCGGTCTGAAGATCGTTGCCACCAAAATGAAGCACCTGAGCAAGGCCGAAGCCGAAGGCTTCTACGCCGAGCACAAAGAGCGTGGCTTCTTCGGCGCGCTGGTCGGTTTCATGACCTCGGGTCCGGTGGTGATCTCGGTGCTGGAAGGCGAAAACGCCGTGATCCGTCACCGCGAAATCCTCGGTGCCACCGATCCGAAGAAAGCCGCTGCCGGCACCATCCGTGCTGACTACGCGGTGTCGGTTGACGAGAACGCCGCTCACGGTTCCGATGCGGTTGCCTCGGCCGAGCGCGAAATCGCTTACTTCTTCAAAGCCGACGAACTCTGCCCGCGCACCCGCTAAGGCAGTGGCGCCATGCGCGCCCGGCAATGAACGCCGTCGTGCCGGGGGCCGTCAGTTGACTGATGGCCCCCGGCAAGTCCTGTAACAAGGCAACCCAAATCCTGTAAAAAGGTCTCAACCTGCGTCAGGGAGCAACCATGACCGCACTGCCGTCAACCGAGAAAGTGAATCTGCTCGGTCTCGATACCAAAGGTCTGGCAGATTTTTTTGCCAGCATCGGCGAAAAGCCGTTTCGTGCCACCCAGGTACTGAAGTGGATTCATCAGCACGCCGTTGATGATTTCGACGCCATGTCGAACCTCAGCAAGGCGCTGCGCGAGAAGCTGAAAGCCACCGCCGAAATCCGTGGCCCGGAAGCGGTCACCGAACAGATTTCCGCTGATGGCACCATCAAGTGGGCATTGCGCCTCGATGGCGGCCAACTGATTGAAACCGTCTTTATTCCCACTACCGATCGCGGCACCTTGTGTGTGTCCTCGCAGGTCGGTTGTGCGCTCGATTGCGCGTTCTGCTCGACGGCGCAGCAAGGCTTCAACCGTAACCTGACTGTCGCCGAAATCATCGGCCAGGTCTGGCATGCGGTGCGCCGCCTCGGTGCTGTCGCCACCACCGGTGAGCGCAAAGTCACCAACGTCGTCATGATGGGCATGGGCGAGCCGCTGCTCAATTTCGACAACGTCGTCACCGCCATGGGCATGATGCTCGACGACAACGCCTATGGCCTGTCCAAGCGCCGTGTCACGCTGTCGACCTCGGGCGTCGTGCCGGGGCTGGAAAAGCTCGGCGATCACATCGACGTTGCCCTGGCGCTGAGCCTGCATGCGCCGAACAATGCGCTGCGTGACGAACTGGTGCCCATCAACAAGAAATACCCGATCGAGGTGTTGTTGCCGGCGGTCGAGAAATACCTGGAAAAATCGCTGGCCTCGCGTGCCGTCACCATCGAGTATGTGATGCTCGATGGCGTCAACGATCAGGACGTGCATGCCCGTGAACTGGTCAAGCTGCTGAAAGACATTCCGAGCAAGATCAACCTGATTCCGTTCAATCCGTTCCCGCAGACCCGGTTCCAGTGTTCGAGCGATGATCGAATTGAGCGGTTTGGCCAGATTTTGATGAATGCCGGCTTTACCGTAGTGACCCGGCGCACCCGCGGCGACGACATTGATGCCGCGTGTGGCCAGTTGGTTGGCAAGGTCATCGACCGGACCCGACGGACGCAACAGAAGCAAATTCCTGTTCAAACCCTGGCATGAGGAACAACAAGCGATGAAGCAATGCCTGACCGTCTGTGCCCTGCTGTTGCTGCTGACCGCCTGCGGCGGCGCGGCCAAACCCGACCCGGACAATCTGGCATCTGACAATCGCGCCCAAGCCGCGGAAGCGCGCTTGCAGGCGGCATCCGGCTATCTGGACGCCGGCCAACTTGAGCGCGCCAAATTCCATCTGGACAAGGCGCTCGCGCACGATCCGGACAATGCCGGTGTGCAGTCGACCCTCGGTTACTACTATTCGCTGGTCGGTGAAGAGGAGCGCGCCGAGCAGCATTTCGAAAAAGCGCTGCGGCTGAGCGGCAAGAATCCGGGCGTGCTGGATCTCTACGGCGTTTATCTGTGCCGGCAGGGCAAGTACAAGAAAGCGGAAGAGCTGTTCGAGCGCGCGATTGACATCCCATCCAATCCGAAGATGGCGTCGGTGCTGGAGAATGCCGGCTTGTGCGCGCTGCGCAGCAAAGCCGATAACAAGGCGACGGAGTATTTCCGGCGTGCGCTGCAACACAACCCGAAACAGCCCAATGCGCTGCTCGAAATGGCCAATCACGAGCTGCAACAACAGCGGCTCGAGCGGGCCAAAGGCTATTGGGATCGGTTCAAGGAAGTGGGCCGCGACAGCCCGCGGTCGTTGTGGATTGGGATTCAGCTTGCACATGCGTTGCGCGACAAGGATACCGTTGCCAGCCTCGGCCTGAAACTGGAGCGGCTCTTCCCGGATTCGGATGAAGCCAACCTTTATCTCGATAACAAACAAAAATGGCGGAACTGAATGTGGAAGCACCGGCAGCGGTGCCAACGGAAGGTCCGGGCGCACGTCTGAGAGCCGGACGGGAAGCGCAAGGACAATCGCTTGAACAAGCCGCACGGCATTTGCGTCTGGATGAACCGACGCTGGCCGCGATCGAAGCGGATCAGTATCCGGCGCACGTGCCGGCGACGTTTCTGCGCGGCTATTTGCGTGCTTACGCCAAATGGCTGGAGTTGCCGGCCGACGATATCGTCTTGGCTTACAACCAACGGCAACCGGATGAGGCCCAGCTGGCCGGTTTGAAAACTTTGCTGGCCTTGCCAGAGAGCGAGCGTAGCGCCAGTGGCAAATGGTTGTGGTTTGGGCTGGTGGCGTTGGCGGTGGTTGTGATCGGTGGGGCGGTTGTGCTGATGCCGACCGATTGGCTGGACAAGCTGAAGAGCGAAGACAGTGCGGTTGTCAGCGAGCAGGCCGAGTCGGTGGAAATCCTGCCGATCGAAAGCAGCAGTGGTGAGCTGATGCTGCAGTTGCCACCGGAAGCGCCGTTGCCAGACGCCGGCGCAACAACCGGTGCCGCGACAACGGAGTCGACCGCAGTTAGCGCACCGGCAGCGACAACGCCTGCACCAGCAACGACATCCGCAACGACGGCCGGGGCAGCAACTCCGACCGCGAGCACGCCGTCCAGCACGGGCGCCTCAACCGCCAGCAGCAGCGATGCTGTTGAGGCCTTGCCCGGCATCGCCGAAACCCTGGAATTGACGTTTATCGAAGATTGCTGGATCCGTGTCACCGATGCCAACGGCAATGTCCTGTCGGTAGGCATCAAGCAGAACGGTCAGCGCATCCGCTTGTCGGGCTCGGCGCCACTGACCGTGGTGCTCGGCAATCCGCCGGGCGTGCAGCTGAAACACAACGGTCGGCCAGTGGATTTGTCCAGCTATCCGGGCAGCCGGCCGGCAACATTGACGCTGCAACAGCAAGCCAATGATTGAGCAGAACGCGGCAGAGCGAGCGAGTCAGAGATCATGAAAGGGCAGTCGTGGATCGTCCGGCGCAAGTCGCGTCAGATTCGGATCGGCAATGTGCTGGTTGGCGGTGATGCGCCAATCAGTGTGCAAAGCATGACCAACACCGAAACGACCGATGTCGATGCCACCGTCAATCAGATCGTTCAGTTGGCCAATGCCGGCGCCGATATCGTGCGGGTGTCGGTGCCGACCATGGATGCGGCAGAAGCATTCAAACTGATCAGGCAGCGCTCGCCGGTACCGCTGGTGGCTGACATCCATTTTGATTACCGCATCGCGCTGAAAGTGGCCGAATACGGTGTCGACTGCTTGCGCATCAACCCGGGCAATATCGGCAAGGAAGAGCGGGTGCGCGCAGTCGTCGATTGCGCTCGCGACAAAGGTATTCCGATCCGGATCGGCGTCAATGCCGGTTCGCTGGAAAAAGATCTGCAGGAAAAATACGGCGAACCCACTCCGGAGGCGCTGGTCGAGTCGGCGTTTCGTCATGTCGACATTCTCGACAAACTGAATTTCCACGATTTCAAACTGAGCCTGAAATCGTCGAACGTGTTCATGGCGGTCAGTGCCTACCGTTTGATCGCCAAACAAATCGACAACCCGCTACACCTCGGCATCACCGAGGCCGGCGCGTTCCGCACCGGTACGGTCAAGTCGTCGATTGGTCTTGGCATCCTGCTCGCCGAAGGCATTGGCGACACCATCCGGATTTCGCTGGCGGCCGATCCGGTTGAAGAAGTGAAAGTGGGTTGGGACATTCTGAAGTCGCTGGGTCTGCGCAATCGAGGCGTCAACATCATTGCCTGTCCGACGTGCTCACGCGCCGAGTTTGATGTCATCGGCACGGTCAATGAGCTGGAGCGTCGGCTGGAAGATGTCCGCGAGCCGCTTGATGTGTCGGTGATTGGCTGTGTGGTCAACGGTCCGGGCGAAGCGGGCGAAACCGATGTCGGCTTGACCGGCGGTTTTTCCGGTTCGATGTTGTACTTCGACGGCGAAAAACGCGAGAAGATCCCGAACGCCGAGATCATCGACCGATTGGAAAAAGCGGTGCGCAGCAAGCTCGCCGAGCGGGAAGCGCAGCACGCAGCGGCGGCCAAGGGCGCCGAGCGTCTGCCGGTTCAAAACGGCTAACCGCAGCAGGATGAATCAGGGGTTCGCTGGCGTTGCGACCAGCGAGCCGATGTAGCAATTGAGAGTGGACGAAATTGAGTAAAACGATTCAGTCCGTGCGCGGCATGAATGATTTGTTGCCGACACAGAGCCCGCTGTGGCATCGCCTTGAAGCGGCGCTGCGGGCCTTGATGGCGCGCTACGGCTATGACGAAATCCGGATGCCGATCGTCGAAAAGACCGAGCTGTTTGCCCGTGCGGTCGGCGAGGTCACCGACATTGTCGAAAAAGAGATGTACACCTTTCTCGACCGGGAAAAAGAGTCACTGAGTTTGCGACCGGAAGGCACCGCTTCTTGCGTCCGCGCCGGTATCGAACACGGCTTGCTCTATAACCAGGAGCAGCGGCTGTGGTACATGGGCCCGATGTTCCGGCACGAGCGCCCGCAGAAAGGCCGCTATCGCCAGTTCCACCAGCTCGGCGTCGAGACCTTTGGCATTCCGGGGCCGGATGTCGATGCCGAACTCATTCTGATGACCGCGCGGCTCTGGCGGGAGCTTGGCGTTGCCGACAAGGTCGAATTGCACCTGAATTCGCTCGGCTCGAACGAAGCGCGTAAAGCTTACCGGGAAAAATTGGTGGCATTCCTGCGCCAGCACGAAGCGGTGCTGGACGAGGATTGCAAACGCCGCCTCGAAACCAATCCGCTGCGCGTGCTGGACAGCAAGAATCCGGACGTGCAGGCCGTGTTGAAAGATGCGCCGCAATTGATCGATTGCCTCGATCCGGAATCGCAGGCGCATTTCGATGGCTTGAAGCGCATCCTTGATGCCGCCGGTGTGCGCTATGTGGTCAATCCGCGACTGGTACGTGGTCTCGATTACTACAACCGCACGGTGTTCGAGTGGATGACCGATGCGCTCGGTGCTCAGGGCACCATTTGCGGTGGCGGCCGTTACGACGGTCTGGTTGAGCAGCTCGGCGGCCACGCGACCACTGCCTGTGGGTTTGCCATGGGCCTTGAGCGGATCGTGCTGTTGCTGGAAGTCGTGCACGGCGCCAGCACGCCGGCACCGGCCGACGTGTTTGTTGCCGCGCTGGGCATGCAAGCGGAAACCGCGGTGTTCCCGCTCAGCGAGCAGTTGCGTGACGCCTTGCCGCAGTTGCGACTGGTGCAGGGCCACGGTGGTGGCAACCTGAAGAAATTGCTGAAGCGGGCCGATCGCAGCGGCGCCCGGTTTGCCGTCATTGTTGGCGACAGCGAGCTTGAGCGCGGCGTGGCAGCGGTCAAGCCCTTGCGCGGCGATGGCGCCCAACAGGATGTGGCGCTGACCGATTTGGCGAACTTTTTGACCCAAGCGCTTTCGAACTGACGGCCGCGCCACAGCGGACGTCGCGAAAGCGGAACAACGAATACGTAAAGGAGCAGACTGTGGACGTTTTTACGACTGAAGAACAACAACTCGAATCGATCAAGAAATGGTGGCGCGCCAACGGAACCTCCGTGCTGATCGGTGCCGTGCTCGGTATTGCCGCGATTGCCGGTTGGAAGTTTTACCAACAGCACCAGCTAGACAAGGCTGTTGCGGCTTCCGATGCCTTTGAAGACGTGATCAAGCTGGCGGATGATGCCGACAAGCGGGCTGAATTCAAGCAGAAAGCCGAGGCCTTGGTCAGTGAACACCAAGGCACCGCATACGCACAGTTTGGTCAGCTGTACCTCGCCCGCGAGGCGGTGCGTGACAACGATCTGGCGCGCGCGGCCAGCCTGCTGCAGGCGGTCGCCAACAAGCCGGAACATGCCGCGATCGGCCACGTCGCGACGTTGCGTCTGGCCCGGGTCAAATTGGCCCAGGGTGAGCTGGATGCCGCGCTGAAGCTGGTCGACATCAGCAAGGACAAAGCCGATGCCTATGCCGGTGCCTATGCGCTGGTGCGTGGTGATGTGCTGACGGCGCTGAACCGCGCCGCGGAAGCCAACGCGGCTTACCAGGAAGCAGCGGCCGAAGGCAGTGTCGTGGCGCAGGATCCGGCGCTGGCCCTGAAACTTGATGCCAGCACCTTGCCGGCGCTGGCTCCGGATGCAGCGAAATGACTGTGACGAAACCGATCAAGCTGTTGCCGACGTTGGCGTTTGCGTTCGGTGCGGCGTTGCTGGCCGGTTGCGCCAGTGATGAAGACGAAGTGGTGATTGCGCCGGTCCCGGATTTCGCGCCGCAGTTTGAGCCGAAAACGGTGTGGACCAAAACGGTCACCACCACCGTTGGTGAAGACATTGCGCTGTCTGCCGGTGCATTCTGGCGCACGATCTGGCCATGGGCGGATGCGCCGGATGGTGATCGGCCGATCAGCGAAGGCTTCCCGGCCAATCTGCAGCCGGTGCTCTATGGCGATCGTATTTTTGTCGCCAACAGTGAAGGCTTGTTGCTGGCGCTGAATCAGGATGGCAGCGAAAGCTGGCGGTTCTGGCTCGGCACGCGCTTGTCCGGTGGCATGGCGGCGGGCGGCGGTTATCTGGTGGTTGGCACGCCGGAAGGTGTGGTGCTGGCCATCGATACCGAAACCGGTGAAGAAAAGTGGCGCAACTATGTCTCCAGTGAAGTGGTGGCACCGCCGGCAGTTGGTGAAGGCTTGACGGTCGTACGCACGGTCGACGGCAAGTTGTTTGCGCTCGATCTCGAATCCGGTGAGCGCAAATGGTTTTCCGATCGCAATGTGCCGGTACTGACTCAGCGCGGTACCAGCTCGCCGTTCATTGGTGGCGGCATTACCCTGGCCGGTTTCGATAACGGCAAGGTCGCCGCGTTCCGGCTCGATAACGGTCAACCGTTGTGGGAAAAACGCGTCGGCCAGCCGACCGGTCGTTCCGAGATCGAGCGGATTGCCGATGTTGATACCGACCCGGTGATTTTCGGTTCGGTGATGTATGTCGCCAGCGTCAACGGCAGTGTCCTTGCTGTCGATTTGCGCAACGGTGAAACGCTGTGGCAGCGTGAGTTGTCGACCTATCGCAATCTCGCGGTCGATGCCCAGATGGTGTATGCCAGCAATGCCCAAGGTCATCTGGTCGCGCTCGATCGCCGGAACGGTTTCGTGCTGTGGACCCAGAAGGCATTGGAAAACCGCCAGCTGAGTGCGCCGGCGGCACTGGGTGATTATGTCGTGGTGGGTGATCTGGAGGGTTATCTGCACTTCATGAAGCGTGAGGACGGTGCGTTCGTCGCGCAGGTCGAAGTGGATGACGACGGTCTGCAAGCGCCGCCACAAGTCCTGGACAAGCAGCTGCTGGTCTACGACCGCGACGATACCCTGCATTTGTTTGCCTTGCCGTAACAACGCAAGACCGGGCGCAGCAGCGCCCGGTCTCGTTATGGTCTACGGCGCGTTATGGTCTACGTTTGTAACACCCGTTTGTCTTGCTAGTTTGGGCCAGAGGCCCGCGTTCAGTTGAGTCTGGTTTCATGTTGCCTGTTATTGCCTTGGTCGGCCGCCCCAATGTCGGCAAATCCACGCTGTTCAACCAGCTGACCCGCAGCCGCGATGCGCTGGTTGCGGACATGCCGGGGTTGACCCGGGACCGCAAGTACGGTCGCGCCCAGCTGCGCGATCGCGCGGCCATTGTCATCGATACCGCGGGGATCACCGGTCAGGAGGAGGGCATCGATGAAGCGATGGCCAAGCAGTCCCGCCTGGCAATGGAAGAAGCGGATCTGGTGTTGCTGCTGTGCGATGCCCGCGATGGATTGACGCCAATTGATGAGCAGGTCGCGCGTGAGCTGCGCAGCATGAACAAGCCGACGCTGCTGGTGGTCAACAAGATCGATGGCCTCAATATCGATCTGGTATTGCCGGAATTTTTCGCGCTCGGCCATGGTGAGCCGATGCCGATTGCCGCGGCGCATGGTCGCGGTGTGCTGCAGCTCGTCGATGCCGTACTGGATCGCTTGCCGAATGCGCCGGAGCTGACGCCGGAAGAAGTCAAAGCCCAGGGCATCAAGATGGCGATTGTCGGTCGGCCGAATGTGGGTAAGTCGACGCTGGTCAATCGCATGCTCGGTGAAGAGCGGGTGCTGGTGTTCGACATGCCTGGCACGACCCGCGACTCGATCTACATCGAGATGGAGCGGCGTGGCACCAAGTACACCCTGATCGACACCGCCGGTGTGCGCCGGCGCGGCAAGGTGTTCGAGGCGGTCGAAAAATTCTCGGTGGTCAAAACGCTGCAAGCCATTGACGATGCCCACGTCGTGATTCTGGTGATGGATGGCAAGGAAACCATCACCGATCAGGATCTGCATTTGCTCGGCTATGTCATGGACACCGGTCGCGCACTGGTGCTCAGCGTCAACAAATGGGATGGCCTCGACAGCGATCAGCGGCAAGTCATCAAGGACGAAATCGATCGCCGGCTCGGCTTTGCCGATTTCGCCCGCCTGCATTTCATTTCGGCGCTGCACGGTACCGGTGTGGGCGATCTGTTCGAATCGGTGCATGAAGCCTACGATTCGGCCCATCTGGATGTACCGACCAGCAAGATGACCGAGCTGCTGGAACAGGCGCAAGCCGAGTTCCAGGCGCCGCTGGTTAACGGTCGCCGGGTCAAGATGCGCTATGCCCACCTGGGTGGGCACAACCCGTTCCGGATCGTGATCCATGGTAACCAGGTCTCGCGCCTGCCGATGCATTACCAGCGTTACCTGATCAACTACTATCGCAAGCGTCTGAATCTGGTGGGCGCACCGATTCAGCTGGAGTTGAAGGACAGTGAAAATCCGTTCAAGGACAAGAAGAACGTGCTGAACGAGCGCCAGCTGGAGCGCCGCCGGCGGATGATCCGCAACCGCAAGCGCAACGAAAAATAACGTGTTGTTGCAGATCCCGTAGTAAAAAAATAGTGGACAGAAAAAACGCCAGCATCGCTGGCGTTTTTTCATTCGCGCGGCGTTTACGCCCGCACTTTCTCGACGATCTCCTGCAAGCGCCCGGCGACCTGATTGAGCTGGCCGGCAACGCCCGCCGATTGTTGGGCATGTACCGCGCTTTCGCGGGCGCCATCGGCGATGCCGTTGACATTGCGGGTGATTTCGTCGACCACCGTACTCTGCTCTTCCGCCGCCGCGGCCACTTGCGTGTTCATGTCACGGATCTCGGCGACAGCACGGGTGATTTGCTCCAGCGCGGCACGGGCTTGTTCGGATTGCTCGGCACTTTCATGGGTGCGCGAGTTGCCTTGCTCCATGGCATTGGCCGCGCTGGTTGCCCCGCCTTGCACGCTCTGGATGATCTGTTGGATCTCGCTGGTGGAGTCCTGGGTGCGCTTGGCGAGGTTGCGCACTTCATCGGCCACCACGGCAAAGCCGCGGCCTTGTTCGCCCGCGCGTGCGGCCTCGATGGCCGCGTTGAGCGCTAGCAGATTGGTCTGCTCGGCAATGCCCTTGATGACTTCCAGTACCTGGCCGATGTTCTGGGTGTCGTCGCGCAGTTTCTGCACCAGCTCGCCGGCACGCGCCATTTCATCGGCCAGCTGCCGCGATACCGAGGTGGATCGTTCCATTTTCGCCAGGGCATCGCTGGCGGATTTGTTCACCGCTTCGGTGGCGTGCGCCGTGGTGGCGGCATTTTTCGCCACTTCCTGCACGGTGGCCGCCATTTCGGTCAGTGCGCTCGCGGCTTGATGAATGCGATGCTCGGCATCGCCCGTCGCGCCTGCCAGTTCTTGTGCCGCGCGGGTAATTTGGCCGGCACTGCTGCCGATGTCGCGAGAGGCGCTGTGAATTTCCCGAATCAGTCCGGAGATGAACTGCCGCTCCTGCTCCAGATCGGTCGCCATTGCACCGAGCTCGTCGTCGCCTTCCGGCGCGACCGGATGCTGGAATTGGCCCTGTGACATGCGTTCCATGTGCTCGAACAGGCGACGGGTGCGCTGCACGATCAGTCGATTGGTCATGATTTGCAGCAGCACCAGCACGGTTACCGAAATCGCGATGACTACGATGACCACCACCACCTTGGCGGTTTCAGCGGAGGCACTTTGTGCGGCGACTTTCTCGGCGAGGTCTTGTTGCAGTTTGCTCAGCGTCTCGCCGGCTGCACGATCAATGCCCTTGACCGCTTTGTCGCCGGCGCGGTGATCGTAACCAGCGGCCTCAAACGCAGCGTAGCCCTCCTGGTATTTGCGGCGCATTTCCTCGTGTTCGCGCAGGAACTGGCTGATCAGGACGGCGTCTTCTTCCAGACCGAATGCACGGATGTGTTTTTCCAGTTCCCGGCCACTGGCCTGCACGGCGTCGGCTTCGGCATTGAACTGGCTCCAGTATTTGTTGCGCTGTTCGCTGTCAGCGCCACGCAGCAGAACGTTTTTCCACTCCTGCACCTGGGTTTTGAATGAGGTGGTCAATTCACCCAAATGGCTGTTCAACTCCAGGCCCTGGCGCAGATTGTTGACGTGACCGCCGAGCACGGAAAAACCGATCAAGGCGGCAACCACCAAGATCCCGAAACCGCCACCGACGACGGTCAACAAACGTTTGCCAAGACTGCTGCGAGGCTCTGCCATGATGCCAACTCCGGAAATGCTGAATGCGAGCGCGTTGACGGCAACGCATCAGCAAGCCTAGTTGGCATTAAGCATGCTGCAAGTGTGACAGTTTTATTACAGGTTACGGCTTGGTTGCCGGCAGCAAAAACAGCGCCGGATTGATCCGTGCACCATTCAGGCTCACCGAGAAATGCAGGTGGGCGCCGGTGACCCGGCCGGTGGCGCCGACGGTGCCGAGCGGTTCACCGGCCTCAATGCGTTGGTCCGGTTTGGCGTCGATACGGTCGAGGTGACAGAACAAGGTCAGCAAACCGCCACCGTGATCGATGATCACGGTGTTGCCGTTGTAATAGAAATCGCCGGTCACCACGACGGTGCCGGCCAGCGGCGCGACCACCGGGGTGCCGGTCGGTGCGGCAATATCGAGACCCGAATGCGGGTTGCGGGCCTCGCCATTGAATACGCGCCGCAAGCCGAACGAACTGCTCAGCGGTCCCGGCGTCGGTTGCCGCATCAACAGTTGCGGCGGCAGCGGCGTACTGAAGCGGGCGAATGCGGCTTGCATCAGGGCCTGTTCGCGGGCGATTCGCTCAGCCTCTTTTGGATCCGGGTTGACGAATTTGGGCGCCACTTTCAGCGGCTGGGTCGCGTAGGCCTTGTCGGCAATGCTGAAGCCAAGTGGGGTACCGTTGACCGACAGTTGCTGCTCACCGACGCTCGCGTGCAGCGGCAGACCGACCACCGCCCGCCAGCGATCAGCGACCGCGACCAGCAATACCGGCTGGCCTTGATAATGCACTTCGGGCGCCGGCTGATTGGCTGGACCGACATCCAGTAGCGCGACGCCGCCCGGCACCCGCTCTTCCTGCGGCAGCACCGAGTCGGCAGCAGCGTTCGCGGCACTGATGAACAAGCAAGTGACAAGCAGCAGCTTCCACATCCGTCAGGTCTCCTTGCCGGCAGCGGCGTCCACGGTATCGCTCTCGACCCGGCTGAGCAGCCGGCGGCCCACCAGCAGGGTTTCGATGACTGTGCCCGGCGCCAGTGGGCCCTGCCGGTGCAGCAGGGCCTGGCTGGCCTGAACCCGGGTCAAGCTGTAACCGCGGCCCAGTGTCGCCAGCGGGCTCAAGCCCTGCAGACCTCCGCTCAAGCGGGCGAGGGCGGTGCGACGGCTGTCAATCGACCTGTTGGCAGTGAGCACTAACCGCTGTTGCAGTTGGTCGAGCTGGTGCCAGGCGCGGGCCAGCCGCACCGATGGCGCCATGCCCTGCAGGCGGGCCTCCTGATGTCGCAGCTGCAACCGGGCTCGCTGCAGACGTCGCTGCATGCCGGCGTGGAGCCGGGCCTGCAGTTCATCGAGCCGCTGGGCCCGCCGGGCCAGCAGCTTTTCCGGTGTAGGTAAGCGTTCACCTAGGTTGCTCAGTCGCATCCGGCGTTGGCCAATGCCCTGGGTAAGCGCTCGCTGCAAGCGGTGTTGCAGCTGGCCGAGCCGGTGCAACAGGCCGTCGCGGTCCGGCGAGATCAGCGCGGCACCGGCGGAGGGCGTCGGCGCCCGCAGGTCGGCAACAAAATCGGCGATGGTGAAGTCGACCTCATGGCCGACCGCCGACACCACCGGAATGCCGCTGCCGGCGATTTGCCGGGCGAGCTTCTCGTCGTTGAAGCAGAACAGGTCTTCCAGCGAGCCACCG
>DASUEK010000304.1:0-4919 GCA_036275115.1 Permianibacter sp. | reverse complement strand
TGCCCAGCATGGTCACGCGGGCGACCGCAGAAAAAATGCGCGAGCGTTTGCTGAAAACCGCGCAGGAAATCGGCGAGCTTGCCCGCCAGGACGCCGCGCAACCGGCCGAACAGCGCGAGGGCTGTTCGGTGTTGCTGGCATTTCGGTTGTGGGGTTACCCGGGCTTTGCCCGCTGGCGGCGAAACTGAACGATAACAGGCAGGCTTGTCGATGGCTTTGCCACGCTATTTGGCGGGCGAAATCGTTTGCCCGCGCAGCGGCTCGCCGCGAGTCACTGGTTTGCCATCGGCAAGGTAGTCGTTGAAGAACGCCGGTAGGCCCTCTCCTTCGCCGAAGCGTGCAGCGTTCTGCAAATGAAAGTGCAGATGCGGTTCGCTGGTATTGCCGCTGTTGCCGCAGCGTCCGAGCTCTTGCCCGGCTTGCACTGGCTCACCGACTTTCACTTTGACACTGCCTTGGCGCAAATGCGCCAGCAAGGCGTATTCGTTGTTGCCGAGATCGAGCACGACGTGATTGCCGGCGGCATTGCTGGCATCCATTTCGCCGGGCGTATTGTCGATGAGTCCGTCTTTGGCGACAACGACCGTGCCGGCGGCCGGCGCCAGAATTTTCTGATCCCAGCAGAAATAGTTTTCTTTAATGGTCGGTTCACCGTGATGGCTCTTGCCATCCCGAACGACAACAAAGTCATAGGCGAAGCGCTGATCGCGGGCGATGACATGGTAGTTCTGCTCCGGTGTCCGGCCACCCCAAAACGTATACCACGCGCCGTCGAACGGCAGTCGGAGCGCGGCTTTGGTTTGGTAATCCAGATAGGCGGTTGGCGCGACGGTGGTTTGCTTCACCGGCTGGATCATGAAACCGGCAATCTTGTCACTGCCATCAAACACGCAGCGCAAGGAAAACGCGTTCGGCGCAACGGCAAAGCGCGAATCCCTTACATAAATCTGAAAGCCTTGCTGAGTCATCACGTGTTCGTGCTGCACCGTGGTTTCAGCGCCGAAATCCGCTTTCACTTTTTGCTGAAAGCCAACCAGCCCGGCTTGATCGCCGAACGCCTTGCGCATGTCAGGTGTCATCCGTTGCCAGAGCGCGTCGAGTCGGCCCTGATAAAAATCATCGGCGCATTGCCGGCCCAGTGTCATGCCGCGTTCATCGTTTGCAAGGCCGGCGGCACTGCACAACAGGCTGCCGGTCAGCAGCAGCGCGGACAGAAAAGAACGCATGGTCAACTCTCCTTGTGTGGAAAAAATGGCTGATGCCGAATTGCGCTTGGCCCATTCCTTTTTAAAAGGGGGGGCAACAGTTCGCCGTTCGGCAGGCGAAGCTGCCGAGGGCAATCTCTTCGGTGATGTAAACGTCAGGTGCGCGTAGCACACCGCCTGTGTCGTCAGCTCAGCTCGACTGCAGCAGCTTGGCGAGCTGGATGCGGTATTGCTGCAGCGCCTGCTGACCGGCATCGGTCAGGCGAGCGCGGGTCAGCGGTCGCTTGCCGCGAAAGCTTTTCTCGATTTCCAGCAATCCGGCGGCCTCCAGCTTGCTCAGATGGCTGGACAGATTGCCTTTGCTGAGCGCGCAAATGTCTTCCAGAAAACTGAACTCGGCCCAGTCGACGCTGCTCAATACGGTCAGAATCGCCAGCCGTGCCGGTTCGTGGATGAGTCGGTCCAGTGCCAGCACATTGTCGATCAGCTGGCGATTCGGATTGTGCTGCTCACTCATGCTGCGTTGCCTTGCAGGCGTTGCCGAACCTGGTGCAATTCGCTGCGCAAATTCAGGTAGTCGCGGTGTTCGCGAACGCCATAGAACATGCACAGCAACGCCATCGCTATCAGGTAAACGCCAAGAAAATCCAGCCGGTAATTGCTGCCGGCGATGATCACGGCGGCCTGACACATCAGGCAGACACCGGCAATGAAATCACTGCTCGACCACAACCAGCGCCAGACGATTAGCGGCATCAACGCGGCAATCAGGAAATAGCTCTGCTTGGGCCACGGCAAGGCCAGCAAACCGCCGACCCCGAATTTCCAAAGTCCGGCGGCGACAATCGCAATGCTGACTGCCGCGACGAAAAGGGTCAGCCAGAGATGTTGCCGATGCTGACTGGCACTGAGCTTTTCGCCGACCGCACCGCTGCGCTGGTAGTAAAAGCGGCGCAGCGCTTCCTTGCTCAGCAGCCAGAGCAACGGCGCGAGCGCCAGCACGCTCCGTTCGACGGTCGCCAATGGCACCAGCAATGCCGTGAAGAACATCACCAAGCTGAGCAGGCCGCCAAGCACAGAGCTAAGGCCTCCGGCGCTGTTGCGGTAACGGGCGTAGCGCTCGGTCAGCTGCTGCAGTTGGTCGAGGTCGCCCAGATTCGGCAAGGGGGTCGTGGTGCTGGTCATGGCCGGCTCCGGAGGTATGTGTGCAAACAAGTTTGCATCGCAAACCAAATGCCGTCAAGGCCCGACGATCGAATTCCAGGTCGAGTACCGGGGCGAGGCCGTTCCGAGTTGAGGCGGTTACGGGCTTGGTTTTTTCGGGGCGTTCCGGTCAGCCGCCCGGTTTGCCCGGGGCGGGCCGCGCCGGCATGGCCGGGATTTTCGGCAGCTGGCCGGGTGTGGTGGGCTGGTTCAGCACCGGGTCTTCCTGCTTTTCTTCTTCAGTGGGTTCCAGCGCCAAGGTGAATGCCGGCTTGGGCGCCGGAGCGGGGGCACTGGCGGGCCGTGCCGGGCTGCCGGTTTCGATGTGGCTGTTCGGATCTTCGCCGGCGGTTTTGCCTTCGGCGAGGGTCATTTTCAGTTTCAGATTGTTCTTCGAGTCGGCGTTTTTCAGCGCTTCATCCATCGAGATCTTGCCGGCTTGCCAGAGCTTGAACAGCGCCATGTCAAAGGTCTGCATACCGACGTTTTCGCTCTTCTCCATCACTTCCTTGATCAGGCCGACTTCGCCCTTCTTGATCAGATCCTGCACCAGCGGTGAACCGATCAGGATCTCGATCGCCGCTGCGCGCTTGCCATCGACCGTCGGGATCAGTCGCTGCGAAATGATGCCGCGGATGTTCAGCGACAAATCGTTCAGCACTTGCTTGTGCCGCTCTTCCGGGAAGAAGTTGACGATACGTTCGATGGCCTGGTTGGCGTTGTTGGCGTGCAGCGTCGACAGGCACAGATGGCCGGTTTCCGCGAATGCCAGCGCATGTTCCATGGTTTCGCGATGGCGGATCTCGCCAATCAGAATCACATCGGGTGCCTGCCGTAGCGTGTTCGCGAGCGCATCTTCATACGACAGCGTATCGGTGCCGACTTCGCGCTGGTTGATGATGCAGCGCTTGTGCCGGTGGACGAACTCGACCGGATCTTCAATGGTGATGATATGGCCGCTGGAGTTGGTGTTGCGGTAATCGATGAGCGCGGCGAGTGAGGTCGATTTGCCGGAGCCGGTGGCGCCGACAAACAGAATCAAACCGCGCTTCTGCATGATGAGTTTGGTCAGCACGTCCGGCAGGCCGAGTGAGTCGTAACTCGGGATCTCGGTTTTGATCGAACGGATCACCATCGACACTTCGTTGCGCTGGCGGAAGATGTTGACCCGGAACCGGCCGATGCCGGGCAGTGAGTAAGCGAGGTTCATTTCCGGCCGGGTCAGGAAGTCCTTGCGCTGCGCTTCATCCATGACGCCGTGGGCAATCTGCTCGACCCGACCGAGCGGCAGCGGTGACGGGTCTATCGCCACCAGCTTGCCGTGGGCCTTGAAGCTGGGCGCGGCGCCGGTCGACAAATACAGGTCGGAGCCATCCTTCTCGACCATATGCTTCAGGTATTCCGTCAATTCCATGGGGTATTCGCTCGGGGTGAGATCAAGTGACGAGCGGAAAGTATAGGTCGGACTTGTCGAGTCTCCGGTCTTGCGGCTGCCGTCACATTTTTCTTGCACGGCATTACCTAGCCTGCAGCCATGCCGATGGTCGCGCTTCTGGCGCCACCATCCTGATCCCGAGCTTGCGCCATGGATGGCGATAGTTTTGCCAGGAGGCTTGACCCCGATGCCCGCACGGTGAGGTATCGGAGGAGTGCCCCATATGACCGCTGCCGTGACTGTGCGGATCGCCAATACCCCGGCGCTGCGTGCCGACCACCACCGCCTGCGTTATCAGGTCTATTGCCTGGACCGCGGTTTTGAGCCGGCCGAACTCGCTCCGGATGGCGAAGAACACGACGCTTTTGATGCCCATTCGGTGCATTTTGTCGCCTACGACAGCCGTGGCGAAGCCTGCGGCGCGTTGCGACTGGTGTTCCCGGTCGATGGCTTTCCGGCGGCCCATGTCACCCGCATTCAGCACGATGCACTGGCGCCGCTGGCCGGCAAGGTCGTCGAGTTGTCGCGGCTGTGCCTGCATCACCCGGATGGCCACGCTACTGGCGAGCTGTTTCAGGGCTCGGATGTGATGCTGGCAATGCTGCACGCCGCGTGGCGTTATTGCCGCAGCGAAGGCATCAGCCACTGGCTTTGCCTCATCACGCCGGCGCTCGAGCGCATGCTTGGCCGCTTGCAGGTCCCGTTTGATGCCGTCGGCGACAGCTGTCGCTACCGCGGCCAACGCCGGCCGCTGCTGACCGACATCAACCAGATGATGCGAGCCGCGATGCGCAGCTGCCATCGGGTCGAGCGTTTGGTGCAGCGCGAGCCGCAGCCGGTGCGTGAGGCACTGGCCGCCCACTGAGGCCTGCGTGGCATGTCACCAGGTTGTCGGACCGCCAAGGATGGCGGCTGGCACGTGCAGTCCACTCGCCGCCTCTTATCAGAACCGCGGCGCTTCCTTACACTGACGGCTCCTTTCCGGAGCCGTTTTTGATCCCGCCATGCTGACCACTCTCGCCCTGCGTGACTTTGCCATCGTGACCCGCCTGCAACTGGAGTGGGCCGAAGGCATG
>DASUEK010000303.1:0-8050 GCA_036275115.1 Permianibacter sp. | reverse complement strand
GAAGAGCGCGTCACCTACGCCCAGCTCGCCGAGCAAAGCTCGCAGCTCGCCGCCGCCCTGCTCGCGCTCGGCCTGCCGCGTGAAAGCCGGGTACTGATTCGGCTGCCGAACTCGATCGCCTACCCGGTCACCTTCTTCGGCACGATGAAAGCCGGCGGCATCGCGGTGCCATCGTCATCGTTGCTCACCGCCAGCGAACTGGCGTATCTGGCCAAAGACTCTGGCTCATCGGTGCTGGTGACTCACGTCAGCATGTGGCCGGAACTCGCCGAACAGATCAATCAGGTCACTAGCGTCCAGCATGTGCTGCTGTCCGGTTGTGATCGCTTGCCCGATGATCTGCCAAAAGCCACGGCAACGTTGCATGCATTCAATGCGCTGCTGCGCGCGCATCCAGCCTTGAAAGAACCGGTGCAAACCAAGGCCAATGATCCGGCTTATCTCGTTTACACCTCCGGCACCACCGGTTACCCGAAAGGCGTGCTGCACGCGCACCGCGCCCTGCTCGGGCGGTTGCCGGCGGCAACCAATTGGTTTGACTTTAAAGGTCAGGATCGGATTCTCCACTCCGGCAAATTCAACTGGACCTATGTGCTCGGCACCGCGCTGATGGATCCGCTCTATCACGGCCACACCGTCATCGCCTACGAAGGCCCGAACGATCCGGGTTTGTGGACGCGTTTGATCGCCAAGCACCAGTGCACGATCTTTATCGGTGTGCCGACGGTCTATCGCCAGATCCTGCAGAAGACCGCCACCAGCAAGGCCGATGTGCCAACGCTGCGCCATTGCATGTGCGCGGGCGAACACCTGTCCGATGACGTGCTGACCGCCTGGCAGGAACGCTTCGGCCAGCCGATTTACGAAGCGATCGGCATGAGTGAGTTTTCCTATTACATCTCGCATCCGCCGAGCCGCACGCCGCGGCCGGGCGCCGCCGGTGTCCGCCAGCCGGGCCACAACATTCAATTGCTCGACGAAAACCTGCAGCCGGTGCCGCGCGGCGAAGAAGGCATGATCGGCATTCCGGAAAACGATCCGGGTCTGTTCCTGTCCTACTGGCAACTGCCGGAAGAAAACGCCAAGCTGCGCCGTGGCGGCTACTTCCTGACCGGCGATTACGCCTGGGAAGATGAGGACGGCTATATCTGGTTCATGGGCCGCAAGGACGATGTGATCAAGTCGTTCGGCTACCGGGTCAGCCCGCATGAAATCGAGCGTGTGCTGAAAAGCCACGACGGTGTCGGCGATTGCGTCGCACTCGGTCAGCAGATCGACGCCAGCAAGACGCTGGTCGTTGCCTGCGTCATCCGCCGCCCCGGCAGCCACGCCACCGAAGCCGATCTGCTCGCCTTCGCCGAAAAGGAACTGGCGGCGTACAAAGTGCCGAAGCGGATTTTCTTCTTTGATGATTTCCCGCGCACCAAGAATGGCAAGGTGCTGCGCAAAGATTTGCTGAAGCAGTTGCCGACTTAAACCAAAAACGCTTGATTGAGCCCCTCGCCCCTTGTGGGGTGAGGCGGGAATTAACGAAGCCCTGCTTCGTTCCGCCGTAGCGCCACGAGCTGGCGAGTGGCAGGGGCGCGGAGCGGGGGTTGGGGAGAGGGGGAGCTCGCAGAACGCTCTCTCAACAGGAGATTCAAACGATGAACAACGTCCCGTACCGCCCGCGCCGCACCATGCTGTACGTGCCGGCCCACGTCGAGCGCCATCTGGAAAAAGCGCGCGGCCTGCAGGCCGACAGCGTGATTTTCGATCTGCAGGAGTCGGTGCCGTCCAGCCTCAAGACGCAAGCCCGCGAGCAGCTCAGAAAAGCCTTTGAAAATCCGAACTTCGGTCATTCGGAGAAAGTGGTGCGGATCAACCCGCTTTATTCGCCGTGGGGGCAAGAGGATTTGCGCCTTGCCGCCAGCCTGCCAATTGACGCCATTTTGTTGCCGCGGGTCGAAAGCAAGCAGCAGGTGCTGGACACCCTGATCGCGCTGGATGCGCTCGAAGCCAAGCACATCCAACTGATGTGCAATATCGAGAGCCCGTTCGGCGTGCTACGCGCCGAAGAGATTGCCGGCGCCTCTGACCGCGTCTGCGCGCTGGTCATGGGCACCACCGATCTGGCCAACGAACTGAAACTGAACCCGACCCCGGAGCGCACCGGCCTGCAGACCTCGCTCGGTCTGGTCATTCTGGCCGCCCGCGCCCACCGCAAATGCGTGGTCGACGGCCCGCACTTCGACTTGCGCGACATCAAGGCTGCCGAGTTCGCCTGCCGGCAAGCGCGCGATCTGGGCTTTGATGGCAAGGCCATCATCCACCCCATCCAACTGACCTACGCCAATGACGCCTTCACACCGAAGCGTGGCGATGTCGATCGCGCCCAGCGCATCATCACCGCCCTCAACGAAGCCGACGCCAATGGCATGAGCACGGCAGTGATCGACGATCGCCTGATCGAACCGGCGATGATCGAATGGGCTCGCCGCGTGATTGCGGTGTTTGAGGCCGTGCATGCACTCGGCCAAACCGAACTGCTCGGCCAAGCCAAGCGACGCTGACGTGTTTTGCCCTCCCCCAGCGCCCCACAAGGATGTGGGAAGTGCTTTGGGCGGTCAGCAACCGCCAAAGCCCACGGGGGAGTTGGAGGGGGTCGCCGCGCCGCGGCAATTCCGAATCGCTCGAACCACGTCTGATTCACAACTTACACAAGGCGGCAACCATGACCATCGGCCGTTTCTTTGAAGATTTTCAACTCGGCGAACGCATTCAGCACGCGACGCCGCGCACGCTGACCGACGGCGATGCCGCCCAGTATCTGGCGCTGTACGGCTCGCGCTTCGCGCAATACTGCGCGGCACCGTATGCGGCCGCCTGCGGTTTTGCCAAGACCCCGCTGGATCCGCTGCTGGTCTTTCATGTCGCGTTTGGTAAAACCGTGCCGGATGTGTCGCTGAACGCCGTCGCCAATCTCGGCTACGCCGATCTGCGCTTCCTGCAACCGGTGTTCGCTGGCGACACGTTATTCGTCGACAGCGAAGTGATCGGCCTGAAGGAAAACAGCAACGGCAAGACCGGCGTGGTCTATGTGCAATCGCGCGCGCAAAACCAGCATGGCGAACCGGTGCTGCAATGGCAGCGCTGGGTCATGGTGCACAAGCGCAACCCTGCCATCCTGACCGGTCACAATGACGTGCCGAACACCAAGGCGCAGCTCAGCGCTGCCGAGTTGCCGGTACCGCATGGGCTGAAGGTGCCGGACGAGCAGAATTACTACACCGGCAGCAGCAAAACCGCACGTGACTACAAAGTGAACGACGTGATCAGCCACGGTGGCGGCATCACCATAGGTGACAGTGACCACATGCTGGCGACCCGGTTGTATCAGAACAACGCCCGCGTCCATTTCGATGCGGCGTACATGCAGCAGCAGCCCGCTGGCAAACGACTGGTCTACGGCGGCCACATCATTTCGTTGGTACAGGCGCAAAGCTACAACGGTCTGGAAAACGCGCTCTGGCTGGCCGGCTTCAATGGTGGTGTCCACGCGAATCCGAGTTTTGCCGGCGACACCATTTACGCCGCCAGCGTCATCAAGGATGTTCAGCCATTGGCGAACAAACTCTCGGCGGTGCGGGTGGTCAGTTTCGGCATCAAGGGCGAACCGGGCGAGCTGCTGGCAAACTTGCCCGCGTTGGCTGACGGTGCGCCGCTGCCAGCGAATGTCGTGTTGAAATGGGACTACTGGCTGTTGATGCCGCACTGATTTTTAGCAGCTATTCCAGACTCCTGGCTCAATGTCTGATCCGACGGCGCGTGCGCCGTCTTTTTTTGCGTGATTGTTGCGGATTGAGAGCCGTCACTCTGTCTGGGCCAACAGACGCAACATTGATCCCGCGCAAACGCCAACCCGCTCGCTGCGACACTTTGCCGCATAACCGTCAACGCGCCGCCCTTTAAGATCACTCCATCCTGAATGTATCGCTGTGATGGAGTGTTGCCTTGTCTGTCTTTGCGTGTAAACCCTCAGTTGTCAGCCTGTCGCTGGCCCTGCTCTCCTTCAGCCACGTCAGCTACGCTGCCGAGACTGCGCTTTCAGAAAATTCGCCCGCTGCAACAACTGTCGATAACCACGAAGACGCCGAAACCATTGTCGTTACCGGCAGCCGGATGTCGGAACCGCTGACGGTTCATACCGACACCAAGAAACCGCGACAACCACTGCCAGCACACGATGGCGCCGATTACCTGAAAACCATCGCCGGCTTTGCCGTGACCCGCAAAAGCGGCACCGATGGCGACCCGATGTTTCGCGGCATGGCCGGCTCGCGACTCGGCATTCTGGTCGATGGTGGCAATATCCTCGGCGGGTGCAATGCCCGCATGGATGCGCCGACCGCCTATATTTTCCCGGAACTGTATGACCGGCTCAGCGTGATTAAAGGCCCGCAAACGGTGCTGTCCGGACCGGGCGTTTCCGCCGGTGCGGTGCGTTTTGAGCGCGACACCAGCGCGTTCACTGAAGCCGATCAGAAAACCTACGCCGGTCTCGTTGTCGGCAGTTTCGGCCGCGTCGATGGCATCGCCGACCTGCGCTTTGGCAATGCCAGCGGTTACGCGCAAGTGACAGGATCCTATTCGGAATCCGAAGATTACGAGGATGGCGATGGCGAGCGCGTGCACTCGGCCTACGAACGCTACAACGGCAATCTGGCGCTGGGCTGGACCCCCGATGAAGACACCTTGCTCGAAGCCAGCATCGGTCAGAGTGATGGTGAAGCCGCCTATGCCGATCGGGCGATGGACGGCAGCAAGTTCCTGCGCGACAGCAAAGCGCTGCGCTTTCGTCGCACCGATTTCAACGACTGGTTTACCGCACTAAATCTCAATCTCTACCGCAATGATGTTGATCATGTGATGGATGACCAGACGCTGCGCACGCCCGGCATGATGGGCTACAGCAACCTGAAGCGTGACACCGAAGGCGGCCGCGTGGTCGCGACCTTCCAGCCCACCGCAGGGATTCAACTTGATGCCGGCGTTGATACCGAGCGCAACCGCCACCATTCGCGATCGGCACCGCCGAGCGGCAGCTACAGCGCCTGGCAGGACGATGCCCGCTTTGAACAAACCGGTGTTTTTGCCGAGTTCGCTTACCAAGAAGGCACAAGCCGCTATGTCGCGGGCGTCCGACAGGACAACTGGTGGGTCAAGGATGAACGCGCGAACACCGGCGGTATGATGCCTATGCCGAATCCAAGTTTTGGCGCCACACGTGACGAGGATTTGCAGAGCGGCTTCCTGCGCTACGAATACCGCGCCGACCGCAACACCTGGTTTGTCGGCCTCGGCCAGAGCGAACGCTTCCCGGATTACTGGGAACTGATTGCCAAAGAAAGCGCCAACAGCCGCAGCGCCTTCGACACGGTGCACGAAACCACTCGCCAGCTTGATCTGGGTGTGATTCATCAGGCCGATGCCTTGCGGCTGTCAGTATCGCTGTTCGCCAATCGCATCGACGATTACATCCTGATCGACTACAGCAATCCGATGAAGCGCAGTGGCTTTGCCCGCAACATCGACGCCAGCAGCGGGGGCGGTGAAGTGGAAGTCAGCTATCGGCTGAGCGAGCACTGGCAAAGCACCGGCAGCCTCGCCTATGTCAGCGGCGACAACGACAGCGACGATCTGCCGCTGGCGCAGTTGCCGCCGCTCGATGCCCGCATCGGCCTGCAGTATGACGACGGCACCTGGAGCGTTGGCAGCCTGCTGCGCATGGTCGACAAGCAGGACCGTTATGCGCTCAATCAAGGCAATATCGTCGGTCGTGATCTCGGTGAGAGCGCCGGCTTTGCCGTGTTCTCGCTGAACGGCAGCTGGCGCCCGAGCGAGGATTGGTTGCTGAGCGCCGGCGTCGATAACCTGTTCGACAAAACCTACGCCGAATTCGTCAGCCGTGCCGGCGGTAACGGCATGGGCGGCAGCATTCCCGGTTACCTGCAGACGACGCGCGTCAATGAGCCGGGTCGCTTGCTGTGGCTGAAAGCGACGCTGCAGTTCTGATCTGCCGTATCGAAAATGTTCTGACGCGTTTGCTTGCACCGCTCGGCTGACAACGTCTCGCGACGCCGTTGCCAGCCGAACGATGCGAGCAGCTTATCGCCCTGCCGCGCTGAACCGAACCGCTCGCGTCAAATCCGCTTACAGTTCGCTACAAGCAAGCGCCCTGCACTATGCTTTGATGACGCCATCACCGCCCCGCGGTTGATGGCTCGTCACGCGGTAGCCGCCTTACCGCCAATCAGGGAGTTGCCCACATGTTGATGACCACCACCCCCAGCTTCGAAGGCAAAACCATCGTTGCCTACAAAGGCATCGTCACCGGCGAAACCATTGTCGGCGCCAACATCTTCCGCGACATCATGGCCTCGGTGCGCGACATCGTCGGCGGTCGCTCCGGCTCGTATGAAAATGCCTTGCGCGATGCCCGCCAGATGGCACTCGATGAACTGGCCGATGCAGCCCGCGCGGTTGGCGCCAATGCGATTGTCGGTATCGATCTGGATTACGAAGTGATTGGTCAGGGCGGTTCGATGCTGATGGTATCGGCCAGCGGCACCGCCGTCGAAGTGCGCTAGAAAGTACAGTAGCCAGTCTGTCACGACTTCAGCAATAGCGCCTGCAGTGAAACCGCCAGCGGTGCGTGATCACCGCTGGCGAGTTGCCGCTTCTGCTGCGGGCTGAGCTGCTTGATGGCATGCTCTAGCTGCGACGCCGTGGAGCGATTTCCGGTCGGAAAACTGGCCAGCAATTGCCGTGGCTTGCGCGCACGGGTGTACTTGGCACCTTTGCCGGCACAATGGGCAGCGTAGCGTTTGGCAACATCGACCGCGATGCCGGTATAGATGCTGCCGTCTTCGCATTCGATCAGGTAAACATGCCAGCTCAAACAGGACGCTCCGGAATTATGTGAGAATCAAAAACAAGGGCCGCATCGGCGGCCCTTGTTGTATCAGTTTGCGCTGGCGTTGTCTTTCGGCTTGTCCTGCAGCAGAGCGTTCAGCTCGCGCGCCATGCCTTCGCCTTTGTAGCTCGACACTTCATACAGCCAGCCGGCGTGGCGGGCATTGAGTTCTTCCACCGCTTTCTTGACCTCATCGGTCGCCGCGGCGCCTGCTTCAACGCTCAGGCTGACGTAGTGCTTGCCGTCCTTGAGGTAGTGCTGCAGCGTGACGATCTGATCGTCAAAGCTGACATAGCGCGAGAAGGTCGCCTTGGCGCTGGCAAAATCAAACGCGGTTTGCTTGAGCACATCGGCTGCTGTGAGGCCATTCAGCGCATCGGTCAGGCCGGACAGCAGCCAGGCAGCGCCGGCAACCTTGCCAGCCGGGATCGGCGCCAGCGTGAAGCTGTTGTCTTCCGGCTTGTCCTTGCTGAGCGTGAACAGTGTTTCGCCGGCCACCGGCGGACACGGCGCGGTCACGCACTGCACGCTCTGGCTTTGCAGCCGTTCGACCTGTTTGATTTTGCTTGCCGGCAGAGTAATCAGATCGGTACGCAGCCAATCGGTGACGTCACGGCCGGCGGTCAGTTCTCGATCAATCAGCCAGCTCTGGTTATCGGCTTTGAGCCGGACAAACTGGCCACTTGGCCGCAGCACGGTGTTGCCAAGAATGAGTTCGGCGACCGGTTGCTCGCCAGCGAAGACCGTCAGCAGCAGTGACTTGTCGCTGTCTTCTTTCAGGCCGAGCTTGTCGTGCCGGGCCGGATCGGCGGTTTTGGCTTCGATTTTCTCGGCAGCACTCAGGTTGTCGAGCAGGCCGCGGATTTTGCCGACATTGGCGACATAGCCGTCGCGGCTGGCGACGCGCCATTGCTCGCCATCGCGTTTCAGCTCGACCAAAGGTTTGCCATTGCCGGCGAGCTGAATCCGGTCCACGTTGGCACGCTGTTCCGCGAAAGTCGGCAACAGCTTGTCGCGCTGGTTGCGGTCCGGCTTTTGCGGCCCCAGCCAGTTGAGTGCCAATACCGCCACGACCAACAATGCGGCCGCGATACC
>DASUEK010000302.1:0-12547 GCA_036275115.1 Permianibacter sp. | reverse complement strand
GCCGGATCACGGTGGCTACCTTTCAACGCGGCTTGCAAACCAGAATCGGCCGCGACGGAAAAACTCAATGCCAGGGTGGCGAGGGCAATCAAAGGCTTCATTCGGCAATGCTCCATGTAAGTGATGCTGCTGCCTGTCTTGGTAATGCCTGTCTTGGTAATGCCTGTATTGGTAACGCTTGAATTTGTTACGGAAAGTGAATGACGAGGGTTGCTTGGCAAATGGCTTACGCCCGACCGACCGCACGCACCCCGCGCTGCTGGGCAAAATCCAGCATCCGTTGTAGGGATTTCAGGGCGCCCGGGATCAGTGTCGGATCGACCGTGATTTCGTGGCCAGGTTCCGTCAACGCGGCCGCCAGATTATCGAGCGCGTTCATCCGCATCCAGGGGCAATGTGCGCAGGAGCGGCATGGGCCGCTGACGCCAGCGGTCGGTGCAATGATGAATTCCTTGTCTGGCGCCGCCTGCTGCATCTTGTAGAAAATTCCACCATCGGTGGCGACGATGAGCTGCTTGTGCGGCAAGGCCTTGGCGGCATTGATGAGCTGCGAGGTCGAGCCGACCGCATCGGCCAGCGCAATCACCGCCTCCGGTGATTCCGGATGCACCAGAATCGCGGCGTCCGGGTACAACTGCTTGGCCTGCGCCAGCGCTTTGGCCTGAAACTCGTCGTGCACCACACAGGTGCCGTTCCAGAGCAGCATATCGGCGCCGGTTTTATCCTGAATGTAGCGACCGAGATTGCGATCCGGCGCCCAAATCAGTTTCTCCCCCTGCTCGCTCAAATGTTCAACCACATCGACCGCAATGCTCGAGGTCACCACCCAATCAGCGCGCGCTTTGACCGCCGCCGAGGTATTGGCATAGACGATGACGGTGCGATCCGGGTTGGCGTCGCAGAACGCCGCAAACTGATCCGCCGGGCAGCCGAGATCCAGTGAACATTCGGCCTTCAGGGTCGGCATCACCACCCGTTTTTCCGGGCTCAAAATCTTGGCAGTTTCGCCCATGAAACGAACACCAGCCACCACCACGGTTTTGGCCGGATGCCGGTAGCCGAAACGCGCCATTTCCAGCGAGTCTGACACGCAGCCGCCGGTCTCCTCCGCCAACTCCTGCAAATCCGGATCGGTGTAGTAATGTGCGACCAGGACGGCGTCTTGTTCTTTCAGTAAACGCTTGATGCGTTCGCGCAAGGCCGTGCGCTCGGCAGGCGCAAATTCACGCGGAGGTTGGGTGACAGGGATCTCGAGCCGGATGGCAGCAGGAACGACGCTCATGGCGGTATCCGGGTGACGGGGAAAGTGGCGGAATTATACGCCGATACCAGCGCCGCGGTTGGCCGTCGGACGGCAGCGAAGCCGGAAATAAAAACGGCCAGCAGAGCTGGCCGTTTCTCACTGACATCGAATGCGGTTCAGACCACAGTCACGTCCTGGGCTTGCAGGCCTTTCTGGCCTTGGCCGACCACGAACTCGACCGTTTGACCATCAGCCAGGGTGCGACGACCACCTTCCGCACGGATCTGGGTGTAGTGCACGAACACATCGTTGCCACCTTGATCACGCTTGATGAAACCGAAGCCCTTCTCGTCGTTAAACCACTTCACTGTGCCTTTTTCGCGATTCGACATACTCAAATACCTTAAACAATGGCCGCTGCTTCGGCCTGAAACAGCGCGAGGAACTGCGCTGCGCCGGGATAATAGCATTTCCATTTTTTCGGCCAAGGGGATTTTGTCCGGCCGCGATGAGCGGCAGCATTCAGGTTTGTGCCGGGCGGAAAAACAAAAACGCCGGCCTGGGCCAGCGTTTTTGTTTGAAGAATGGTGGGTCGGGCGAGATTCGAACTCGCGACCAACGGATTAAAAGTCCGCTGCTCTACCGACTGAGCTACCGACCCATCGCGAGAGGCCGCTATCTTACGGATTTTCATTCCGAAATCAAGCACTCGCTTTTAAAAACTTTCATTCCACTTCATCAATCCAGGCTTGCTGGATGGCTTCGAGCACTTTTTCGCCACTGCGGGCCGGGTCATCGGCAAAATCCGGCAGTGCCAGCACCCAGTTGCGCAGGTCGACAAAGTTGACGAAACGAGGGTCCACTTCGGGATGGGTTTCCGCCAGCTCAATGGCGATATCGAGGACATCCGTCCATTTCAAAGCCATGGCCGTCTCCTCAGTGCCGTTCCGAGGCCAGATTGATGGTGTAGCGCGGGATCTCCACCGTCAAATCCTCGTTGCCGACCTTGGCCTGGCAGGACAGCCGGGATTGCGGCGTCAGCCCCCAGGCCTTGTCGAGCATGTCGTCTTCGTCTTCTTCACTGGCGGCGATGCTGTTGAAGCCCTGCTTGATCACGACATGGCAGGTTGTGCACGCACAGGCCATCTCGCAAGCGTGGTCGATACCAATCTTGTTGCGCAGTGCGACATCGAGAATGGTTTCACCGGTTTTCGCATCGACCGTGGCGCCGTTCGGGCAATGGTCCGGATGCGGCAAAAATGTCAGTTTCGGCATGGCTCTCTACACCTCTGGGTTTGCCGCTGCGCGGCAAACCGAAATCAAATCTGATCCAACGTCTGGCCGACGAGTGCGGCGGCAATGCTGCGATCCATGCGGCGCGAGGCAAACTCGGCGCTGGCTTTGTCGAGCGCGGCAATCGCGGTCTTGATCGCGGCACTGTCGCTACCGGCAGCGGCCTGTTCGAGCACCGCCATCGCCTGATGCAATTGCGCACGCTCCTCATTACTCAGCAACTCGCCATCGGCACGCATGGCGGCGCGCAGCGCCACCAGCACGCGATCGGCGTCGACTTGCTGCTCGCGCAGCATGCGTGCGGCCATGTCGTCCTGGGCATGCTGCATGGAAGCTTCCAGCATTTCGCGAATGCTGGTGTCGCTCAGGCCATAGGACGGTTTGACCTGCACCGACGCCTGCACGCCGGTCTGGGTTTCCTGTGCCGACACACTCAACAAGCCATCGGCATCAACCTGGAAGCTGACCCGAATACGGGCGGCACCGGCCACCATCGCCGGAATGCCCTGCAAGGTGAATTTGGCCAGCGAGCGGCAATCCTGGACCAGCTCACGCTCACCTTGCACCACATGAATGCTCATCGCCGTCTGGCCATCGGCAAAGGTGGTGAATTCCTGCGCCCGCGTCACCGGAATGGTGGTGTTGCGCGGAATCACCTTCTCGACCAAACCGCCCATCGTCTCCAATCCGAGCGACAGCGGAATCACATCCAGCAGCAACAGATCGTTTTCGCTCTTGTTGCCGATCAGCACATTCGCTTGCAGCGCCGCACCAATCGCAACCACCTTGTCCGGATCGATGGAGGTCAGCCCGTCACGCCCAAAGAATGTCGCGACCGCTTCGCGTACGGCCGGCATGCGGGTCGAGCCGCCGACCAGCACTACTTCCCGGATCTCGTCTGCGCCAATACCGGCATCGCGCAAACAACGCCGGCACGCGGTGAGCGTACGCTTGATGTACGGCTCGGCAAGCTGCTTGAGCTGCTCGCGGGTCAACGTGACATCGCCTTTGCCGAGCACATTGACGGTGACACTGGTTTGACTGCTGAGGCATTCCTTTACGTGGCGTGCCAGCTGCAACAGCGTACGCAAGGTGCGGCTGTCAGCATTGGCATCCTGCGCCACACGGGCCGCGAGATCGAGCGCAATCGCGTGATCGATGTCATCGCCACCGAGTGCGCTGTCGCCACCGGTTGCCAGCACTTCAAACACGCCGCGCGCCAGACGCAAAACGGAAATGTCAAAGGTGCCGCCGCCGAGATCGTAAACCGCGAAAACGCCCTCTTCCCGGCTGTCGAGGCCGTAAGCCACAGCCGCTGCAGTCGGTTCGTTCAGTAAACGCAACACGGAGAGACCGGCCAGCGTCGCCGCATCTTTGGTGGCCTGACGCTGGGCATCATCAAAATACGCCGGCACGGTAATGACGACGCCTTGCAACGGTCCGCCCAGTGCGCGTTCGGCGCGACGGGCCAAGGATTTGAGGATCTCGCTGGACGCTTCAACCGCGGTGCGCGGACCGGCCGCGGTGACAAACGCCGGCAGCCCATCATTGGTACGGACAAATTGATGCGCCGCGTGACCGGTGAGCTGATGAATATCATCGGCACCACGCCCCATCAGCCGCTTGACCGACAACAGCGTATAGGTCGAATCCTCGGCCGCGCTGTCGCGCACCAGCCGGCCAACTTGCGCCGAGCCGTCGGCAGCGTAACGCACCGCCGATGGCAGCAAATGCTCGCCCTGTTCATCAGCCAGCGTCTCGGCCACGCCACTTCGGACACTGGCGATCAAGGAGTTGGTGGTACCGAGATCGATGCCGGCCGCCAGACGGTGTTGATGCGGCGCCGTGCTCATGCCCGGTTCGGCGATCTGTAAAAGCGCCATGAATGTCCTCGTCACATCGTCAGCCCGGCACTACCGGACGTCGATGTTGCTACGCAAACCCAATTGGCCGCAGCTAAAAAGCCAGTCGGCAAATGAAAACGCGCCGCAGTCGGCGCGCTCAGCTTTCGTCCAGCACGGCGTGAATTTCGTGCTCGGTTTCCTCCCGCAGTTTGCGGAAGAACATCAATTTCTGAATCTCGCTGCGGCCCTGACCCAATTGCAGCTGCGTCAAATCGGCGAATGCCTGCGCCAACCGCTGCTCCTGCGCCAGCTCCAACGCCCGCACCCGCTTCGCGAAGGCTTCCAGCGCGTCGAGCTCGCGCTCGTCCTGCAGTCCTTCGAGTTCTTCGCGCAGCTCCATCTGCTCGAACAGAAAGGCCTTGTCCTGCATGGTCTGCTCGTCTTGCCAGCTGCCGCCCAACTGCTGCAGCAGATAACGGGCCCGGCTGATCGGATCACGCAGCGTTTGATACGCATCGTTGATCCGCGCGGCCTGACTGACCGCCATCAGGCGTTCACTTTCACCGGCATTGGCGTAGCGGTCCGGGTGCACCGCTTTCTGCAGTTCGCGGTAGCGCCGGGTCAGCTCGTCGCGGTCCAGCGCAAAGCCCGGTGCCAGACCGAACAGTGCGAAATGGCCATTGTCTGTCGCCGCGTCAGCCATCAGACGGTAAAGCTCTCACCGCAACCGCATTCGCCCTTGACGTTCGGGTTGTTGAACTTGAAGCCTTCGTTCAGGCCTTCACGGGTGAAATCGAGTTCGGTTCCGTCAAGGAACACCAGACTCTTTTTGTCGATGATGACGTTGACGCCCTTGTCAGTGAACACGGCGTCTTCGGCCTCGTTCACTTCATCGACGAATTCGAGCACATACGACAGGCCCGAACAGCCGGTGGTTTTGACACCGAGGCGCACGCCAACCCCTTTGCCACGATTGGCCAGGAATTTGCGCACCCGCTCGGCGGCACTTTCTGACAAACTGATCGCCACTGCCCTGCTCCCGATCGCGGCACCACAGCGCCGCGATCCTGTCGGTTAATTGCTGGTCTGATCGCGCTTGGCTTTGTAATCGGCCACCGCGGCCTTGATCGCATCTTCGGCCAGAACCGAGCAATGGATCTTGACCGGCGGCAAGGCCAATTCCTGGGCGATGTCGGTGTTCTTGATCTGGGCAGCTTCGTCCAGCGTCTTGCCTTTGACCCATTCGGTCACCAGCGACGATGAGGCAATTGCCGAACCGCAGCCGTAGGTCTTGAACTTGGCATCTTCGATGCGACCGTCCTTGCCAACCTTGATCTGCAGCTTCATGACGTCACCGCAAGCCGGTGCGCCAACCATGCCGGTACCGACATCGACATCATTCTTGTCGAGCGAGCCGACGTTGCGCGGATGTTCGTAGTGGTCGATAACCTTGTTGCTGTACGCCATGGTAGACCTCGTCAAATTTCAATGCGTTCTGGCGCGCCGCATTCGAGCCTGAAAACGTCGTCGCCATTGTTATCTGTTTACCCGAAATGGCAGGCGCATTTCGCTGCCCAGCATCTCGGAAATCTTTGGCAGCTCAGTGCGCCGCCCACTCGACCTTGGACAGATCGACGCCGTCTTTGTACATTTCCCAGAGCGGCGACATTTCGCGCAGCCGGGTCACCGCCTTGCGAATTTCGGCGATGGCAAAATCGATCTGCTCTTCGGTCGTGAATCGGCCGATGGTGAAGCGCAGCGAGCTGTGCGCCAGTTCATCGGAGCGACCGAGCGCGCGCAGCACATACGACGGCTCCAGACTGGCCGAGGTACAGGCCGAACCGGACGACACCGCCAGATCCTTGAGCGCCATGATCAGCGACTCGCCTTCGACATAGTTGAAGCTGACATTGAGGTTGCCGGCGATACGGCGATCCGCGTCACCGTTCAGATGCACTTCTTCCAGATCCTTGATGCCGTTCCAGAGTTTGTGACGCAGCCGCAGCAGGCGCTCGTTTTCAGCGGCCATTTCCAGCTTGGCAATGCGGTAAGCCTCGCCCATGCCAACGATTTGATGGGTCGGCAACGTACCCGAACGCATGCCGCGCTCATGGCCACCACCGTGCATCTGCGGCGCGATACGAGCGCGCGGCTTGCGGCGGACATAGAGCGCGCCGATACCTTTCGGGCCGTACGTCTTGTGGCTGGTCAGCGACATCAGATCGACCGGCGTTTTCTCGACATCGATTGGAAGCTTGCCAGTCGATTGCGCGGCATCGACATGGAACAGGATGCCGCGGGCGCGGGTCATCGCACCGATGGCGTCGATATCCTGAATCACGCCAATCTCGTTGTTGACGTGCATGATCGACACCAGAATCGTGTCCGGACGCAGGCTCGCTTCGAGCTTGGCCAGATCGATCAGGCCGTTCGGTTCCGGATCCAGATAGGTCACGTCATAACCTTGGCCTTCCAGATAACGGCAGGTGTCGAGCACCGCTTTGTGCTCGGTCTTGCAGGTAACGATGTGCTTGCCTTTGTCCTTGTAGAACTCGGCAACGCCTTTGATGGCAAGGTTGTCCGATTCGGTGGCGCCGGAGGTCCAGACGATTTCACGCGGATCGGCATTGATGAGTTCGGCGACAAACTGACGCGCCTCTTCCACGGCCTCTTCCGCCTGCCAGCCAAACTTGTGCGAGCGCGACGCCGGGTTGCCGAACTGACCGTCTTCGGTCAGGTACTGCATCATTTTTTCCGCCACCCGGGGGTCAACCGGCGTGGTCGCGGAGTAATCGAGATACACAGGCAATTTCATGATGCGGTTCACTCCACCTCAAACCCCGGTGGTTGCGCGCGGCGCGGCAACGACCGGAGTGGATTCGTCAAATTCAATCGCGATCCGTCGCGCCTGATCGATTTTCAACTCGCGGCTGTCCTTGCCGTCGCCACGGTGCTGCAAACGCTGCGCGATCTGTTTGACCTCGCGCCGCGCCACCACTTCCGCCAAGCTGATGCCGCTCAGGAAGTTGTAAATCTGGTTGCTCAAATCGAGCCACAACCGGTGCGTCAGACACTCTTCGCCGTCATCGCAATTGCCATGACCACCGCAGCGGGTCGCGTCGATGTTTTCGTTCACCGCCGCAATCACTTCCGCGACATTGATCTGCTCGGCCGGGCGACCGAGCCGGTAACCACCACCGGGACCGCGGACACTGGTGACCAGACCTTCGCGCCGCAGCTGGGCGAACAACTGCTCCAGGTACGACAGCGAAATGCCCTGCCGCGCCGAGACCTCGGCCAATGCCACCGGGCCCTGCTCGGTATGCAGTGCCAGGTCCAGCATCGCGGTGACGGCGTAACGCCCTTTCGTGCTCAGCTTCATGATGTCTGCCCTGTCCGGGGCGGCTGGAACGCAGCCGCCAGTTCGGCCCGAAAGCCTGAGTGTGGAACTCGGGCAATTATACAAAGACCGAGTGATTTAGTAAATTATCTCGGCGCTTGGCAATGTTCAGAAACTACATGAAGTTAAGCCTATATTTTCTTTTAAAATCATAATGTTAGATATAAAAAGTGAAGCATTGAATCAGATCTGGTAATCAACGCCATTGGCATCCTGTTCGTCCAGCAGCGGCTGGAACGCCCTTTTGTCCAGACTGGGCAGGTCCTCGCACTCCAGCTTGATGCCGTTGCTGCGCAGCGCCGATTCAAGCAGTTTCATCCGGGCGTCAGTCGCTGCGATGTGTTGCAGCAGGCTGGCCAGCGCCGGTGACAAGGGGTCGCGCATGCCGGTATCGACGCCATAGGGCTTGAAGCCCTCTTCCGTCTTTTCTTCGGCGCCGAGCACCTTGCCGGGAATACCGACCACCGTCGCGCCGGGCGGCACTTCACGCACCACCACGGCATTGGAACCAATGCGGGCACCGTCACCGACCGTGAACGATCCGAGCACCTTGGCGCCAGCACCGACAACGACGCCCTTGCCCAAGGTCGGGTGACGCTTGCCGTGATGCAGGCTGGTGCCACCGAGCGTGACGCCTTGGTAAAGGGTGCAGTCATCGCCGATTTCAGCGGTTTCGCCGATGACCACGCCCATGCCGTGATCGATCAGCACCCGGCGGCCGATTTTGGCGCCGGGGTGGATTTCGATGCCGGTCAGCCAGCGGATGAGGCCGGAGATCCAGCGCGCCAGCCAGCGCAGGTTCCAGCGCCAGAGCCGATGGGTCAGCCGCTGCCACCAAATGGCTTGCAGGCCGGGGTAATTGGTCAGCACATCCCAGGCGTTGCGAGCGGCCGGGTCATGCGCCAGCACATTGCGGATGTCTTCGCGAATCCGGGCAAACATGCTCAGTCCTTGTCGATTTGTGCCGTATCGGCGCCGGCGGAGCCTTGAGCAGCCGTTCCGCCAGTCACCTTCTCTTCCACCGCCCGCAGGGTGCCGCGCAGGATGTTGACCTCGCGGATGCTTGGCCGCGCCCGCAAGTACAGCCGGCGCAGCCGCTCGAACAGCTTTTCCGAAGCGGTCGGTTTCAGGAACTCTACTTGCAGCAATACCCGCTGCATATGCACAAAAAGCTCTTCCATATATTCCGCCGAGGCCGGCAGATCGCGCAGATCGCCCGGCTCGAGCGGGATCTGGCTGCCGGTTTCGGTCGCCATCCGCAGTTCATAGGCGATGAGCTGAACCGCCGAGGCAAGGTTCAGCGAGCTGTATTCCGGATTGGCCGGGATGTAGACGTGGTAGTGACAGAGCGCGAGCTCATCATTAAACAGGCCGTGGGCTTCGCGACCAAACAGGATGGCCGCCGGCAAACCGGCTGGTTCGTCCCGAAGTGACTCGGCGATCTGACGCGGATTGCGTACTTCGAAACTCAGTCCGCGCAAGCGGGCGGAAGTGCCGATCACGGTCCGGCAACCTGCCACTGCCGCTTCAACGCTGTCGTGGAGGGTCGCGCCTTCCAGCACATCCAGGCCGCCGCAAGCCCGGGCCCGGGCTTCGCCGTCGATGGCTTCGCGCGGATTGACCAGCCGCAGGTCGGTCAGGCCCATGGTCTTCATGGCCCGGGCGACTGCACCGATATTGCCGGTGTGCTGCGGGTGACTAAGGACGATGCGGATCTGGTCGAGCACGAGCGTTCACGTCTCTGGGTGGAGGGGCCAAGCCGCAGACGGCTGGCAGGCCGTCCCGGAATGGGCGCGCATTCTAGCAGCTCGTTTGGAAATTGGCCGGCCCGGGTTCTTCTGCTATCATTCGCGCCGCTTTTTACGCGACGACGCCTGTTGAGGCGACCTCGCTCCCCGCTCTTTCGACAAACGGTTCTGCCATGCATCCGCTGCTTACTATTGCTGTACGGGCCGCCCGTGCCGCCGGTTCAAGTCTGCTCCGCTCGATGGAAAACATCGACAAGCTCAAGGCCAGCGCCAAAGGCCGCAACGATTTCGTTTCGGATGCCGATCACAAGGCAGAACACGCCATCATCGAAACGATTCGCAAGTCCTACCCCGATCACGCCTTCCTCGCCGAAGAAAGCGGCGTTCAGGGCAACCATGAAGTCGTCTGGATTATCGACCCGCTCGACGGCACCAGCAATTTTCTGCATGGCTTGCCGCATTTCTGCGTTTCAATTGCCGCCCAGATCAAAGGCAAGGTCGAACACGGCCTGATTTACGATCCGCTGCGCGACGAACTCTTCACCGCTTCGCGCGGTGCCGGCGCCACCTTGAACGGCAAGCGCATGCGCGTCTCCGGCAAAGTGCGTCTGGACGAAGCACTGCTCGCCACCGCTTTCCCGTTCCACGGCATTGTCCCGCTGGACAAGTACATGAACGAATTCAATGCGGTCTATCCGAATTGCAGCGACATCCGCCGCATGGGCAGCGCCGCGCTCGATCTGGCCTATGTCGCCGCCGGTCGCTTTGACGGCTACTGGGAATACGGCACCAAGGAATGGGATACCGCGGCCGGTGCGCTGATGGTGCTCGAAGCCGGCGGCCTCATCACCGACATGAACGGTGGCACCGATTTCGGCGGCAGCAACGGCATCGTCTGCGCCAACCCGAAACTGTTCAAGCCGCTGGTGCAGGCGTTGAAAGGCCAGAACTAACGTTCAGCCGAACCTGCTACAAGACACGTCTCAACACAAATGGCCGATGCGGATTACCGTATCGGCCATTGTTTTTCTGGCATGCACCAATTCACCCGATCGCCATCATGAGCGGCGCAATCGAAACTCGACGTCATCGCCCGCACGGATGTCACCGCGCTGCCAACCTTGTGCCACATAGAACCGCTCTAACCGGGTGTTGATGTCGGTGCCGAACCGGCTCTCGCGATGCCCTCGGGACACAACTATTTCACCGCGGCATCGAGCAACTGCGAGCCAGCACCTCTGCCTTCGTGCTCCGGCAAATCGAACAGCGCTCAGATGAAACCCTCGCGGGCCGGATACGAAAAGCCGATGATCTGCCCTTCGTCCTCACACACCCAGCCATGTCGCAAGTTGTCCGGATAGTCACGGTAAAGCTGTGCCGTTACCGTGTTCGGATCCGACAACCGGTCTTCCATCGCAGCAATGCGAATTGCCATGATCTGCGACACATCGGCGACAGTTGCGGGCCGTATTCGTGGAGCTTTGCGCGCCCGTAGACCGGAGTCGTGCATGCAAGGTCTCCTCAGTTCGACTGCGCACGCCGAGTCAACCAGACCAACGAAAGCGCCAGCACCGCAGCGAGCAAATAGCCGGTCATGCTGGCAGCCGTTGCAACACCGTTGATGCCAGCGAAATCAAACGCCGGCTCCCCCTTGGCGTTTATCGACAGATACAGCAGAAAAAGATAGGCACCGGCAAACAGCTTGGCGCTGTGTGCGAGCAGCGCAAACACCAACGCCATGCTGGCGCACAGCACCACGCCAACCAGCACCATCAGCGCCTGCGCAGGTGCATGCAGCAACATCCGGATCACAGTCACCGCGACAAATAACAGCAAGGTCGTCAACGCACTGAACCATTTCCAACGCAGAAACCGCTCCTGCAATCCGGGTGCTGTCGCCAGTACCCGCCACATGCCACTCTGTTCATCGCGCAAACCGATGTCAGCGCAAGCCAAGGCGCCGGCTGACAGGCAAAACACCAGACTCATGCCAAGCGAATCCGTCGGCGTCAGCACAGCAATGAGATAGCCGATTGCCAGCATCAACAGCCACACCGGCGTCGCAACAAACGTCATCAGCACATCGGCCATTACCCGGCGCACCGGAGCCGGCAACAGCGGCAACAAACGCCAGAGCGGCCTCAGCAACGCCGATAAAAACGCCAGCCGTCGGTTGAAGCCTTGCCACCACGCCTGACCGCCAACAGCCGCCTCGGCCTTGACCCGATCCGGGTTGTAGCGATGGAACCGCAGCACGGCGAGTGAAAATACCAGCAGCGCCGGAATCAGCGCCAGCGCACGCAGCCAAGCCATTGACCAATCGATGCCCGGCAATATTACCGGTGCCAGACTGGCATCGAAGGTGCTCGCACCAATGCTCAGTGACGAAGTACCAAATGCCAACGTCAGCTGCCAGATGACAAAGCCCATCGCCGTGACATCCAGCATCGCTTGCCAGCTGGTCATCGCCATGTCTTCGCCGACATTGATGGTCAACGACAGAAAGCCCACCCAAAGAAAAAAGTACAGCACATCACCGAGGCGACCACGCAGCCAGCGCTCGGTTTCAAACCACAGCGACACCGCAGACACAAACAGGATTTGTGGCAGAAAGATCAGCGCATAGACGCTGAGGTAATCGGTGAGCACAATCGGGGCTTCCGCACGCAGGCTTTGCACCAACATGCCACCCGGGATCAACGCCAAGACAATACAGCCCAGATAGCCGGCATTGCCGAGCCACTTGCCCAGCAACAGTGCGCTATTGCTGACCGGTGTTGCAGCCATGATGGCACCCATGCGGGTGCGAACATCACGGGTCAAACTGTTGCTGGTCAGATAAAAACCAGCCAGCGAAATCAACAAGGTCGCCAGACTTGCACCGCCGAGCGCAACGGCAATGGCGTTGTACTGGACGCGGCGATCTTGCGAGCTGATCACGGTCATGCCGGAGGTAGGATCCGGCACCATGTAGAACCCACCAATCAGCACCAGCAGCACCATGATCACGGTGCTGAAC
>DASUEK010000301.1:0-19050 GCA_036275115.1 Permianibacter sp. | reverse complement strand
AGTAAGCCGTCGCAGCTGAGGTTTTTTCCCGGAAAACCTTAGAAGTTGCAGTACAGTCGGAGTGTAGCTCAGCTTGGTAGAGCACCACGTTCGGGACGTGGGGGTCGTAGGTTCGAATCCTGTCACTCCGACCAAATTCTTTGCAGTACATTGGCAGTTCTTGGAACGCTCTTGTCTGTGCACGATAGCCACCGTCCCCGGTGGCTGTTTTGTTTCTGGCCCCGGCAAAATCCCGCTTTCCCTGCATCCGCAGCACGCGTTCGGACGTACTCCCCCTGTCACCAGCGCAACACCAATGGCAGCATGTCTACACCCATGCCGGTCGTCATTCGTGATCATGAAACTTGCGCCCTCGCTGCTGGCAGCCTATCAATCCAGCCACTACCGTGTGCACTTGCCCTCAGGGGACTGTGAGCTGCAGATTGGCGCTCGCTCCGCGACACTCGATGCCTGTTTGCGTCAGCAGAATTGTCAGCACGCGTGTTTCATCACCGCGCACAATCCGCGGTCGCATCAGCTGCCGGCGACACTGAATCGCAGTCGCAACGCGGCGCTGGTGCAAGTGCTGCTGGCACGACGGTTACCGTTCTTCGCAGGCGTCGGCTACAGCGCCGATCCCGACGCGGACTGGCCTGCCGAAACCAGCTTTCTGGTCTTGCATACGCCAGTCTCACTGGCGCACGCGCTGGCGGTCAGCTGTGGTCAAAACGCCGTGCTGATCGTACAAGCGGAACGCCCGGTCACCCTGCTGCTGACAGCAATCACCGACGCGCCCCAGACAAAAAGTTCCCGGCAATAGTGCCGAACACAGCACAAATTTCCCGACAGCGGCTTAATCCGGTCTTAAGTTAGCAAATTGACACTGACTCCATCCGAAACCGAGGAGTCTGGTCATGACGGCCTGCACCGCTGAAGTCCTGGCTAGCGCCCGTGCCATGCACGGTCCGCTGCAGTTTGCGGCATATCCCCAGCAGCACCCCGAGCGTGCCGAACTCGAAGCCTTCGTGCGAACCGGTTTTGCGCGCGCCTACGGCGCCCGCATCAGTTCGTTCATGCCGATACTGTTCGGCCTGCGGGACGCCAGCGGCAAACTGGTTGCCGCCGCCGGTTGCCGCGATGCCGGCGCCCAGCCGCTGTTTCTCGAACAGTATTTCGATGAGCCGGTTGAGCAATTGGTGCAACAGCATGTGGATCATCGCGTGCAGCGCGCCGACATCGCCGAGGTTGGCAATCTGGTTGGTGAAACCGCTGGCGCCACCCGGGTACTGATTGGCGCAATGGGCCGCTGGCTCGGCGCCGCAGGCTATCGCGCGGTGGTTTGCAACGTCACCAACACCGTGGCCAACGCGTTTCGCAAACACGGCATTCCACTCGCACCGCTGGTAGCCGCCGACAAGAACAGGCTGGGCGCTGCCGCGTCCGATTGGGGCCGCTACTACGATCAACCGTGCACGGTCATGGCCGCCCTGGTGCCGGAAGCCTTCCGGAGTCAATCGGCATGAATGTTCTGGCACGATTGACGGAGCTGGCACTGCGCCGACCGGACCAGATTGCGTTGCAAGATGGCCAGCACACGCTGAGCTATCAAGCCTTGCTGACGCACGTTCTGGACGCCGAGCAATGGCTGCGCGCGCAGCCGATCAAGCGGATCGCGATTCAGCTCGATAACAGCGTCAGTTTTGTGCTCTGGGATCTGGCAGCACAGCTTGCTGGTGTGGTCTGCGTTCCGATGCCACTGTTTTTCACCGCCAGCCAGCAACAGCACGTGCTGACCAGCGCCGGTATCGAACTGCTGCTGGCGCCGGCGCAGCTTGGCGCCGCCATGGGCGAACCCATCGCATTGCCGCCCCACTCCGCACTCGCAAGCGGCGTCACCGGTTATCGCCTCACGCCGACGCACGTGCCAGCATTGCCTGCTGGCACCAGCAAGATCACGTTCACCTCCGGCACCACTGGCGCACCGAAAGGCGTCTGCCTGAGCGCGGCCAATCAATGGCAAGTTGCGCAATCGCTGCAAGCAATCGCCAGCACACTGGCCATCCACACCCATCTCTGTGTGCTGCCGCTGGCGGTGCTGCTGGAAAACGTCGCCGGCGTTTATACCGCGTTGCTGAGTGGCGCTCGCGTGGTGCTGCCGCCGCTGAGCGAAGTCGGTTTGCGTGGCAGCAGCCAATTTGAACCGGCAGCCTTGCTCGCCAGCATCAAACGATTTGAAGCCAACAGCATCATCCTTCTGCCGCAAATGTTGAGCAGCCTGCTCGATCAACTCGGCCAACACGGTGCGGATGCACAACTCGAAACCCTGCGATTCGCTGCCGTCGGTGGTGCCCGCGTCGCGCCGGAATTGCTGGCCCGTGCCGATGCCTGCCACGTGCCGGTCTACGAAGGCTATGGCCTGTCGGAGTGTGCGTCCGTGGTGGCATTGAATGCACCCGGCGCACGTCGCGCCGGCACCGTTGGCAAGCCGCTGCCGCATGTGCGCATCAGCCGCGCCGACGATGGTGAACTCCGCGTGCACGGCAATGCCTTTCTCGGCTACCTCGGCGGCACCGCAACTTCCGCTGATGCGCCCATTGCAACCGGCGATCTCGGCGATTTTGATGCCGATGGCTTTCTGCATATCCAGGGCCGCAAGAAAAACCTGTTGATCACCAGCTTCGGCCGCAACGTGTCACCGGAATGGCCAGAAAGCGAATTGCTGGCCGAGCCGGACATTCTGCAAGCGAGTGTGTTTGGCGACGGCAAGCCGGCGCTGTCGGCGGTGATCGTGCCGCGCGCCGGCGTCAATCTGACTGCCATTGATGCCGCCGTTGCTCGCGTCAATCGACGGCTGCCGGATTACGCCCGCCTGCAGGCAATCGTGATCAGCGCTGAGGGCTTTCGCCCGGACAATGGTTTGCTCACCAGCAACGGCCGACCAAAGCGCGATGCGATTTGGCAACGCTATGGCGAGGCACTGAACGCCCGCTATCACGAACGCCAGTCGGCGCAGACCAGCGCGCCAGCGCTCGCCCATTCTTCTACGTGTTGAACGAGGTACTCAAGATGTCATTTTATGATCAGCTGCAACACGCCACCGCCGATGCGCGGGCGCATCTGCTGACTGCACCGGTTATTCAGCAGACACTGGCCGGCCACATCAGCCTGCCGACCTACATCGCCTTCCTGACCGAAGCCTATCACCACGTCAAACACACCGTGCCACTGATGATGGCAGTCGGCGCCCGGCTCGATGAGCAACATGGCTGGCTGCGCACCGCTGCCGCCGAATACATCGAAGAGGAAATCGGCCACGAAGAATGGATTCTGAATGACATTCGCGCCTGCGGTGCCAACCCGGAGGCCGTGCGCCATGGCACGCCGTCGTTCGCGACCGAATTGATGGTGGCGTATGCCTATGACACCGTGCAGCGGCGCAACCCGGTCGGCTTCTTCGGCATGGTGCAAGTGCTCGAAGGCACCAGCATCGCGCTGGCGACGCAAGCCGCACACATCATCAAGGCCAAGTTGAATCTGCCGCAGCAAGCGTTTTCCTATCTGCTGTCGCACGGCTCGCTTGATCTGGAGCACGTCGAATTTTTCCGCGGTCTGATGAATCGTGTCGACAACCCCACCGATCAAGCCGCCATCATCCACGCCGCCAATCGCTTCTACCAGCTTTACGGCGATGTGTTCCGTTCATTGCCGCTGCCCGGAGATCACGCTCATGCCCACGCCGCCTGAATCACGTGTGTTGCTGACCGGCGCCACCGGTGGCATTGGCCAGGCCATCGCCCGCCAGCTGCTGGCGTCGGGCGCGAAACTGTTGTTGCAAGGTCGCGATGCGAACGCACTGGCGGCATTGAAGCAACGGCTGGGCCACCCCAATGCCGTGCAAACGGTAGCGGCGGATTTGTGTGTCGCCGCTGATCGTGCCCGCATTGCCGATGCCGCCCGCCACTTTCCCGGTGGCATCAACACCGTGATCCACAATGCCGGTTGGAACCAGTTCGGTTTGTTTGAAGAGCAATCAGTGCACAGCATTGACTACACCGTGCAACTCAACCTGCAGGCACCGATGCTGTTGACCCATGAGCTGCTACCACTGCTGCATCTGCAACGCGGCGCGCATCTGGTTTTTATCACCTCGACGTTCGGCCGCATCGGCCATCCGGGCTATGCCGCCTATGCCGCGGCAAAATTCGGGTTGACTGGCTTTGCCGAGAGTCTGCGCCGGGAATTGTCGGACTGCGATATCGCGGTCACCACGCTGTCGCCACGGGCGACCCGCACCGCGCTCAATCCGGCCAATGTCGTGGCCTTGAATGCGGCGCTGAAAGTTCAGATGGATGAGCCTGCCGTGGTGGCGAGCGCGGTTGTCGACGCGCTGCGCACCCGCCCTGCTCGCCGTCAACTTGGCTGGCCGGAAAAGCTGTTCGTTCGCATCAACGCTGTATTTCCCCGACTCGTCGACCGCGCGCTCGCCAAACAGCTGCCGCTGGTCAAACGCTATGCCCGTTCTTGAGGAGAATCCGTCATGACATCATCGCTTCGTTTGCTGTCCCGCTTCATGTTGGCGGCCATCACCAGTCTCGGTCTTGCTGGCGCCGCGCTCGCCGACGTGAGTCCGGACGTGGTCGCGCTGCAAACGCGCTGGGCCGAAATCAAATACCAGACGCCGGAAGCCGAGCAGGAAAAAGCCTTCGCCGCGTTGGCGGCCCAGGCAGCCACAGTCAGCAAGGCACAACCGAATCAGCCGGAACCGCTGATCTGGGAAGGTATCATCCTGTCGACCTATGCGGGTGCCAAGGGTGGCCTCGGTGCACTCAGCTTGGTGAAACAGGCGCGGGAAAAATTTGAAGCGGCGTTGGCGCTGGACAAACATGCGCTGGCCGGTTCGGCCAACACCAGCCTGGGCAGCCTATACTATCAAGTGCCGGGTTGGCCGATTGGCTTCGGCGACGATGACAAAGCCCGCGAACACTTGCAGGCGGGTTTGGCCGACAATCCGGATGGCATCGACAGCAATTATTTTTACGCCGACTTCCTGTTCGATCAGGGTGAGTATGTGGCAGCCGCTGTGGCGATCAGCAAAGCCCTACAGGCGCCGCCACGCCCGGGCCGCGAACTCGCTGATCAGGGTCGACACAAGGAAGCGGAGCTCCTGCAAGCCAATATCATGAAAAAACTGAAGAAGTGATCCATGCGACTCCTGCTGGCAGAAGATGATCAATTGTTGGGCGACGGCATCGTGACTGCGCTACGCCGGGCCGGGTACAGCGTTGACTGGTTCCGGGACGGAGCTGCGGTCGGCCCGGCCATGCAAAGTGAACAATTTGACCTGGTCATTCTCGATTTGGGCCTGCCCAAACTGGATGGCCTTGATGCACTTCGCCAGCTGCGCAAACGCGGTGACACTACCCCGGTGTTGATCCTGACTGCGCGCGATGAGATCAGTGACCGCGTGACCGGGCTCGATGCCGGCGCCGATGATTATCTCGGCAAACCCTTCAATCTTGACGAACTCTTGGCGCGGCTGCGCGCGCTGCAGCGTCGCCGGGGCGGCCGCGCCGAGAACCTGATCGAACACGGCGAACTGAGTGTCGACCCGAGCGGCCACCGGGTCAGCATCAGCGGTGAACCGGTCACCCTGCCACGGCGTGAATTTGCCTTGTTGCTGGCACTGCTGGAAAACCGCGGCACCATTCTGACCCGTGAACAACTGGAACAAACGCTGTACAGTTGGGCAGAGGAAGTGGGCAGCAATACCATTGAGGTGCACGTGCATCATCTGCGCAAAAAGCTTGGCAACGATTTGATCCGCACCGTGCGCGGTATCGGTTACACCATCGACCCTCTTTCGTCAGCGGTGAAGAGCACCGCGTCATGAGTCTGCGTCGTTATCTGCTGAGCACCCTGCTCGGATTGCTCGCGCTGTTGCTGTTGATTTCAGCGCTGGCCGGCTACAGCGAAAGCCGGCACGAACTGGAAGAAGTGTTCGACGCCCAACTTGCTCAGCACGCCAAGGTGCTGCGCGCGTCATTGGCGCCGGCCATCGAGCGCCAGGCCGGTCTGCTCGCCATTGAAAGCTGGCACAACAATATTGACGTGGATGAACACGGCGATGAAAACGAAGCGTGGGAGCGGGACGCGCTCGGCCATGCGTACGAGAACAAGATCGCATTTCAGCTCTGGAGTGCCGAAGGCAAGCTGCAAGCGCGCTCGGATTCAGCGCCGTTTACACCGTTTTCCGATTTTGTCGCCGGCTACAGCGAAATGGTGCATGGCGAACACACTTGGCGGGTGTTCACGCTCAGTAACGCCAGCGGCGGCTGGATTCAAGTCGGTCATCGCGATGATGTCCGCGGCGAACTGTCGGCCGAGATCGCCTTGCAAACCATCTGGCCCGCTTTGCTGTTGATGCCGGTCATGGCGTTGGTGATTCTGCTGAGCCTGCGTCACGCGCTGAAACCACTGAAAACGCTGACCCGCACCTTAGGCGAACGCAGCCCGTCCGAGCTGGCTCCGCTGCCGGTCGACACGGTGCCAGAAGAAGTGCAACCGCTGGTCCGTGGCTTCAATGCCTTGATGGCACGCCTGGAAGAAGCTTTTCAGCAACAAAAACGATTTATTGCCGATGCCGCCCACGAACTGAAAACCCCGCTCGCCGCGCTGCAGATCCACACCGAAAATGCCCTTGCCGAAGACGGCGAAGCGCGCGCCGCGGCCTTGCTGCACGTGAAGGAAGGCATTGTCCGGACCAACCGACTGGTCGAGCAATTGCTGCTGCTGAGCCGGCTGGAACATTTGCGGCAACCCGGGCCGCAACAATCGGCGCCGAAAGCGACACTCGAACTGGGCCAAGCCACTCGTCAACTGTTCGCAGAACTGACGGTGCTGGCTGAGCGACGCCAACAACGCTTGTTGTTGGAATGTCCGGTGCCACAAACGATTTCGGGCAATGAACTGGTACTGCGGGCGCTGCTGCGCAACCTGCTCGACAACGCCTTGCGGTATTCGCCAGCTGGAAGTGATGTATCCGTGCAGATTTTCCGGGACGACAGCGCACTTTGTTGGCGCGTGTGCGATCAGGGACCCGGTATCAGCACCGATCAACAAGAGCAGGTGTTCGAACCGTTTTTCCGTGAGCTTGGCAATGAGGCAACCGGCTCTGGACTCGGCCTTGCCATTGCCCGGGAAGCGGCGATGCAATTGGGCGCCAGCATTTCCCTGAGCAGCAATAGCCCGAGCGGACTGTGTGTGAGCGTGCGTTGGTCAACGTAACCTCGCAATGTCAGGCGTTGTCTGACGGTGGTGGCTGACGCCGCCGCTCACGGCGAAAATACTGGGTATTGTCATAAAACGCCGGCTCGGCATTACCCGGCCACCACGCCGGCATTCCCAGAATCGGCAACGGGAACAGTTCTGCGGGCGTCCAGTGCTGTTGCTTGGCGGCTACCGTTTCGGCGACGCGTGCGTCGAGCGCGGCAGGCGTCAAAGCCGCGAGATCCGGTTCATGCAGCAACATGGCATGCGCCGTCAGCCCCAGAAACGGCTGGCGCAATTGATCCAACAAGCCGTGACCAAACAAAAACACCCGCAACTGATCTGACAGCGCGGCCCGCTGGCTCACAAACAGATTGGGCCAATCCATGTGGCGAATCAGATTCAACAGCGACAGATCCGCGCAGACCACAATCGCACCATTCTCATCAAACAGAGTGGCCGCATCACGCCGGCGCCCGCGCTGGCCATTGCCGAGTTGCAGTTTCGCGGTTTGGTGCAGCCGATTGAGCGCTGTTTTGCTGGCCGGAAACTGATGCCAGATCAGGGCATTGAACAGGTCGTGCCAACAGGCATAGCGGGTCGGCACCTGACCGGTCTCGGCAATGTGATCTTCATACGCTTGCACATCCACGCCAACAAACTGTACCGGTGCCCCGGCAGACAGGGCGGCGTAATAGCTTTCGGGTGACGGCCAGTCCGGCCAGTCGCAGCAGCGCGCTGCCGCACTGGCGATGCTGGCAAAGCCCGGATGTTGCAACCAAAACGCGGGTTGCCACGCGGAGGCATTCGGCGAAGAAGGTGAAGAACGTTTCATGGGAGCAGGCAATGAAGGCCGGTACGGCTTACGCAAAACCAGTTTAGTCACGCAAAACCGGTTTGGTCGCACCAGACCGGTTTGGCTATGATACCGCCTCCCCGCTTCACCCGCGCTCACTGCCATGTCTGATTTGCTGATCGATGTTCCGGCGCTGCAACGTTTGTTGTCTGAACCCGCCAACGATGTGCGCGTGATCGATTGTCGCTCGCAATTGCAGGACACCGATTGGGGTCGCCGCCAGTATCTTGCCGGTCACATTCCGGGTGCGCTGCATGCGCATCTGGAGCAGGATCTGTCCGGCCCCATCATTCGCGGCCAAACCGGTCGCCATCCCTTGCCGGAACCGGCGCAGTTGGCGAGCACGTTTCGACACTGGGGTATCGGGCCAGCAACGCAGGTCGTCGCCTACGATGACGCGGGTGGCGTGTACGCCAGTCGCTTGTGGTGGCTGCTGCGCTGGCTCGGCCATGATCACTGCACATTGCTTGATGGCGGCCTGCCTGCTTGGCTTGCTGCCGGACTGCCGCTGCAAGCTGGCGACGAAACGGTAACGGCGCAGCCATTCATTGGCGTATTGCAGGCCGGGCAAACGGTGAACGCCAGCGCACTGCTGACACCAACAGCCGACCAGGTCGTGATCGATGTCCGCGGGCCGGCCCGCTACGCTGGCCGCGAAGAACCGATCGATCCGGTCGCTGGCCATATTCCGGGTGCGATCAACCTGCCGTTCGCCGGCAACCTCGGCGCTGATGGTCGCTTTCTGCCGGCCGATGTATTGCGCGCGCGTTATGCCGACGTCGGCGATCAGGCGGTCAGTTACTGCGGCTCCGGTGTCACGGCCTGCCACGCCATTTTTGCGATGGCCGTGGCCGGATTGCCGCCGGCACGGCTGTATCCCGGCTCGTGGAGCGAGTGGATCACCGATCCGAACCGCCCCATTGCGCTCGGTGAGCAACCCTGACGCATCAGGCAGGTTCTTGTGCTGTGACGCCAGCGACGCCAAGTGGCGCCGTGAGCCAGCCGGCAAGTGGCCGCAGCAGCCATCGCGGAGAGCCGTTATACTTCGCGCCGGCAAATTGTTGCTCCCGAAGGACAGCGCCTCGCTGCCGGCCTCATCATGTCCTTGTCTTCCCGCGCGGACGCGACGCTTATCGCCCGCGGCACGATGCTGTTGTTGTTGTCGGAACTGGTCTTCACCGGCCTCGGTGCGCTGGTCAAATACCTGGCACCGCACTACAGCAACGCCCAGATCGTTTTCTTCCGCAATCTGTTCGCGCTGCTGATCCTGCTGCCCTACCTGCTTGCCCGCGGCAAACTGGTTTTCAAGGTCGACAAGCTGCGCTTTCATTTTCTGCGCTCGACCACCGGCATCACCTCGATGTACCTGTACTTTTACTGCCTCGGTGTGCTGCCGCTCGGCGAAGTGACGCTGCTGGCGCAAACCGCGCCGATCTGGATTCCGGTGATTGCCTATTTCTGGCTCGGTGATGAATTCAAAAAGCGCTATCTCTTCTCCGGACTGATTGGCATCGCCGGCGTCGCCTTGGTCGTGCGGCCTGACGCCGACACGTTTTCGCCGGTGTATCTGCTGGGTTTGCTCGGCGCGGTGCTGGCGGCCGGCTCGAAAGTGACGATACGGCGCATGTCCGATACCGAAACCGCACACATGATCGTGTTCTATTTCAGTTTGATCAGCACGGTCATCACCGCGATCCCGGCGTTCCTGCAATGGCAGCCGATTGTCAGCGGCGACTGGCCGGCGCTGCTCGGTCTCGGCATCACGGCGGCGCTTGGCCAGATGCTGATGACCCGCGCCTTCATGCTGGCACCGCCCGGCCGCATCGGCGCCTGGAGTTACACCCAGGTGGTGTTTGCCTTTGCCTTCGGCTGGCTGCTTTGGCGCGAACCGATTCATCCGCTGTCACTGGCGGGCGCAGCGCTGATCATCATCGCCGGACTGACCGCCACCGGTATCCTGCTGAGCTGGTGGCAGCGCTGGCGCAAAACGCTGCCGACCGCTTGACGCGGGCGGTGCTCAGTTGATTGAAAGCACGCATCGCTGCCAAGCCGCGCTCGCCAAACACCGCGACATCAACGGTAACAGTCTGCACTTGTGCCCGCCGCCGCGGTCCGACACAATCGCGCCGCGTTGTCGCCACCGGCGACCGCTCCACCAAAGGAAACAGGACGTGAAAGCGCGAAACCGCCATGCCTGTGCTCCCATCCTGCGCAAGGGTGGCGCGCACGGCCCCAGCCAGAAGGCTGAACGGACCCGCGACCGGGTCAAGCTAAAATCCGAATTGCGGCAAATCAAGGCGACCGATGGTCGCCTTGATGCATTCTGGAGCTGGTGAATTCCGGCCATTCTCACGGCCTGTCGACTGGCAGCTTGGCGGTTTTCTTCTACCCTTGTATGACTGTCGTTCAGCTAATTTGCCCGTTCCATGCGTGATTTGCCGCTCAAGTACAAATTCTGGTTGGTGAACATCGTCGCTTTCGTCGGCATGTCGCTGCTGACCCTGTTCGCCATCAACCGCACACACTCCGCCTTGGTCGAGGCGGGCAAGAACCTGTCATTCATGGACGTGTTCTGGTCCGAGGCGCCCGCCTACGCCGGCATGGTGTTCGTGCTGATGCTGGCGGTGCTGGCTGGCTCGCAGGCGCTGATTGTCTTCGTCGAACGCCATATCGACACCCTGCTCAAAGCCATGCTGAAAGTGCAGCACCAGCGCGATCTCGGTGTTCGGGTCACCGCCGACAGCCGGGACGAAGTCGGTGAGATGGGCCGCGCATTCAACGCCATGCAGGAAGCGCTGCTGACCGTGATCCGGCAAGTGGAAGCCGCCAGTCGCGATGTCCGCGGCGCGGTCGATGGCATGCGCGACGCCGCTCAGCAAACCCGCTCCGGCATGCAGTCGCAGCAGCAGAGCGCCGGCCAGATCGAACAGCGCGTGCGTGAAATGCTGACTGGTGCCCAAACCGTGCTGCAGCAGGCCACCCACGCCCAGTCGGTGTCGCGGCAGACCCGCGAACTGGCACAGAGTGGCAGCAGTGTCGTCGCCGAGTTGACCGAAGCCTTCCGCGCGCTCGCGGCCGACGTGCAACAAAGCTCAGTGCTGATCACCAAGCTCGCTGAAGACAGCAACCGGATCGGCAGCGTACTCAACGTCATTCGTGAGATCGCCGATCAAACCAACCTGCTGGCACTGAACGCCGCCATTGAAGCGGCCCGTGCCGGTGAAAGCGGCCGCGGCTTTGCGGTGGTCGCCGACGAGGTACGCAAACTGGCACAGCGCGCCGGAGAATCCACTGACGAGATCCGGCAAATCGTCGAAGCGCTGCAACACACGACCCGCGATTCTGTCGCGTTGATGACCGTTGGTGCCGAACGGGCCAGCGCCAGTCAGACCCAAGCCGAGCGGGCCGCGCAGGCACTGTCAGCCATCAATGACTCGGTTCGCAGCATCGCCGACAGCAACCAGGCCATCACCGGTGTCACCGAGCAACAGGCCAGCCTGGCCGAACAGGTCTATCAGGATGTCAACGCCATCCAGCACATCACCGATCAAACCCGGCAAACCACACTGACCTTTGTCCAGAGCAGTGAACAACTGACCGAGCTCGCCGGTCGGCTGCAGCAAACGGTCGGCCAGTTCCGGTTTTGAGCCTCCGCACGCCGGCTAAGCCGCGCTTAATGTTGTGATCGGACACTGCACCGCTCGCACGTTTGTTCATGGCGGGAGTCATAGCTTCTTGAGCTCGACAACAGGCGCGCAATAGCGCCCCGCCTGCTTGTTTTTTGACCAATAACTCTCTATCCTGCCGGCCGGTTTTTTCAGGTATCGCGTTCAATGTCCACCGCTGTCCTCGATCGTCTGCTGCCACTGCGGCACTACTTCTTTTGTTTGTGGTTCTTGAACCTGTTGTTCTCGCTGCCGTTCCTGGTGCATCACGACGGTTACACGGCACTCTCGTTTGGCTTCGCCACCGTGGTCTGGCTGACCTACGCATTTCTGTACAGCGTACCGGCACTGCTGCCGGTCTGGGCGATTGGCAAGCTGCTTGGCGAACGTCTGCATGGACTGCGCTTGCGCGTGCTGATGGTGATTGCGGCGCTGCTTGGTGCCATCGTCAACATTGCGCTGTTTGCCGATTTCAGCATTTACAAAATCTTCTCGTTCCACCTGAACGGTTTTGTCTGGAATCTCATCACCACCCCTGGCGGCATCGCCTCGATGGGTGCCGATACTGCCACCATGATCAGCTTCGCGGTGCTGATTGTGTTGCTGCTGATTGGCCATCAGGTGCTGGCGTGGTATCTGCTGCGCGACAACCGGCTGCGTCAGGCGCTCGATCAGCGATTTGCCGGTCGCTACCGCAAACTGCTCTATCTATTCCTAGTGGTAACGGTGACCGAGCGGATTGCCTACGCCAGCGCGCATGCCACTGCCCATTCGCCGGTGCTGGCAGCGGCCAACGCGTTCCCCTTCCACAACCCGACCACGGTCAACAGCCTGCTCAAAAAACTGGGCTACCAAGTCCGCCGGCAAAGCGAATTCAAAACCGCCGAGCACGCCGCGCTGAATTACCCGAAAGCACCGCTGCAAACGGTCGCACCGGAAAAGCCGCTGAACATTGTCTGGCTGGTCGCCGAAAGCTGGCGGGCTGACACCCTGAACGGCGAAATCATGCCGCAGATGCAAGCGTTCGCCGACAAGGCCGTGCATTTCCGCCGTCATTACAGCGGCAGCAACGGTACCCGCTGGGGCATCTTCACCCAGTTCTACGGCCTCTACGGCACCTACTGGTTTACCGTGCTGGAGAATCGCCGCAGTCCCGTGCTGATCGATCGCATACAGGAACTCAATTACCAGCTGCACATTTCGACCAGCTCGGCATTCAGTTATCCCGAGTTCGACAAAACGGTGTGGGTCAACGTGCCGGCCGAGCACATGCATCTGCCCGAAGGCGATGGCCCGGGCTGGAAATTTGACCGCCGCGGCGTCGATCGCTTCGAGCAATTTCTTGATCAGCGCAAACCGGATCAACCGTTCTTTGCATTCCACTTCTTCGAATCTGCACACGCCCGCTACTACTTTCCGGAAGAAAGCGTGATCAAGAAGAACTATCTCGAAGACCTCAATTACGCGACGATGGATCTCGAAAAGGACATTGAGCTCATCTACAACCGTTACCTGAACTCGGTGCATCACCTCGATAGCCAGCTGGGCCGTGCCATTGCTGCGCTGGAGAAGCGAGGTTTGCTCGACAACACGCTGGTCGTGATCACGGGCGACCACGGTGAGGAGTTCATGGAAAAAGGCCACTGGGGCCACAACTCGCAATTCCATGAAGAGCAGACCCGGGTACCGTTGCTGATTCATGTGCCGAATCAGACGCCAGCCAAAGTCGACAAGCTGAGCAGTCATCTCGATATTCCGGCGACCGTGCTGCCCCTGCTCGGCGTCACCAACGACCCGCGTGACTACTCGTTCGGTTGCAACCTGCTGAGCGATTGTGAACGCAAGGAGCTGGTGTTCGGCGACTGGGACCGCGTCGGTTACGCTGACGAGCATTACAAGCTGGTCTTTCCGCTGCGCTCGACCGGCTACACCCAGAATGCCGTTACCGATCGTAACGACCAGCCGGTCGCTGACGAGGAAGCCATTCAAGCGAAATACCAACCGGTGATGGTGCGCTTGATGAAGGAAATGACCGAGTTCGCCAAGAAAAAGTAAACCGCGCCTGGCGACTGACCCCAACAAAAAACCGCAATCAAGATTGCGGTTTTTTGTTTTCGACACGGTGCAGCCGGCTCCGGTTTCCCGTCAGGGCAGCGGCAGGCTGCGCCATGCTCCGACCGGCAAGTCAGCCAATTCATACGTACCCACGCGTTCGCGGTGCAGTGCTTCAACGTGATAGCCACAGGCAGCGAACATGCGCCGGACCTGATGATAACGGCCCTCACTTACGGTGACATCGGCCTCCAGCGGCGCGCGAATGTTCACGCTTGCGGGCAGACAGGGTTTGTCTTCACCACGCAAATGCACACCGGCCGCGAATGTGCTGATCAGGTCCGGTGACAACGGCCGATCGACAGTGACCCGATACACTTTTTCAACGTGGTGCTTCGGCGACGTCCAGCGCTGCACCAGCGCGGATTGATCGGTCAGCAACAACAGGCCACTGGTGTCCTTGTCGAGCCGACCGACACTGACCAGTTTGGGCTCGCGCAGCAGCCACGCGGGTGGCAGCAAATCGTACACACGCATCCCCTCACCGCTGTCGTGGCTGCAGACATAGCCAAGCGGTTTGTGCAGCATGATCAGCATGCCATCCGGAAACGGGATCGGCTCGCCATCAACGAGCACATCGCGCGGTTCCACTTTCTGGGCAAAATCGTCGAGCACGGTTTCGCCGACGCGGACCCGGCCGGCATTGATCCACACCCGCGCCTGCCAGCGCGAGCAGTAGCCAAAACTGCTCAGGATCTGATCGATACGCCGTTTCATCAGCCGCGCACATCCGCCAACGCCTGCGCGAGATCCGGTCGGGAGAACACAAACCCGGATTCCAGCAAGCGGTTCGGCATGACTTTCTGACCGTTCAACAGCACTTCAGCGCCCTCGCCCGCCATCAGTTTCAGCACAAACGCCGGCACACGAACCGCAGCGGGCTTACGCAGCGACTGTGCCAATGCTTGACTGAATTCGGCATTGCTGACCGGTTGCGGCGCAGTCAGGTTGAACGGCCCCGACAATTCGGGATGGGTCAGCAAATACATGACCGCAGCGAGCCAATCATCGAGATGAATCCAGGAGAAACCTTGCTGCCCCGAACCGATAGGGCCGCCAAGACCAAAGCGAAATGCCGGCAACATGCGCGCCAGCGCGCCGCCACTGCGATGCAATACGACACCGGTGCGCACCAGGCAAACGCGCATGCCGAGCGCTTCGGCGGCACGGGCGCTGGCTTCCCAGTCGGCACAGAGTCGGGCGCCAAAATCGCTGCCGGCTGAATCGGTTTCACCAAACAACTGCTCGGTGCTGTAACCGTAATAGCCAATCGCTGAACCGGAGATCAGCACATCCGGACGCAACTGCATGCGGCTCAACCACTGCACCAGACCATGAGTGGTGCTGATCCGGCTGGCGCGAATACGATCTTTTTTGGCGTCGGTCCAGCGTCCGCCAATCAAGGGTTCGCCAGCCAGATTGATCACGGCGTCGGCTTGGGTCGGTGCATCGTGCCAGGCACTGAATGACGCGACCTGTGGGCCGAGTTTGCGGCGCACTTTGGCGGCACTGCGAGCGAAGACACTGAGTTCACAGCCCTGTTCCAACAGCAGCGCAGCAAGTGCGCTACCCAGAAAGCCGGTGGCACCGGTCATGACGACATGCATGGTTTGCTTACCTTGATTGAAGGCGTTGTTGTTGTTTGGTGACTGACATCGCTTTCGTGTACATGAAAGCGCTCGTGTTTTATAGCAAGTCGGACTTCAGAAAAACCGTTGTCAGTCGCCGGCTTTCTTACGTCCAGCGCACGGGTTGTGGCTCAAATTCCACCGTCACAACCGGTACCTGTCGTTCAGCCCTCGCCGTCCTGCGCGGCCAACGCATCGCGGTATAGCGGGACAAACTCACGGCTGAAACAGCAGAATGTGACTTCCTCAATTTGCGGATACAAGCGCAATGTCGTCACCACCGTGTTCACCGCGAGCGGCGCTGCCAACGCGGGCGGATAGCCATACACGCCACAGCTGATTGCAGGAAACGCGATTCGCCGAAGGGCGTGTGCGGCCGCCAGCTGCAAACTGTTGCGATAACAATCCGCCAACAGCGCCGGCTCGCCGCGATCACCGCCCTGCCAGATTGGCCCGACGGTGTGAATCACATAGCGGGCACGCAGCAGATGGCCATTGGTCAATCGCGCCTCGCCAACCGGACAGCCGCCGAGGGTGCGGCATTCTGCCAGAAGCCCGGGACCGGCGGCACGGTGTATGGCACCGTCGACCCCGCCACCGCCCAGCAGGCTGGTATTGGCGGCGTTGACGATGGCATCGACCGCGAGCGTGGTGAGGTCGCCCAGCCAGACCTTCAGTACCGCCATACCGCCCCCTTGTCCCCCGAAACACCCGCACGCCGCGGTTTACATCGCTAGCCAAAACGGCTAGCCTGTTCAAAATATTAAACATGGCCGCATCGGCCAGCCGACCCGCCGGAGATCGCCCCCGTGCTCAAGCCAGCCTACCCCTACTATCTCGCCAATGCCCCGGTTTATGCCAACCAAGACCTCGCCGTGATCGACAAATACACCGGTGAAGTCGCAACCCGGGTCGCTCTGGCCGATGCCAAGGCCATCGATGCCGCCATCGCCGCCGCCGATGCCGCCAGCGAGCCAATGCGCAAGCTGCCGGCCTACAAGCGCCAGCAAATCCTGCAGCACTGCGTGCAGCGGTTTACTGAACGGCTGGAAGAGCTGGCTCAGGCGCTGACCATCGAGAACGGCAAGCCGATCAACGACGCCCGCGGCGAAGCGGTCCGGCTCATCGACACCTTCCGTATCGCCGCCGAAGAGTCGGTGCGCATTTACGGCGAAGTGATGCCGCTCGACATCTCCGCCCGCGCGGTCGGCTACACCGGCATGTGGAAGCGGGTGCCGATCGGCCCCTGCTCGTTCATTTCCCCGTTCAATTTCCCGCTCAATCTGGCCGCCCACAAAGTGGCACCGGCGATCGCCGCCGGCTGCCCGTTCGTGCTGAAACCGGCCTCGATGACGCCAATTGGTGCGCTGATCATCGGCGAAGTGCTCGCCGAAACCGAGCTGCCGAAAGGCGCGTTCTCGATTCTGCCCTGCTCGCGTGACGGTGCCGATCTGTTCACCACCGACGAACGGCTGAAATTGCTCTCGTTCACCGGTTCGCCGCAAGTCGGTTGGGATCTGAAAGCCAAGGCCGGCAAGAAGAAAGTGGTGTTGGAGCTCGGCGGCAACGCCGCCTGCATCATCGACCACGACAGCGACATCGAAGACGCGGTCAAGCGGGTGGTGTTCGGCGCGTTCTACCAGAGCGGCCAGAGCTGCATCAGCGTCCAGCGCATTCTGGTGCACGAAGCCATTTACAAGACTTTCCGTGATCAGCTGGTTGCCGCGACCAAGGCGTTGAAAATGGGCGACCCGAAAGATCCGGCCACCTTCATCGGCCCGATGATTTCCGAGAAAGAAGCCCAGCGCCTTGAAGGCTGGGTCAACGAAGCGGTGGCTGGTGGTGCCACATTGCTCTGCGGTGGCAAACGGCAAGGCGCCATGCTGGAAGCCACCCTGCTGGAAAACGTGCCGAACGCCGCCAATATTTCCTGTCAGGAAGCGTTTGGCCCGGTCGCCGTCATCGCGCCGTTCAGCGATTTCGATGCCGCGCTCCATGAAGTCAACAACAGCGATTTCGGCTTGCAAGCCGGCGTGTTCACCCGCGACATCTACAAGATCCAGCGCGCCTGGGATGTGCTGGAAGTCGGCGGAGTCGTCATTGGCGATATCCCGAGCTGGCGCGTCGATCACATGCCCTACGGTGGCGTGAAAGACTCCGGCCTCGGCCGTGAAGGCATTCGCTACGCCATCGAGGACATGACCGAGCTGCGCATGCTCATCATCCGGACACCACCGAAAGAGCAGCGCTAACCCGATCACGGCGCTTTTCCAATAAAGAAAAAGCCCCGCACTGCGGGGCTTTTTCGATCAAAGCGCGCTCATTTGAAGAAGCGAATCGTGAACGGATAGGCCCAGACTTCGCCGTTGTTGGCTTTCAGGCCACCGATAATCGCAAACACGATATTCAGGATGCCAAGTATCCAAAGGAAAAAGAAACCGATCAGGATCAGCGCCAGAATCCAGCAGACAAAGCCATAAAGCAGGAACGACAACAGCCAGTTGGCGACATTCTTGCCATGCGCATCAATCAGAGGATGCTCGTATTTCTTCATTTGCCACATGACGATGGGGATGATGAAGCCGGCAAACGGGATCAGGTAACCGGCGAGGATCGACAGATGGATGAACATGCCCCATTGCCGGGCCTGGATTTCTTGTTGTGATGGAAAGTCGGACACGATGCAGTCTCCAGCGGTTACAGAAGTGACCAGAACGATGATGGCAAACCATAACCATTTCCGGGCAACTTGTCAGCGCAAGCCGCGCCGAAACAGCAACGCCGCGATCAAGCGCGGCGTTGGCTGCTATAGGGATCGAATCGATCAACGGCTGGCATAGCCCTGCAGCGGTGCCTCGCGGCTGACAATCGCCTGCCAATCATCGGTGTACGGACCCTCGAGTTTGGCCGCCACGCTGTAACGCATGCCCTCCTTCACGTCGATAGTCACCGTGCCGTGCTCGGACGTCCGATTGCCAGGCCGGGATATGGCGCCGGCGCCATAGAGATTTTCGAGTTTGGCACCGAGCCGGATGGTGTGCTGGCCCGGCCGCAACAGCAATTGCTTGCGATCCGGCACGACATTCTGGCCGTCAACGGCAAGGAAGAACGCTTCGTACTGCTGATGAGCCTGTCGCGGAATATCCAGATCAACAATCCCGTGTGGCTCGCCGGAGCGCACAAAAGGGCCACTGCTACTGGCGCAAGCCACCAACAGGGCGGCGGCCACTACACCAATTCCTGCTTTCAGTCTGTTCATGTTCCTGGTCCTTATTCCCTGCCGGCTGCTGCCGCGTCATGCTTGGAAACGGCTGCCAAGGCTTGGTTCCTTTTTGACCAGCCCAGTTGGCATGTTTATTCCACTTCCCGGTTTGCACCAGCGCTGTGCACACTACGTCCGGCAACGCCGACGTGGCGTGCCCCATGGCGGATCGGTGATAATACGCGCCGATTTTTGACCCGCCCGTCGTAACCGACCTGCCCAACGAGGATTGATCATGACCGCAACTGCCGCGGCCCCGCAGCGCCATACCAATCTGAACGC